>UQDJ01000042.1 GCA_900539675.1 uncultured Coriobacteriaceae bacterium | reverse complement strand
ACGGCGACCACCGAGATCTACACTCTTTCCCTACACGACGCTCTTCCGATCTGCTCACAAGGTTTTTACCTCAGGTGACAACGATGCCTGCAGTGGTACAAAACGAAATTCATCCCTATTACCAAGATAGTAACGCGATTCCTTTTATCCAGGAAAAGGGAATAGTGGTACAGGCGTGGTATCCGCTTAGTGGCAGACCTCATACTAATAAGTTGCTTAAGGACAGAGAATTGGTGCGAATAGCGCAGGATCACAAAGTTTCTCCTGCCCAAGTTGTGTTGCGTTGGCATTTGCAGCGAGGAGTTGCTGTTATTCCTGGGTCAAGCAACCCAGAGCATATTCTTCAGGATACCCAGCTGTATGACTTCAGCCTTTCTGCCGATGAAATGAAGCGCATTGCTGCCCTTAACCGTAATGAAAAGCATGATTGGTATTAATTGAGAAAAATGCCTTTTGTCTGCTATGAGGGTTTGACCCTCGGCAGCTTCAAGGTGTTTATTTGACCTGCAAGACAGACACTTTGCATCAAAACACCGAGGGTATTCCTCGGTGTTTGCTTATTTCTGCTACTAAAGCTGTATGCCGCAACCGTTTTTTAAATAAGCTATTACTATCGATACAAGATGGTATAAATAAGACTTCCTGCATCTCCGCCATAGCTAAGACCTGAGGTGACGCTTACTATTTCGCGGTCAGATTGCTGTAAGTATTCCAGTATTCCATTGAGGACAGCAGAAGCTGCTTTGGCATCATTCATGAGTCCTAAATCAAATACGCCAGCATGAACAAGACCGTCCTTAGGGCGAACATTCATGGATTCAAGGGCTTTGGCTACTTTTTGGACCGTTTTTTCCTCGCTTGACTTGCCGGAAAATAATCCCATTTTTCCTCCTCGTGTTTGAGCTTTATACATGCGATTATGCCAGTTTATCATTGGAGTAACTAAGTGGTCAGGAAAGAAAAAGAGTTATTGCTGGTAGTATTATCTCGGATGACATAGTTTTAAACAGAGTAATGCTGCCAAGGATAGCAGGCGTGATTGGAATAGGTATGCCGCCCGTTGCGGTTGAAAAATAGGTATGCCGCCCGTTGTGGGTCAAAAATAGGCATGCCACCTGTTGCGGGCTATAAATCGGATTTACTGACGAATCTTTGTAGGTCTTTGTTTCATTTAAGAAGTGAATTATTACCATGAATTCTTTTAGTCAAAACCCACATACGGCATATCGCCCTATGCGCCGCAAAGCGCGTCAGATAAACGATGTAAATGATTTGCGCGCCGTCGTAGAAGAATGCACGGTGGTGCGTTTGGGTATTGTTGATGATGAGGGAATGTTTATTGTCCCGGTCAATTTTGGTTATGACTGGGATATAACACATAAGGGCGGCGTTGCTGTAGCGAAGCTTTCCCTCTGGATTCACTCAGCCGCAAAAGGACGCAAGGCGGATGCGTTTGCGCGAATCGCTGCACAAGCTAAGGGCCAGGCTTGCGAGCAAAAAGTAGATCAAACTAACTGCCAGGCCGACTGCCAGTTTTTAGAACATACCTGCAAACAGTTTAGTCGCATTGCTATTGAAATGGATCATCAGGTTCAAATCATAGCGGGCAATGATGCGTGCGATTATTCAACAGCCTATCGAAGTCTTATGGGATGGGGCACCATTTACCCTGCTCGCAATCTTGAAGAAAAACGGTATGGCTTAATGCGCTTGATGGATCATATGGCGCCTGGCTCTCCGGTGAACTTTAGTCAAGAAATGCTTGCTGCCACTGCGGTATATCGTATCGATGTAGATTACTTTACGGGCAAGGAACACAGTGCCTAGGCGTAAAGCAGCAGGCATGATAAGCGGCACTTACTGGTGCCAAGTGCGCTTTGATCATGGATTGCACAGTCCGAAGGCGATGAGTGCGCTTTGATGGCGGGTGCACGCTGCCCGGTATTGTGTCTTTTCCGATAGAAAAAAGTTGAAACAACGTGACCATCTTGTACAGATCTATAGCCCGTGCGCTATGAGTGCTAAAATACCCAAGACTATATAGTTTGGAGGTAGTATGGCTTCACGAACAAGACGGTCCCGTCATGCCGCTCGTAAAGAGCGCGGCGGATTCCGCCTCGGCATCGTAGGCGTTGTTATAGCTGCAATTATCGCACTTGGTTGTTTGGTAACGTTTGGAGTTTGCGCCGTATGGTTGCAAAACTTGCCTGACTATACCGATGCTTCAGCATACAACGTGGCTGAAAAGACCAAGGTATATGCAAACGACGGTTCTACGCTGTTAGCGGAATTCTATTTGGAAAATCGTGAGCCTATCAGCCTTGATGAAATGGGCGATTTGGTAACCAAGGGAACGGTTGCCACCGAAGATGAACGTTACTACCAGCATGGCGGCGTTGATTTATGGGGCATTGCTCGAGCGGTGTGGGTAAACGTCACTCATACGGGCCATGAAGGTGCTTCCACCATCACCCAGCAGTTTGTTCGTAACACCATTCTTGCAGATGAAGCCCAGGAATCTACTTTGAAGCGTAAGGTGCGCGAAGCTTGGATTGCTATCCAGCTTGAAGGCATGTATTCCAAGGACGAAATTCTGCAGATGTATCTGAATACCATCAACTACGGTCAGGGTGCATATGGCATTCAAGCAGCATCGGAGCTGTATTTCTCCAAGAGGGCTAAAGATTTATCCGTTGCAGAAGCGGCAACACTGATTGGTATTCCGCAGGCTCCTACCTACAACAATCCTATCGATAATCCCGATAACTGCATCAAGCGTCGCAATCTGGTACTTGATCGTATGTTGACGAACGGGGTAATTACCCAGCAGCAACACGACGAAGCTCAGGCAGAACCCATTACGCTCAATATTACCAAGAGCGATAAAGGCGATGGCATGTATCAATACAAGTACTTCACTAGCTACGTACGTGAAACGCTGTTGAACCAGTACTCGTCGGATGAAGTATTTAAGGGCGGCATGCAGGTAATTACCACCTTAGATATTCCCACCCAGCAGGCCGCCGAAGAGGCTTCTGATCGCAAGTTGGCAACGCTTTCAGATAATCTGGAATTAGCCATGGTTTCAGTCGACCCAAATACTGGCTTTATCAAAGCACTGGTTGGCGGGCGCGATTACGACCAGGATGAATTCAATCTTGCAACGCAGGCAAAGCGTCAGCCCGGTTCTTCTTTTAAAACCTTTACGCTGCTGGCCGCACTTAACGATGGCGTTTCTCCCGATACCAACCTCAACTGTACTTCTCATGTGGACTTAGACGGTTGGGAAGTTGAAAACTATGGAGGCGCCAACTACGGCGTTCGCTCTATCGCTAGCGCCTTCGCAGTTTCTTCGAACACCGGTTTTGCTCAGCTGTGTACCGAAATTGGTCCCGATAAGGTAGCCGATATGGCTAAAACCTGCGGTATTGAATCGCAGTTGGATGCCTACCCATCCATTACGCTGGGCTCCGAAGAGGTGACGGTACGCGAAATGGCGCAGGCTTATGCCACCATTGCCAACGGCGGCACCAAGCATGAAGCTACCTGTATTCAGTCCATTAAGGATGGTAAGGGTAACACCATTTACGAAGCTGATACGACTGGTGAAAAGGTGTTGGATACCGCATTAACTCAGGCAGCAACCCAGGTTATGGAAGGCGTTGTCACCAACGGTACCGGTCGTGGTGCTGCGATGTCTAATGGTCAGCCGGTTGCTGGTAAGACTGGTACCTCTGAAAACTGGCGTGACAAGTGGTTCTGTGGCATTACGCCGCAGCTTTCTACGGCTATTTGGATTGGTGGCCGCGAAGAAACCAGGATGCCGTCTAGCGTTGCCGCCGACGGGGTGTTTGGTGACTTCATGAATTCAGTCTTGGGAGATCAGCCAATTGAGCAGTTCCCGACATCGCCAGATCAGCTGGAATACACCATTCATGACTTCGGTCAGGGCAGCGGTTCTGTGGGCAATGCTCCAGAGCATGAAGGTGAAGCCGCTGAAGCTCCCAGCGGTAACGGACGATCTGATGGTTCTCGTTCTTCTGGAAGCGATTCAAATCAAGACAACGGTTCTAGTGCCGGCTCCGGAGCAGGCGAAGGGCCAACTATTGGTGAGGGCGGCAGCAGACCGAGCGGTGGTACCGGAGGTGCCGGCGGTGAGTCTGGCGGCGGTATTGGTACCGGCGGGACCACAGGCGGCGGTACTGGCACTGGCGGGACCACAGGCGGCGGCACCGGCGGTGGAGGTACCACAGGTGGCGGTGGAACCAGCGGCGGCGGCACTGGTACTGGTGGGGGAGCTACGCCTCCTACTGGCGGAAGAACCCAAGGATAAGATGATCTCGCTGGTTTACGTGAAGCTTTGACATTGGTCAAGTGATGATTGAAATGTTGCTGGCACGCTAAGACGGTCGGCATGTGGCGCCATTTTGTGCCACTGCGTAACAGGAAGGTTGCTCGTTTGTGGAGTGTCGCTGCATAATCGCCAAATTTGTGCGGCGCACATAACGTGTTGGGGCGAATGTGGATACACTCTAACTGAACGATCGAAAGGATAGTATGAAAGCGAAAGCTCGTATCATTGTGATAGCTCTTCTGTGTGTAGCTTGCCTAGCCTGCTTGGCGGGATGCGGCGCTCAGAATCAGCAAAACGATGCTCAGACTCAGAATCGTCAATACATGTCATCGGTGAATACCATTATGGAAACCCTGAATACCAACATGGATGACTTCGCCAAGGCGGTAAAAGATGGCGAAGTGGTTTCTCTTGATGCCCAGCTGGGCTCTGTTGATCAGTGTGTTAACGATTTGAATGCGCTTACGGTACCAGATGCCATGAAAGACATTCAGAATTCCTACGTTCAGGGTGCAACCGAAATGCAAAAAGCATTACAGCTCTATGTTCAGCTGTATGAAGATGTCAAGGCTCCCGAAAACGGATCGTTTGACTATAGTACTTACGATTCCCGTTTAGCTGAGGTGCAGTCGCATTATGATAACGGCATCAAGGCGCTCCAAGACGCGGACGGCAAGGCTGAATCTGCCTAAATCTTGGTAAGCCTTTAGACAGACGTAACGCAGACGGCCATCACAAACGGTGGCCGTTTTCGTGTTTTATGCGCTCGTGACATTGCTAGCCACACAGTGTAGCTAAATTGTCCTAGAGTGATTGAAAGATTGAACAAAGTAAAAGAGTGAAAACTCTTAAGGATTGATACTGAGGATTCCATGACCGACACCATTCTTGAACCCTCCTACCACGCCAACGATGGAGCTTCTGAACCACTGGCATCTGTGCACGACGCCAACGACGCTACCCTAGAAACCTTGCACTGCGGCGATGCGCACAATCCTGGCGATGCGCGCAATGCTGGCGATGCTGCTCTTGAAACGTCACAGCATGCTGCTGTGCGCAGGGTTGAACTGCTGGCCCCGGCAGGTAATATGGCCTGTTTGCATGCGGCGGTCCAAGCAGGTGCTGATGCGGTGTACTTGGGCGCGGGTCATTTTAATGCGCGTCGTGGAGCTGATAATTTTTCTTTTGAAGAACTTGCTGATGCCTGTGACTATGCTCATTTACGTGGCGTCAAGATATATCTGACGCTTAACACCATCGTGTTGCCCTCCGAAGCGCACGACGCACTTGAACTGGCACGCCAGGCATATCGCTGCGGCGTGGATGCCTATATTGTGCAGGACATTGGCATCGCGTTGGAATTGCGTCGCACTATTCCCGATGTAGAAGTGCATATTTCTACCCAAATGAACACGCACGATGTTGATGGTATACAGGCTGCATGCGCGCTTGGCGCTTCGCGCGTAACGTTGGTACGCGAACTGTCTTTGGAAGAGATTGCCCATGTAAGCCAGGTTGCTGCCGATCTGGGCATGGAAATCGAAGTGTTTGTCCACGGGGCTTTGTGTATTTGCTATTCAGGTCAGTGCTTTATGTCGTCAATGGTGGGTGGTCGTTCGGCAAACCGTGGTCGCTGTGCCCAGGCGTGTCGTCTGCCTTATACGCTGCACAACGTAGCGTTGCGTAAGACTCTTCCTGCACCGGGTGAACATCTTTTGTCACCTAAGGATCTTTGTACGATTGATCTGCTTCCGGAATTAATCGAAGCAGGTGTTGCATCGCTTAAGATCGAAGGTCGCATGAAGTCGCCTGACTATGTTAAGAGCGTTGTAGGCGTATACCGTAAAGTTCTCGATCGTGCACTGGCTTTTGAGGCAGGAGATAGAGAAATAAACCCACGCTCTACCGAAGAAGAACAGCAGGTGCTCTCTGAGGCGTTTTCACGTGGCTTTACTACGGCGTATCTAGAGGGTAAGCGCGGCAACGAAATTATGAGTTATGGTCGTCCGAACAACCGCGGTGTGTTCGTGGGTCGTGTAACGCGCGTGCAGGATGGCCGTGTGACTATCGACACTGAACAGGAACTGCACCAGGGCGACGTTATTGAGTTCTGGACGAATCGCGGCCACTTTGTACATACGCTCGATACGTTGAACTATGACAAACAGGGTAACATCTCGGTTCAGGTTGACCGTGCTGTGGGTAAGGGCGATCGCGTATTTCGGGTGCGCAATGCGCAAGCGGCCTTTGTGGATGATGGCAGTTTGCCAGCAGTGCCGATTGTGGGTTCTGTCGACTTGCATATTGGTCGTCCAGCTTCACTCACGTTTACCGTGGTGTCCAACAATGAATTAGCAGGCGAGACCGTTACGGTTGAAGGTGCTGAAGTTGAAGCGGCACGCACCAAGGCTCTTACGCTTGACGAAGTGCGCGACCATATTGATCGTATGGGTACGACACCGTTTACGTTAGAGCAGCTAGATATTTCTCTAGACGATGGGGTTGGCATGGGCTTTTCGCAGCTGCATAAACTGCGTGCTCGTGCTGCCGAAGAGCTGCAAAACCAGATGCTTGCGGGTTATCGCAGCCGTCATCTTGATCGCGTTGAGGTGCGTGTTTTTGCACGTCCTAATCGCAAAGGATCGTGCAAGGTATGCGTTTTGGCTACCAATCCTGCCTGTGCCCGTGCTGCAAAACGAGCTGGAGCAGATTTAATTTATGTACCGGTGCTTAATTATCGTCGTGGTGAAGCTGTAATTGCTGGTCAGCTTTCGGGTACTGCAGAACAGGCGGGTTATCCCAAGCAGTGCATTCCTGTCTTGCCGGTAGTGTCACAGGAATTCGATGAAGAGCGTCGCGGTGGCTTTGACGTATGGAGCCGGGTTCGTGAAGATAAGCCGGTAGTGGTAGAAAACTTTGGTCAGCTAGCACGTGCTGTTCAGAGGGGTGCCTCACCTGAGGTGGGTCCGCATATTCCGGTAACCAACCAGTATGACTTGCAGGCGATGGCAGACATGGGTGCCAAACGCGTTTGGCTTTCACCTGAGCTTTCACTGGTTCAGATTGAAGAATTGGGCGAAGTGACACCAGTGCCGCTGGGGGTAACCATCATGGGTTCTACTGAGCTGATGATCACTGAGCACTGTTTGTTGATGAGTCAAGGCCCGTGCAATCAGAAGTGTTGGGAGTGCGCACGGCGCAAGAGTCCGCACCATCTAAAGGATCGCAAGGGCTACGAAATGACGGTTATTACCGATGCGATTGGTCGCAGTCATTTATATAACGCAGTAGAAATGGACATTGCGCATTTGGCACCGGAGCTTATTCAAGCTGGAGTTTCGGCTTTTATGGTGGATACCACACTGATGAATGTAGCGGAAACTACCAAGAAAGTATCACGTGCGGTGCGTGCGCGCGATATCGCGCTGAAGAGCGGAGACAAGGTGTCAAAAATTCAGGGCGCCACATCGGGACATCTGTTCCGTGGGGTGTCGTAAGGCAGCATAACCGTCACAGTGGGTTGGGTGTTCCCTGGAGAGCGCACAGCTAGAGGGCAAGCATGCACAACCTGCCACACAAGCTTCGCCTGTTGCAGGTTCATCTAGACAGATTTGATATTGGTCTAGAGGTTACGATGCGGCGATGTTCTGCCCATCAAGCATACGAATGGGTGTGCTAGAATTTTTCGATACGCAAGAAAGGGGAGCAATGATTTCACCTGAAGAGCAGTTTCATATTATTCAATCCGGTACGGCTCAGATCATTCCGGAAGATTTGTTGATGGAAAAACTTAAGCGCGGTAAGCCGCTCAACATTAAGCTGGGCGTTGATCCTACCGCTCCTGATATTCACTTGGGTCATGCAGTGCCTCTGCGCAAGCTGCGTGCGTTCCAGGACTTAGGTCATCATGTCACGCTGATTATTGGCGACGGCACAGCTTTGATTGGTGATCCTTCCGGTCGTAACAGTACGCGTCCTCAGCTTACGCGCGAACAGATTGAAGCCAATGCTCAGACCTATGTGGATCAGGCCTTCAAGATCCTCGATCCTGAAAAGACCACACTTGTTCACAATGCTGATTGGATTTTGAAGCTGGATTTGGAAGGCATCTTAAAGATTGCTTCCAACTTCACGGTGGCTCGCATCTTAGAGCGCGATGACTTCCACAATCGCTATACCAATAACTTACCCATCAGCTTGCACGAATTCTTATACCCCATCTTGCAGGCCTATGACTCAGTGGTCATCAAGGCTGATGTTGAATTGGGCGGCACTGACCAACTGTTTAACCTGTTAGCTGGCCGTGAGCTTATGGAAAAAATGGGCATGGAGCCTCAGGTATGCCTTACGCTTCCTCTGTTGGAAGGCACTGACGGCGTAAAGAAGATGTCCAAGAGCTACGGTAACTATATTGGCCTGACGGACGCTCCGAATGATATGTTCGGCAAGGTTATGTCTATCCCTGATGAGCTGATGGTGAAGTATTATCGTTTGGCTTCCACGGTTCCCGTAAACGAGATTGATGCTATTGAAGCCGGCTTGAAGGACGGCTCCATTCATCCGAATCGCTGCAAGCGCGATCTGGCTCAGAATATTGTTGCTGCTTACTATGACGAAGCTACGGCTAAGGAAGCGGAAGCTGCATTTGATAAGCAGTTCAAACAGCACGAGGTGCCGGATGATATTCCAGAATTTGCTGCTGATTTGACGCCCAATGATGAGGGTAAGGTATATGTGGCGAAATTAATTCACGATGCCGGTTTGACCAATTCTGTGGGCGATGCTCGCCGCATGATTGATCAGGGTGGCGTTAAAGTGAATGGCGAAGCTCTAGAGCCAAAGCAATATAACGTTGCTCCTGAAATACTCAAGGGTGCTGTTGTTCAGGTTGGCAAGCGCAAGTTTGTCCAATTGGTGTAAAAGCTGGCGGTTATCCTGCAATACGCAGAAATATTTCACGTCGTATTTGAGTAAATCTTTGTTTTGGAATAGGCAATTGAGTGCCATCGTTGAGCGTTAATTGATAGCGCTCAATACTGGTAACGTGCGATGCGTTGACTATATAGCTGCGATGGGTTCTTACAAACGTTCCACCCATAAGGTTTTCGACATCACCTAAAAGCCTATTGAGGTTAAGGATCTTCTGCGAGGTATGGACCTCGCAGAATTTTCCCTGCGCTTGAATATACAAAATATCATCTGGATTAAAGTAATGTAATTTTCCGTCATCTATAGCTATGCGCGAAGGTAAGATGCCCGAACGACGGCCCCTATAAAGAATACGTCGTACGTAGTTATATGTTTCTCGATTAACGGCAAACGGGAAGAGGCTCTCGTCGATTTGAGGGTCTTCCTGCTGGGATATATGGAGATGGAAAAGTCGCCATGTTTGACTGTGATCGCGTTGGAAGCAGGCGGTAACATGACGAAGAACTGCGAAAAGAACCTGCTCGTTAGCTATGGTGGTAAGACGGTAAGAACCCACTACGATGGCAAGACCATCTCTTTGACAGGCGGCGTCTTTTCTTGTGGTAAATGTTTGGTTATCCATACGCATGAATGGCTGCGAAATCAAGCGCTCAAGTAAACGGTGAACCGACTCCTCGCCTTGTGCAACATCTCCAGCAGGTGAAATGACGGTGGCGCATGGAGCGAGTTGCTCTAGCAGGGGAGCAATATCGTGCCCATAGAATGCCGAAAGAGCGTCAGCAAGAAGAAATGCGCACCTGTTAGAGGGGTGCTCTGTGACGAAATGCTCCCTATCTGGTGACGGGTTGGTGGGGTAATTGGCGTTTGTGTATAGCGCTTTGTTCATATGCTTGCTCTCTTAAGGCCAGAAAATCAACCATAACGATTGATTTGACCATAGGGGCGATTCATGCTGATATCCAGGCGTTTTGCGCGAAGAGACCGTCACATTCCTGAATGGGCACTATATACTTAAGCGAGATTTCCTATGAGACGTAGTTTTCGGGTGTAAACAGCCCTAGTTTTATTGCAGCAACAAGGAGGTTATTACACCGATGGACCTGACTTTTGTTGCGGAGCGCTACGCAGTAGGTTATTTACTCCAAGTACTTCCCTGTGCTTTGGTATGCTTGTTGCCCTTTGCCTCAATGATGAAGACTTCGTTTAAACACGTGTTGCTGCGAGCGGCTCTTGCGATAGCTCTCTCGTGTGTGGTGTTTGTTCTGGTAAGTCTGACGGTGTTTGAGGGCTTCGTTGAATCGCGAGTTGCTTTATCAAATCTGTTATTTATCGCACTTTTGGCGGTTTTATTCGTTTTGTTTTGGCGTGAAGTGAAAGCTAATACAGCGTCTAAGCTCTTTGTCTTTTTACTAGCAATGGCCTATGGTTCTGTGATCTCCTTAGCAGTATATGCACTTGGTATGCTGTTTGATTTGCCAAAGACGCCTGACGCACCGCATCTGTATTCGGTGGAGAAGGTGGGCATTTTTGCTGTTCTTGATGTTCTTACCTTACCGCTAGCTTGGTTGATCATGACAAAAGTTATTCGCGCAATGGTTGAAGGGCAATTTGATTCAAGGATATATCTACGGTTTTGTACTATTCCAGTCGGGTTGTATATTCTGTTGGTCCTGGCATATTGGTTACCCTCCCGTCTGATATCTTCCGATGATTCAGAACGAGTGCTGTTGATAGGTGTTTTGGTGGTTGGAGCGCTGGCTTTGTTTGTTTGGGCAGCTGTTCTTTTTCGCGATATCACGAGAGTGCGGGAAAAATATAAAGGCATACAAAACCGTGTGGCTATGCTTGAGCGGCAACATCAAGACCAGAAGGCATTATTAGCAGAAAAACAAGCTCGCAATTCGATGGACGATACGCATAATCAGCCGGCATCGAAAGTGATCTTTAAAACCCCTTCGCGTGTTCTTGCCCTCGAGGTACCCCTGATTCGCTACCTGGAAGTGTTTGGGCATACTCTTGTTATACACCTAACAGATGACAGGTGTGAGCGGCTGGGGATGAGCCTTGCTCAGGCACGTGATTTGCTACCCCCAGACCAATTCATTTTTTGCCACCGCTCGTATCTGGTAAACAAAAGCGCTGTACAGTCTTTGCGACGGTATGAGATAACGCTAACCAACGGAGAAACAGTGCCGGTAAGCAAGCAGCGCTACCACAAAGTTGAGGAAGCGCTGCATAATTCCTAGGTTTATTGGGTTTGTTGTCTATGCCTTATGCCCTGAGAAGAGGGATTTGCGGGGCATAAGGGATATCTAGCTTCTGCGATAAGGGATATCTAGTTCCTGCGACGAATGGAGCTTCTATAGGCAATTACCGCGATAACTAGTGCACTGATAAGAACAATCGCGAGTACTATAGGAGCCCATAAAAACGCGTCGCCTGTTTGTGCTAATCCCCCTTTCTTGTCCGGTGTAGGCATGCCGTTATTGTCGTTGCTTTCGTTGTTATCATTGTTGTTGCCGCTGATCGCTGCCGTACCGTTTGAGCATGCTTCTTTGAATGCGTCATAGGCATCAGCTAAAGCTTGTTTTGCGCTATCGATGTCATTTTGGGCGGGGCTTTCTGCTTCTGCTGCTGAACGGGCAGCATCAATGGCTGCCTTAAAAGTGTCAACGGCTTGTTGACTTGCCCAGCGTGATCCTGTGGCAACATCTGATCCATCCACACTGATGCTGGTTGCCTCAAGATATGCTTGAGTATCGTCGATGGCTTTCTTAAGATCATCTATCGATGTTGCAGATGCCAGGAGGCCTGCTTGTTCGGCAGTTTGGAATGCGTTCATTGCATTGTTAAGATTGTCAAGCGCCTCGTTGAGCTGAGCATCGGTAACCTGTGTCCAGTCGGCCTTGGCGCTATCAAAGATCTCTTGTGCTTGCTTGATGGCATCATTCAGCGAATCTGCCGATTCTTGGCTAACCCAGTATTCATCTGATGGTACATCTGAGCCATCGGTGCTGATATTGACTGATCCTACAAGCACTTCAGCTGATTCAATGGTACCACCGAGTTCTGTAACTAAGTCTTCATCAGCAAGGGGAGTGTCGTCAGAGTATGCTTTGATAGAGAAATTATCGAAGTCTATATACTGTGTGTCGTTGCCCAGGGTATCGATAACGGCTGTTTCATCCAGCCACTGGCCATTTTGATACAGTAAGCTCTCTCCTTCGTTTACTACAGCATGAGAGTAGGTTTCCACATAGGAAATAAAGCCAAATGCTTTTAATAAATCCCATATTGCATCACGATATTCCTGCATGAGGGCTTCGTCTTCAGCATTGCCATCGACAGGATCGCGTCCATAGTCGCTTTGAAACGAGCTGAGTGCTACTTGTTCTACGGTGGGACCATAGATTTTCCGATACTGTTCTTCCAATGCCTTGTTATACAGGTCGGTATAAGCTTTGTTATAGCCACCATCAAGGGTGTAGTAGTAGTTATCGCCACTCTTTTGTGTCACAACTACTGAAAACATTCCGCCCTGCTCCACTTTGAGCTGCATGTTGTCAGGTAAATCTACGCGATGAAAGCCACCGTATTCGTATACTTCGGAAACTTCAGCTATAAGGGTGCCATCGGTAGGGTTGCTGTAATTTGGATCAAGCTTATAAAGCTGATAGGTAACTTGAGTATTGGGCAGGGCAGTTTCGCAGGTTAGGGTGCGAACGGTCTGATCCCCTTCGGCAGCAAATACGTTAGCGGTAGCTATTTCATCGGTGGAAGTTTCATTAAATGACGTGGAAGTAGGCAAGTAATCGTAAGCGTTGTTGTAATAGCTTTCAGTTTCTGTTTGCGTGCTCTCTATGTTGTAGTCAAAGGTTTCTGCTATAGAAATTGATTGGTCGTAGTAGGACAGATAGAAGTATCCACTGCCATTAACGCCCCAGTCCATTTGATTGGGAAAGGCGTTATCTTTTGCTCCCCAGCTATTCTTAACAATCCATGCACCATCATGATCAGGCTGTTTGCCCTCGGTAAAGTTACTAGCAGCATAGTTGTCATCCCAGCCCACAATGGTAACGGCATGATTGGCCTGCGCTGGTTCATAGGTGTAATGCGCCCAGGTGTCTGGATTCATATAGCCCTGTTCGGTAACTTGCCCAGGTAAAGATTGATCGGCACAAAAGGCGATAGATACGGCGCGACCCTCTAAAAGCTCCTGTTTAATGGCGTCGGTAGCGCTGGCATTATAGCGGTACTCATCTGCTGTGGTGTTGCCGTCGTGGTTGGTGTCTTCAAAGGTGGCAGGAACGGGCAAGGTGTTTGTCCCTTCCAGTTCGATTACCTGTGCGTAGCGCAATTCTTCGTTGGTTACTGCCCAGGTACTTTGAGCTGAGTAATAAAGGGGCTTATCCATATCTGGCTTAATATTGCCATCCTCATCAAACTCATAGCCACCCTCTTCGTTTGTGATAGGGGCGTATTCAATGAGACCCTCATCATTTTTGTAAGGTACGGTGCGCTCATAGAGCGGGCCAATACCAGAAGAGAAAATGGAAGTGGCAAAGACTGGCAAACCGCCTGTGTTAAAGGGAGCGTTTGGATCGGTATTCATATGAACCTGACCTTCGCCACCCTGGCCATTTGGGTCATTATCAGGGATAGGGGAATAGGCAAACCAAGCAAGTTGCCGTTCTGATAAATCGTAATAGGGGCTGCTAGCGCTATAGTCTTGTCCATTATTCTTAAGCTCAGATAAGATGCTGGTTTCGGATGAGGCAATAGCTGCAAATCCCCAGCATGTGCCCCACGGGTTCTGCAATTTAACCGGCGTTACAACTCCGTTATCACGCAGATCAAATGAAGACGGGAAAAGGGCATTGCGAACATTTGCGGTTGGATCATTTTCCAACCAGTTATGAGCGTTGGATCCGGCGGTGGTGAATCCTTGCGCATCTATTTGCTTGTTGGCACTGCGTAGTTGTTCGGCGATAGTGGAATTCTGTGTGTCGGCATGTGCGAGGGCGGGTGCAAAAGAAAAAAGGGCTAACGAAAGCGCAATAACAAGGGCAACTTCTCCAATTGCACCACGTATGCCACGTCGAGCTGGTGATACATTTTGCATGGCCTATCCTTTCTTCAAAGGGCTTGGAAGCGACTGGATATACATGAGGGGTAAA
>UQDJ01000041.1 GCA_900539675.1 uncultured Coriobacteriaceae bacterium | reverse complement strand
CCGCTAGCCGGCCCTGCCGGGCGGGCGCCCCAACCGCGCCCGCCCGCCGCAGAGGTGCGCCCGCAACCGTGCAAGCTTGCTCGCATGCCGAGCGAACAGAAGGGAAGGGTTACCATGGCAATTTCAACGGAGATAGTGGGCAGGACTTTCGGGCCTTTCGTCCGCGACTATGACTTCCGCGATCTGGAGATCTGCGCACTCGGTTGCGGAGCCGGGTGGGATGGCAAGGTCGACCTCGAGTACGTCAACGAGAAGGATGCAGCCAACCCCGATCTGAAGGTGCTTCCCATCTTCGGCGTCCCGCTCACCGTCAACGAGGAGATGACGCGCACTCTCGACTACGGCTACGACTACTCCGGATCGCTGCATTACGGCATCGACGTGCGCTTCCACGCGCCCTTCAAGATGAGCGACCATATCGAGACCTACGTCACCCAGGAGGCCATCTGGGATCGCGGCGAGGGGCGCGGCTCCCTGTCGAAGCAGGTCGGCAAGTCCTACAGTGCCGACGGCACCCATCTCTGCACAGTCGACACCTATGACTGCTGCATCTACGACGGCGGGTTCGGCGGCGAGCGGCCTCCCAAGGATCCGGTGGAGATCCCCGACCGCGCGCCCGATGACTTCTACGAGGAGGTGTACGGCCTGAACTGGCCGCTCATCTATCGCCTGATGGGCGACTGGCACCAGCAGCACATCGACTGGTCCTACACGGAGCAGACCGGCCTTCCGCGTCCGATCGCCCACGGCGTGAGCACCGCCGGCGTCGCGATGCGCCACCTCATCTCCACCTTCATCCCCGGTGAGCCCGAACGGCTGGCGCGCTTCAAATGCCGCTTCACCTCTCCGGTCATTCCGGGATCCAAGCTGCGCACAGAGATGTGGCGCATGGGGGACGGCTCCGTCCATTTCCGCATGGCCGACGGCGACGATCCAGCGGCCAAGCCCCATCTGAATTACGGCATCGCCGAATTCAACTGAGGTTCCTCCTGCGGAAAGCCAGCCGAGGCGTGAAAGCCCCCGCCGGCCTCTTCCACGCCTGCAGGATCCTTTCCGCCCGGGGCGGCTGCCGGCGCTCGTAACCAAAACCTCTGTGGTATTGGCGAGTTCAAGTGCAAGGATGGCTTCTTGGGAGTATGCCTGTATGGCGTAGACCAGAACAAGTACTTCCTTGAAACCATTGGTCTGGGTGTCCTTAAGGCAGACTAATACCACCACATCATCATTGACCAATCATGATGATGTAACCGATTGGATACCTTATTCACCGCGGCGCTCATCCTGAGTTCTATAGGACTTTTCTCGGGATGAGCGCCTTTGGTCAAGATGCTAGGCAGTGGATGAAGGAAGTTCTTGCCGCAGTGATTAAGTTTCTATTCCCAGTTTCTTAATAACGAACCTCTATTGATCCCTTTTGTAATGCCGGACATTCTACCTCACTGAAACCTACCAAAACGATAAACGTGTGTAGTTTTCAGTGAAGTATGAACGGCTAACAATCCCTATGCACCATGTGATCCTTAAGGATTCCATCCCTAATAAGGAGTTTGAAATGAGTGATATTGTTGGAAATGCAACACTGCGTGATCTTTGGTCAAATGTAGTCAAAAATAGAAAAGACCATCAGTTTCTCACGTTTCAAAATCGAGTAGGCGATGTATTCGAATACACATACGCAAGCTTCAATGAAGAAATAGACCGCATTGCAAATGTGTTTCTTTCTTTAGAGATAAAAAAGGGTGATCATGTAGCTTTGCAGCTTCATAGTTCACCTGAATTTTTAATGTGCCTGTTTGGACTGGCCAAAATTGGAGCCATTGCCGTTCCAGTAAACGAACAATACTTAGCCGACGAGGCGGAATATATTCTCAAAAACGCTCATATCATATGCGCCGTCACTGAGCCTATGTATTATAAGGTTTACGAAGAGCTGTGTAATCGGGGAATGAGATTTCCTAAAGGGCTTTTATTGGCACGAGCTGGCAGTGATTCGCCGACCGATGATGTTGATATTGATCTCAATAGCATCTATACCGATCCACATACCTTAAAACCAGGAGAGCAAGCCATTTATAACTTTTGGCAAATGCGCTGTGATGCCTCTCCGGTATTGAAAACGTTTCCTGCGCTTAATTCAAACGATCCCTGTCAGATTATTTATACCTCAGGTACGACATCACGCCCAAAAGGCGTTGTGGTAACGCACGCCTTCATGTTGTTTGCTGGTTTGTATGGAGACTGGGAAGTGGCGATGCGCGGAAACGATAGAGTCCTTTCCACGATGCCTGCCTGCCATTCGAACTTCCAACTGGCAGCTTTGATGCCGGTTATCGTGGCGGGCGCTACTATCATCATCATTGAGAAGTATTCCGCACGACGTTTTTGGAAGCAGGTTCGTCACTATAAAGCAACGGTAATCCAAGCGGTAGCTATGATGCTTCGTACTATCATGCTCCAGCCAGTCGATCCAGACGAACAGGACCATTGTGTGCGAGAAGTACTCTACTTTATTCCAGTAACCAATGCTGAAAAAGAAGCGTTCGAAAAGCGCTTTAAGGCGCGCATCATGAATACCTACGGATCAACAGAATCGATCACCTGGGTTTTAACCGACCCGCCCGTTGGTCGTCGCAACTGGCCCAGTGTGGGTAGGGTAGGACTTGGCTATGAAGCACGTATTGCCGATGCCAACGATAAAGAAGTGCCGTATGGACAGACGGGCGAAATCCAAATTAAAGGTGTTCGTGGACGAACCTTGATGTTGGAGTACTTCAATAACCCTCAAGCGACTAAAAACACGTTCACCGAAGATGGCTGGATGAAGACAGGAGACCAGGGATATCAAGACGAAAATGGCTGGTTTTATTTTGTTGATAGAAAATCAAACATGGTCAAACGCGCAGGTGAAAACATTTCGACAACGGAAATTGAAGAGATTCTTGAAGAGCATCCTGATATTTCCGAAGCTGCCGTCATTGGCGTTCCTGATCCAATCCGTGATCAAGCATTAAAAGCCTTTGTCTTGCCGGTTGCTGGTAAAACGCTAACCACCGAAGAGCTGGAAAAGTACTGTCAATCACGTTTGGCACGGTTTAAAGTACCAAGCTACTTTGAAATCGTTGATGACTTTCCTCGTACCTGCAGTATGAAGATCGAAAAGAAACTTCTGAAATAGCTCGAATCATCTTTTGCGCTTCACCATATCTGGAATCGTCTTGCATGCTTTACCATGGCTCTAAGCTTCTACAAGGTATCGATTCGTCTAGCACCCTTCTGAAACAGCTCGATTTGCCTCAATAGTAGCCAACTTAAAAAGGCTGCCACTTCAAACAGAAAAGCACCGTACATACGGTGCTTTTCCACTGGAGAGGAGGGTCTATGAATAGCGCGAGTGAAAAGGAATTAGCGACCTTTCCAAACTGGTTCGCGCTTTTCAACAAATGCAGCAGGACCTTCAATGCCGTCTTCGGTCTTCTCGAGGAAGCGATATGCTGCGTCGCAATATTTCATTGCGTCTTCTTCGCACATCTGATCAGCGGCATGTACCAGGTACTTGGTCCACTTCAAAGCGAGCGGTGCGTTCTTGAGAACCTGCTCGGCCAATTCGATAGCTTTATCCATAACTTCATCTGCAGGAACAACGTAGTTCAACAGGCCGAGATCTTTAGCCACGTCAGCCGTGATCCTCTTGCCGGTGAGCAACAGTTCCATACAATCCTTGCGGTTAATATCGCGAGCAAGACGAACAATGCCGCCAGTAGAAGCGATAATACCCAAACCAACTTCGGTGAAGCCCATCTTTGCACGTTCAGATGCAACAACCATGTCGCAAGACAGGGCAATTTCCAAACCGCCACCAGCTGCAGAACCATTCATTGCGCAAATGGTAGGCTTAGAGCAGGTACGTGCGGTGATACCACCGAAACCATGCTCGGTTACGGTCTGGCATTCGCCACCTTCAGAAAGTTCTTCAAGGTCTTCGCCAGCACAAAATACCTTGCCGGTGCCGGTAACAATAATGGCGCGTACCGCTTTATCGGTTTCTGCGTGGTTCATAATGTTTTCCATCGCTGCGGAAGTAACACCATTAAGAGCGTTTGCTACGTCCGGGCGATTGATGCGAATGATGAGCAAGCCATCTTCGCGAAGTTCAGAGACTACGGTGTCAGTGCCGAAGTAATCTGCCATGTTTTCCTCCTTGCATAGAATTGTTTCTCTGCGTATAGGACTTAGAGTGCCCAAAACGTTCTAGCAAACGTTTGGTTCCCCTCAACGCACCATTGATACTACGCAATAGGCTACTTAAATACATCACTAGAGCTGGTGTATTTGAGTAATACCAGCAGTTCGAGCTCTCACTATTTTCTAAGTAACCATTAGTAATCCCAGGTCACCACTGGTGTTAATGTTAAATGTGTAGCGATAATCAGGAGGATAGATATAAACGATGGCTTGCAACTCTGAAAAAAATGAACCTGTTCACATTCATCTCATATCAGGCTAAGTAGTATCAAACGGGATTGAGTTGATGGCCATGAGTGGCTTTTGGCAGTCGCAACCTTTTGCATCGTGGTTCAGCGTAAGGTATCAACCAAAACACCATGAGTCAGATCTGCAAGGGTAACGCCATCAACATACTCTTCAATAACCCTATCAAGGCCAGCCCAAAAGCGAACGGCATTGCAGGTATTACCTCGTTCGCAGCCCGATTCCAAAGCCGAACAAGCAACCGGAATTGTGGTTCCTTCTACGGCGCGTAAAATATCACCAGCAGTAATACATTCCTTCACCTTAGCTAAGCTGTATCCACCGTTTTTACCACGCGTGCCTACTACCAAACCAGCCTTGATGAGAGGTCGTACCAACTGCTCTAAATATTTCTGTGAGATTCCTTCAAATTCAGCAATCTCTCGCAAGGACATCTTTTCGTTGCCTTGGGCAAGATCAATCATAAGGCGCATAGCATATCGACCTTTAGTTGAGATAAGCATCTAGACTTCCCTTCATAATGTCAGGTCATACCTTTTCAAGGAAACGCCCGTAGCTGGATTTCCCATAGACCATTACCTTTTACCAATGATGATCAGCAAAAAGGTACCTTGTCTCAAATTCTTGCGTTCATTCCATCCAACAATACGATTAAGACAGAAAATGTATGCCGTTACTCTGTCATTCGGAACAGATAAGCGCTCCAACCTTGACTTTATCTAGTAAGCGATTATTTTAATCCTAGCAAACTACTATGATTAACGAAAGGTGAAAGAGATGACAGACGCAAAATCGCTTCTTGACGTTCAAGGAATTACTGTTTCTGTTGACGAGAAGCCAATCTTGCACGGCATCAACCTTTCCATCGGTGCTGGTGAAACTCACGTCATTATGGGTCCCAATGGTGCAGGCAAATCCACCTTAGGTCGTGCCATTATGGGTGATCCTGAATATAGCGTAGATTCCGGAACTATCTATTTCGATGGTCAGGATATTTCTAATCTTTCTGCCGATAAGCGCTCGCGTGCAGGATTGTTCTTGAGCTTTCAAGCTCCCACAGAAATACCTGGTGTTCCGGTTTCAAGCTTTTTACGTGCAATGTGCGCCGATCGTGAAGGGTTTACTATGAAAGGAAAGCAGTTCCGCAAGCATGTGCGCGAACTTGCTCAGGAACTTGATTTTGATTCATCGTATTTAGATCGCGAATTGGGCGTAGGCTTTTCTGGTGGCGAAAAGAAAAAACTGGAAATGCTGCAGCTTTTGTTATTGCAGCCTAAGTTAGCTATCTTAGATGAAACTGATTCCGGTTTGGATGTCGATGCACTCAATGTTGTTTCACGCGGCATTGAAACCTATCGTAAGACCGCTCATGGTGCTCTGATGATCATTACCCACAACACGCGCATTTTGGATCACTTGGACGTGGATAAGGTACATGTTGTCGTAAAAGGTCAGATTGTAGCTGAAGGCGACGCCTCTTTAATCGCCAAGATTAATGCTGAAGGTTTTGAACAGTTTGAGTCGGCACAGGACACTCAGCAGCAAGCTACTCCTCACGCAGCAGAGCCTGCTCCCTTAACGTCGGCTGAGTAGGTGAGCGCTATGGCAAAGCAACGTAGTGAAGTGGCGGACATTGATCGTAGTCTCTACGATTTTCGCTACTCTGAAGATAATGCTGAAAAGCTTGCTGCAGGCTTGACGCCTGAGATCGTACGAGAGATTTCGGCTAAAAAGGACGAGCCGAAGTGGATGCTCGAATTCCGCTTGAAGTCGCTTAAGATATACCACCAGATGAAAACTCCCGATTGGGGTCCTTCGATTGCTGGCCTGGACATGGATCACATTGTGACCTACGTAAAGCCCAATACGGATCAAAAAAGCGATTGGGATAGTCTACCTGACGATGTGAAGAACACCTTTGATCGTTTGGGCATTCCTGAAGCAGAACGCTCTTATCTAGCAGGCGTTGGTGCTCAGTATGACTCTGAGCTGGTCTATCACAATATGCAAGACACAGCTGCAAAGATGGGCATTGTGTACTCAGGCATTGAGGAAGCGCTTAAAGAGCCTAAATGGGAAAAACTCATTCACGAAAAATTTATGACCTTAATCCCACCAACGGATCACAAGTTTGCAGCTTTACATGGTGCCGTGTGGTCTGGTGGTTCATTTGTGTATGTCCCCAAGGGCACCAAACTGGAATTTCCGCTACAAAGTTATTTCCGTTTAAATGCTAAGGGCGCAGGTCAGTTTGAACATACCCTGATCATTGTTGAAGATGATGCCGATCTTCACTTCATTGAAGGCTGCAGCGCACCTAAATATAATGTTGCCAATCTTCATGCAGGCGCTGTGGAACTGTTTGTTGGTAAGCGTGCTCACTTACGGTATTCGACGATTGAAAACTGGTCGAAGAATATGTACAACTTAAACACCAAGCGAGCTGTTGTTGATGAAGAGGGATCCATTGAATGGGTGAGTGGTTCGTTTGGTAGCCATGTTGGTTATCTCTACCCAATGTCTATTCTTTCCGGACGCAAATCCACATCTTCATTTACGGGAATTACGTTTGCCGGCGCAGGTCAAAATTTGGATACGGGCTGTAAAGTGGTTTTGGCTGCCCCTGACACGTCAGCTGCCGTTGAGACCAAGTCCATCTCCAAGGGCGGAGGCATTTCTACTTTCCGTAGTTCGGTTGTTGCTACACCACGTGCTGAAGGCTCACGCGCAACCGTATCGTGCCAGTCATTGATGCTCGATGATCATAGCCGCTCAGACACAATTCCTGCAATGGATATCCACTGTAAGAATGTTGATATTGGCCACGAAGCAACTATCGGTCGCATCAGCGACGATAAGATTTTCTATTTGATGAGCCGTGGCATTTCTGAAGAAGAAGCTCGCGCGATGATTGTAAATGGCTTCGCCGATCCTGTTTCGAAAGAATTACCGCTTGAATACGCGGTTGAAATGAATAACCTTATCTCGCTTGAAATGGAAGGAGCGATTGGATAAATGGATACAACTCACTATGCTAACGCTCCTATGAATAATGAGCTGCCTAACGAATCAACACATCGCCCAGGCAAGCCAGATGATACTCATCGTAACGTGAAACAAGATAAGACAGCGCAAGCAACCTCACAGGATAGTTTCGCCGATAGCGTTCTTACCGCTGTTAATGCGATGCCTGCTCCTACCTGGCATCGCATTCAGGCCAACGATGCCACCATTACTATTCCTTTTGGCCTTACGGCGGTATCCGATTATCGCCTGGAGGGCGAAGGAATAGTGTATGGCACTCCCGATGACTTTGATAACGCTCTTTCTACTTTGCAGAAAAGTCTTGATAAAGATTTTGCTAACAAGAGCGATTCACGCGCTGTTGTTCAGGCACTTGATCCTCAAACTGCACCTGACAATTTGGATGTTCCAGCGCTGTCTCAATATCAGCGCGCTGCAGTTAAAGAGGAACTTGCCAATTCTGTTGCTGGCGCCTTTGACGCCGGCGCAACTAACGCAGCGTACCGCTTTATACAGGAGTTATCTCCTGACCCACTGGTAATCTGTGGAAATTGCGATGCATCATCCAATGCCTTGGTAACCTTGGTCGCCGAAGAGGGCTGCGCGAACGGCCTATGCTTAGATGTGATAGCAGAGCCTTACGCCAAACTCACTGTTCGTGTTCTTTTGGATTCACCTGCAACCAAAAAAGCATTTCTTGGTTTGGGGCTTCGTGTGTTCGCCGGGGTAGGCTCTCACGTTTCACTCACTACATACCAAACGGCTCAAGATGGTTGTGTTGCAGTAGATACGCAAGGCGTTGTGGCGGATGCTGCGGCGACAGTAGAAATCAATCATCGTGTTTTAGGAGCCGGTCATGCGTTTACAGGGCTCTACACCGATCTTCGCGGCAAGGAAAGCTCTCTTACCACCACGCTTCATTACGTGGGTAACGCTTCAGAAGAACGCGATTTCAATTACACCACTAAGCATTGCGGCGTTGATACCCAAAGCGCATTTGATGCTCATGGCGTACTGAGTGGTTCCTCTAAAAAGGTATGGCGTGGCACCATCGATTTAGTTCATGGATGCAAAGGGGCAATCGGCAATGAACGAGAAACGGTTCTTCTTGCCGATCAGGGTGTCGATAATAAAACTATTCCGGTCATTTTGTGTGACGAAGATGACGTTCAGGGCAACCATGGCGCAACAATCGGACACATTCGTCCAGAACAGCGCCTCTATCTGGCATGTCGTGGGTTATCTGATGCCGAAATTGAACAGTTGTTTAACGTTGCTACTTTTGAAGAAGCATACCTATCCGATCCGTCTGACACGGTCAAAGATGCCATCGTTCGCTTGGCACAGTCCAAAGGAATACCAGCTCATGAGCTCTTTGCGGATGAAGGTGATGAATAATGTCTTTGTATGATGCAAAACCATCACGATCATATAACAGCGCTTCAACATCTGCCTATAATGCGAACGCATCGCTTTCTCAGTCGGGTCGTTTGTCGCTTGCAGAAGCAGTGGATTTGGGCACCAATCCCTACCTTCAGGACTTTCCGCTCTTAAAAAATTACCCTCACCTGGCTTTTCTTGACAGCGCGGCCACAGCCCAACGACCAGCCTGCGTCTTGGATGCAATGCGCTACTTTTATGAAAAGATGAATGCAAACCCCTTGCGCGGTTTATATAGTTTGTCCGTTGAAGCCACGCAGGCTATCAATGAGGTGCGCGCCAAAATAGCGCATTTCATTGGAGCTAAGAACCCTGATGAAGTTATATTTTGTCGCAACACTTCTGAAGCGCTCAATATGGTTGCTCTCTCATTTGGCAATGCGATATTAGAGCCCGGTAATGAGGTCTGCATCACCATCATGGAGCATCATTCGAATCTGATCCCATGGCAACAGGTATGCGCCAAGACCGGTGCACACTTGGTGTATCTATATCCCAACCAGGACGGCGTTATCACTTCAGAGGAAATGGATGAAAAGATTGGTCCAGCTACCAAAATTCTCTCCGTTGCGCAGGTTTCAAATGTTTTGGGTGTTGAAAATCCGGTGGCTGAGTTAGGCCGCCGCGTGCATAAACAGGGGGGATATCTGGTTGTTGATGGTGCTCAGTCGGTACCTCATGAAGCAGTCGATATTGCCGCTCTAGACGCAGATTTCTTCGCTTTTTCTGCTCATAAGATGTTTGGCCCCCTAGGCATTGGTGTACTGTGGGGCAAGATGGACTGCCTCAATTCAATGCCGCCCTTCTTAACGGGTGGAGAGATGATTGACAGCGTTACCCAAACCAGTGCGGTATGGGCTCCTGTACCTGAAAAGTTCGAAGCCGGCACTCAAGATGCTGCTGGGATTTTCGCGTGCGGCACTGCGATCGACTACATTAATACGATTGGATATGACAAGATTGCAGCCCGTGAACAAGAATTGATGGGGTATGCCATGGAAGCACTATCCAAGCTTCCTTTCATTGAAATGGTTGGCCCAACTGATCCTAAGGTTCGCCATGGGGTCATCAGTTTTAACGTTAAGGATATCCATCCCCATGATGTATCTAGCATTTTGGATGGATGCAATGTGGCAATTCGTGCAGGTCATCATTGTGCCCAACCGCTCTTGAATTGGATGGGTATCGAATCTTGCTGTCGAGCATCGGTTGCCTTCTATAATGACGCACATGATATTGATGCACTCGTTGCAGGTCTTAAAACGGTTTGGAGTATGTTCAATGGCTAACCCAATGGGCAATATTTATACGGCTGCCTTGATGCAGCATAATGCTCACCCTGACTACAAGTATCACATGCAGGGAGCTACCTGTTCACATGAAGGGGTAAATCCCAGCTGTGGAGATGAGCTCACCTTGCAACTTAAGCTAGACGGTGATGTTATCAAGGAAGCTTCTTTTATTGGTCACGGCTGTGCAGTATCCCAAGCTTCAGCTGATATGATGGCCGATCTTATTACTGGCGAAACGATCGAAGAAGCTCGCCATTTGATGGGCTTGTTCTTTAAGATGATTAAAGGCGAACCATTAACCGAAGAACAAAAAGGGGATCTGCATGAATGTGCCCAGCTCGAAAGTATTTCTCACATGCCTGCGCGTGTTAAGTGTGCTGAGCTAGCGTGGCGAACTCTTGAAACACTGCTCAACGAGACAAAACCAAAAGATTAATTGCGAGTCTTACTGCTCCATTTACCGAGCAATAAGGCTAACCCTCTAAGCGCCCGCCTTGTGGTGGGCGCAAACCGTTAGAGTAAAACTATCGCCCGTGGAGGCGATGTTATTTATCGGGGTCTTAAAGAGGTGCATGCCCATGGAAATGATAGGATTTTTGATCCTATTTCCGCTTGTCATTGCCGGGTTGCTCTGTATATTTCGAACAACGCGCCCGCGTAATGTCATTGTGATTATTGGTTCAGCCGTCATTGCAATTGCCTCAATTGCACTGGTAGTTACCAATATCGGAACGACTGGTACCTATTTTGATTTCCAGTCGGTATATGTAAACTACATCTGTCTTGCTATCGATGTGCTCATTGCGCTCGTGATCATCTATTACAGCGTAAAGTACCGAAACTATGCAGCCCTGGTGCTTGCCTTTATCCAGTTGGCTGGCACTTTGGTCTACGATCTGTACTTCGCTCACGATCTTGCCTGCATGCGCAGTTTATATATCGATTCGCTGACGCTCATCATGGCTCTCATCATTGGCATTGTGGGCACCGGTATTTGTGTGTATTCCATTGGTTACATGCACGACTTCTATTTCGGTGTTCATGATCCCGATATAGAACAAACCGATCGTCGTCCACGCTTCTTTGCCCTTATGTTTGTAT
Organism: uncultured Coriobacteriaceae bacterium; assembly: GCA_900539675.1. GTDB lineage: Bacteria > Actinomycetota > Coriobacteriia > Coriobacteriales > Eggerthellaceae > Anaerotardibacter. The sequence continues at coordinate 3,154 of UQDJ01000041.1, read as the reverse complement.
TCTTAAGTGCAATGTATGGCATCATCTTCTTCAATAATTTGATGTGGCTGTTTACCGTGTGGGAGATAACTACCTTATGCTCCTTCTTGCTCATTGGCTTTACCCGAACCGATGAAGCTATCCGCAATGCATTTCGCCAGATCATCATGAACTTAATTGGCGGACTGGCATTTTTGGCAGCGCTGTTCTATTTGGCAATCACATTTCGTTGTATCGACTTTACCGATTTTATTGTCCTTGGCACTCTTTCACCTGCTGTTATGGTATTGCCACTTACCTGCTTCAGCTTGGCCGGCATCACCAAAGCAGCCCAAATGCCTTTCCATACATGGCTGTTAGGAGCTATGGTTGCTCCAACACCAACCTCAGCCTTGCTGCACTCTTCCACCATGGTAAAAGCGGGCGTATTCATGCTTATTAAATGTGCGCCTATGTTTGCCGTTTCACCGGGACCTGCCATCTTGGTAATTGCTGTGGGCGGTATTACATTCTTGCTGTGCTCCATGATGGCCATTTCGCAATCGAATGGTAAGCGCGTACTTGCCTATTCCACCATTGCAAATCTTGGTCTTATTACTGCCTGCGCTGGCGTTGGTACCGCAGAAGCTATTTGGGCGGCTATATTCTTGGTTATCTTCCATGCGGTTGCCAAAAGCCTCTTGTTCCTCTGCGTTGGCACGGCCGAACACCATATTGGCTCCAGGAACATCGAAGATATGGACTTACTGTTCGAGCGCATGCCTCGCATTTCACGCATGATGATTGTGGGAATCATGATCATGTTCCTTGCTCCGTTTGGTATGTTGGTCGCAAAGTGGGCAACGCTGGTCTCCTTTGTTGACACCCAGCAGTTTGCGCTCATTTTGATTCTTGCATTTGGTTCTGCTGCCACCTTTATGTTCTGGGCAAAATGGCTTGGAAAGCTTACTGGCATTACGGGCACCCCTGAAAGTATCGAACAGACCGTAAATCCTACCGAATGGATTGCCACCATGACCTTTACTGTTTTGGCGTTGGTATGTTGTGCCACTATTCCCTTGATTTCGAATTATCTCGTTGAACCCTACATCGGTTCAGTATTAGGGATTGCTATTCAGCCAGTACTTGATGACGATCTGTGGATGTCGGCTATTATCTGTATTGTTATGGCCGTCGTTTTACTGGGAGGAATGCGAAAATTCAAACGTGGACAGCGCGTTAGCCCCGCTTATTTGTCGGGCATTTCTCTAGATAATGCTGACCGCACCTTTATCAACTCGCTCAGTCAGCCCATGGCTGCAACGTCTCGAAACTGGTATCTGGAATCCATATTCGGAGAAGCCCGCATACGGCCTATTGGTACCATTGCGGGATATCTCTTACTGGTTTTGGCCTTTGGCTGGGCCATCGTTAACACCGTCACTTTATTTATGTAGCTGAGGAGGGGAGCAGTACATGAATACGATCATTACTATTCTTATTACGCTTCTTGCTTCAGCGATATTTGCTGTTGTGGCAGGCGTGTTGGGCTGCCTATTGGCAGGCATTGACCGCAAGATTACGGCACGAATGCAAGGAAGGGTAGGACCTCCTATTCTTCAGCCCTATTACGACGTACGAAAACTTTTAAGCAAGGAAGACGCAAGTGTCAATGCCACTATCGGTACCTACGTCTTTTGGGCACTTGTGTTTACGTGCGTGGCTGGTGGCATTTTCTTCAGCGGTGGAAACCTGCTGATGTGCGTGTTTATTGTTACCCTCGCCGAAATGCTGTTCATTATGGCTGCATATGCTGCACGTTCTCCTTTTGCTGAAGTTGGTGCAGCCCGTGAAACACTGCAGGTTATGGCATATGAACCCATGATCTTGCTGTTAGCAGTAGGCTTTTTCATGGCAACGGGTAGCTTTAATGTCAGTACGGTTCTCCATATGCCGCATCCCATGATTGTTTCAACCATTGGCATCTTCATCGGGGTAGCCTTCATTTTGACCATCAAGTTGCGCAAGTCACCTTTCGACCTCTCTTACTCTCATCACGCGCACCAAGAGTTGGTTAAAGGTGTAACGACCGAAATGTCGGGTCGAACCCTTGCACAGGTTGAGATCATGCATTGGCTTGAGACCATTTTGTTCTTAGCTTGGGTAGGCATGTTCTTCGTCTGGGCAAACCCTATCTGCATTCCTCTCGTGATTGTGGTTCTTGCCCTGTTGTATCTGTTGGAAATCTGGATCGACAACAACTTTGCCCGTGTTAAGTGGCAAGTGGTTTTAAAGTCCACGTGGATAGTTACGCTCGTATTCGCGGGCATCAACTTAGCTGTTTTGATCTTTATGTAAGGAGAAGCTATGTCTGCTATTTCGAAATCTCCTTGGATCATTCATTACGACGGATCGAGTTGCAATGGGTGTGATATTGAAATCCTAGATGCCCTCACGCCGCTCTATGATGCTGAACGCTTCGGTGTTATCAATACCGGCAATCCTAAGCATGCTGACATTTTCTTGGTTACCGGAAGCGTAAACGAGCGCAATATCAAAGTGGTTCAAGAGATTTACAACCAGATGGTAGAGCCCAAAGTGGTTGTTGCCTGCGGCGTCTGTGCCTGCTCTGGTGGCATCTTTCACGACTGCTACAACGTTATCGGCGGAGTTGATAAGGCCATTCCGGTTGATGTATATGCTCCAGGCTGTGCTGTTCGACCCGAATCAATCATCGATGCTGTTGTACAAGGCGTCGCCATCCTTGAAGAAAAGGCAAAGAAGATGAAACAGGAAAAGAAACTCGCAAAGAAGGGGGCTTAGCATGCCTGAATTAAAGCAAGACTTTCGCCCTCTTGAGCTTGATCAACTCCTTCATACCGCAGAGGAATACAAGGAAAAGGGTTATCGCTTCGACCAGATGCTGGCAATTTTGGAGCGCGATTATTCCATTACGTTGATTTACACCTTTGTTCTGGATATGAATGTGGTGAATTTCAAAATTTGCGGCATTCAAAAAGGAGTCACGCCGGTTCCTTCAATTACCAAACTGTTCTTGGCTGCCTTTGTATTTGAAAATGAAGCGCATGATCTGTACGGCGTAAACATCGAAGGCAATGTTTTGGACTTTCATGGCAACTTCTACAAGTTTGGTGAAGGCGTGGAAGCTCCTATGACCATCATTACGCCCGAACAG
>UQDJ01000040.1 GCA_900539675.1 uncultured Coriobacteriaceae bacterium | reverse complement strand
GCACCATCAGCATTAGTTGCAAGTACTAGAAGGTTTTGCCCCAAGCAGGCAGTTTGACTGCCCGTGGCATACACGTCCACCAATGCGCCTGCACGAAGCGCGCCACCAACAGCCTGCACGTCTTCTGCCGGCACCGAAAGAGCAACGCATCCTTGCGGAATATCAAGCGAAGTGGCATCAGATGAAAAACGCACACCAGAAATAACCTCACCTGATGCCACCAAAGAGGTGATCTTCTGACCTCGTACTTCGTCGTAATTAGAAACGCTGTCCTTAGGTAAAAGATCTGCAAGCCAAGTTCTCATGGTGGAATTGCTAGTATCCACGGTTTCACCTGGATATATATCGCGGGTAGCCACAAGCACTTCTACCTGCTCGCCACCATAGCGCTCCATTGCTTCAGCGCGTGCAGAATCAGACTCCTGTTTTACAAGCGACATATAAAGAGCGATGCACACAGCACAAATGACACCGCAGACGATCCCTGCCACCAATGTTCCCTTGCGCATGAGTTCCTCCTTTCGCTGCCTTCATAATCGCAGGAAAGGAGAAATATTCTGAATAAGAAAAGAGGAACTTTTTTACATCCAATGTTTATCTGAAGTGGACTTTTGTTGGATATGGAGCAATGATTTACACCCTCTATTGGATAAAAAACTGACCTATTAGATACGCGTAGATCTAATTGAATCTTTCACCGTGATATTACCGTGATATTAGAAAGTTCCGACGAATGACTTTTATCGTCCAGCCATCGTCCATTTATTGCTCGATCATTGCTCGACCATTATTTGATCATTGTTTGATCATCGCTCAATCCTATACCTTGAATAGCAAAGGGACCCGAAGGTCCCTTTAAAGCAAATGGTATGTCACCTCAGCAACCGCGGCACCAGTTGAAATTGATGCCAAGTGACATGGGCGCCAGTTGAAATTGATGCCAAGTGACATCGGCACCAAGTGATATCAGCATCAAGCGGCACCAGCGTCACGCGATATATCCTATCCCTAATCGATATAAATATGATCAGTAGCCGTTAGATCAAGCTTATGCTCGCGAACATAATCAATGAAATGATCGACGCAATAGGGGCGATAATTCTTGTCGCTGTAAATCAAATAGACCATATGAGAGAAACGACGCTGCTCTTCTGCATTATTAAACAAAGGCTTAATAACAATGTCGTCAATAGTGTGCGGGAAGAACGTGTCAAGCATAACGGCATAGCCCACGCCAGTTGCAGCCAAACCAGCCAGAATTGATTCGTCCTCATAGGAATAGCGGACATCAGTAACGTCGTAGCTATCCAACAAACGCTTAACAGAAGCCCCCAGTGGCACTTCTTCACGGTATGAAATGAGCTTTTGCCCCTCCAAATCAGCAGGGGTCAAAAATGGCTTTGAAGCTAAAGGAGATGACGGGCTCATGGACACCACAAGCAGCTGCTCTGCAACCGGAATCTTCTCTATGCCCGTCTCATTTCCTTCACAGGCACAAAATGCAATATCATGCTTACCCTCAATCACACCAGCAATCAATTCCTGAGAGGGTTTCTGGTTAATATCAAAAACTGTTTCATGATCACTTGCAGCAACATAATCCTGGAGCAAACGCGGAAGAAAATCGGACTGTAAGGTAATAATGCACCCTAAATCGATAGTGCCACCGTCACCTTCACCTGAGTAGCCCTTCATAATAGCAATGCCCTTGTCCAACTGTTCAAGTGCCGCATTAACGTATTCCAAGAATTCGGATCCGTACTTGGTCAGCTCAACATTGCGACCCGCTTTTTGGAACAAGGAAACACCCAGCTCCTGTTCGAGGGAAGAAATAGATCCGGAAAGCGTGGGCTGAGTAATAAAAAGCTCTTTAGCAGCACGGGTATAATGCTGCAATTCGGCTAACTTGCGAAAATAATACAGCTGAGAAAGATTCATTCGTTCTGCACCTCTGAGATGATTCAATACAAACGAATTATAACGTAATGCCGATAGATTATCCGTGATTCATGGGCATTGCCTTTACTTTTATTGGAGGTTTCTACTCCATTTATCAACATTCGTTCAATATATAGCAGTTTTCTATGAACATCATTCAATATCACGGTATAGAAAAAGCCTCGCGCTTGTAGATAAACTACCCAGCACGAGGCTTTTTTAAGCACGAAGTTTATAGCTCCGCGCTACTACACCGTTAGGTTGTAGGGTCTTCGTGAGTTATGCGTTCACGTTATCAGGCATACGCTTCATGGAGCTTACACCAAACTGACGCTTGTAAGCCCTCATGATAACCAAGGACATCACGATAGAAAGTGCAGAAGCAACCAGCAGCAAAACCATCATGATCCATACTGCACTACCTTCACCAACAGAGGTGGTCATACCACTTACCATGAATGGCAAAAAGACTGATGCAAAGCCCATGAAGGTGTAATACATTCCCAAGTTACGACCACGAGGACCTGGGCACATCACCTGACGCAGAGAAACACCCGTCTGAAGCATGCCACCTGCGGCAGAGAAGCCCAAGATGGCAACTGCAACATATACAACGCCAGCGCCCAAGTTAAAAGGCAATGCCGCCAACACCAATACGAGGGCAAATGTTGCCATGATAGAGTCGATGAAGATTACCTTGATCGGCGTCCAGCGCAACTTGCCCATCAGGAATGCCCAGAACAAAACTGCCACAACAGAGCCAACCGTATAAATTGAAGTCAACCCTGCAGCAGCCGTAGGATCAAGGCCTAAGTTTGTGATACCGAACTGCTTTGAATACTGCTGAGCGCCATACATGATGAACATGATGATGAAGCCAAAGAACAACGTTACAAACTGAGTCAAACCGGAAGGCTTTTCAAGCATAGCGTCTTTGGCTGCCTGGATTTCTGCTTCAGCCTTATTCTTGGCCTCGCCATCTTCCTTGCCTGCAGACTGTTTGCGCTCGTCATCATAAATGAACGGCGTAAAGATAGCCATAATGGTTGCAATGATAGACATCACAATAGGAATCCAAATATTGATATGCCAAGAATCGCCACTGTTAATAGCAGCAATGATTGGGTAAATAATGCCAGCTACAGAAATAACCAGCTTAATACCGATCGTCGTTGATGCTGCATAACGTGGACTTGCTTCTGCTACCGCCGGGTAACAAGAGCCATCCCAAAAGCCCGAAGTGCCAAGACCGGTAAGGAAACCAGCCACACATGCAACAACCATACTATCGGTTGTTAACATGATGATGAACGCGATGATGTAGCAAATACCACCTGCTACAACCATCTTTTTACGACCAATACGGTCGGAAATTTCACCACCGATCCAAACACTGATGAACTTGCCTACACCGACCCAGGTAATAGCCATAGATACCGCTGCCGCACCTGCGGTTGCATCGGTATAACCCCACTGGGTATAGAAGTTCACCTGGTTCTGACTAAAGATAATAGCCTGAACGCCCTGGGTGAAATAGCACATATACACCGTGGCGATTGCAAACAGATACTTGGCAGGCGGCTGTTTAACAATAGAGCTCACTACCCTTCGCTCCTCTCTCCTATAGTTTTTTTCTTTCTGCAATGAACACGTTATAGAACTTGAATTGGAATGATTCCAATAAGCACCATTTATCAAGAGGAACGTTTTCAATAATTGTTGTATATAGATTTTTTAAATGTGGTTATCTTTTATATATAATTTATAGCAATTGTTAATCGTTAAAGCACTATTTACAGCATGAGTCTAACGATTGATATCTTCCACAGAGTGGATTTTTCTGTTTCATAACAATTAAATCTATCCCCACCGACACAGTTTGTTCAAATTAAGTCGAATCTTGTCATGAGTACGTTCATCACGTTAGAGAATTCTCTAACGTGCTCAACTTATCACCTTGGACAACTTATCACCTTGGGTAATTCATCGCCTTGGGCAATTCATCACCTTGAGCAATTTATCACCTTAGATAATTCATCGCCTTGGACAACAAGTCCCCAGAGACAGTTCATTTTCATAAACAAAAAAACACCCCGGCCGGCGAACCTTGTTTCGGCTCACCTACGCCGGGGCGTCAGTCAATTTCAAACGCGAAGAAATAAGGAACTATGCGGACAGTTTCACTTCGCGCCACTCACAAAGAGATTGAAGTCTCATTCACTATAGCGCTTTTGAGGTACACCCTGTTTTGGATGCTCCTTTTTGAGCAATGAAAGAGAACGTTAGTCGCGCATCTTCTGAAGACCGCTATAACCGAACTGCTTCTTGTAAGAAGCAAATACGATCAGCGACATCAAAATAGATACGCATGCTGCAACGAGCAGCAGGATCATCATGATCCATACAGCACTTGCTTCACCCACAGAAGTGGTCATGCTGCCAACTACGAAGGGCAGGAATACGGAAGCAAAGCCCATGAAGGTGTAATACATACCTACATTACGGCCACGAGGACCTGGGCACATCATCTGACGCAGGGAAACGCCAGTCTGAAGCATACCGCCTGCAGCGGAGAAGCCCAGAACCGCGATAGCAACGTATACAACGCCTGCACCAAGGTTCAACGGCAGAGCAATGATTACCAATGCCAGAGCAACTGCAGCCAGAATGGAGTCGATGAAGATTACCTTGATCGGCGTCCAGCGCAACTTACCCATCATCCAAGCCCAGAACAGAACAGCAACTACTGAACCAACCGTGTAAATAGAGGTCAAACCAGCTGCTGCGGTGGCATCAAGACCAAGGTTGGTGATGCCGAACTGCTTGGTGTACTGCTGAGCACCGTACATGATGAACATAATTACGAAGCCGAAGAACAGCGTTACGAACTGAGTCAACGCAGAAGGCTTTACCAGCATTGCATCCTTTGCTGCCTGGATTTCAGCTTCGGCCTTATTATGAGCAGCACCTTCATCGGTGGGTGCAGCCTGCATCTTGCGCTCGTCGTCGTAGATAAACGGCGTGAAAATTGCCATGATCGTAGCAACTACAGACATCACGATTGGAATAATGATGTTGATATGCCAAGATTCACCGCTGTTGATAGCAGCTAAGAGCGGATAAACAATACCGGAAATCGAAATAACCAGCTTAATACCAATCGTCGTAGAAGCTGAGTATTTCGGATTAGCTTCAGCGACCGCCGGGTAGAGCGAGCCATCCCAGAAGCCAGAAGTTGCAACGCCGGAAACAAAACCAGCTACGCAGGCAACCGTTGCATTGTCAGTAACCAGCATGATGGCAAACGAAATAATGTAAAGAATACCGCCGCCAACAGCCATAATCTTACGGCCAACGCGGTCGGAAATTTCGCCGCCAATCCATACGCTGACGAATTTACCCACGCCAACCCAGGTGATTGCCATCGAAACGGCGGCAGCACCTGCAGCTGCATCAGTAAATCCCCACTGAGTGTAGAAATTGACTTGGTTTTGGCTGAAGATAATTGCCTGCACGCCATGCGTCAAATAACACATGTACACGGTTGCGATAGCAAACAAGTACTTCGAAGCCTGTTTTGCTGCACTCACTATATTCCCCTTTCCTGAATAGTGAATATGTCGTGCGAAAACAGAAACCCTCTCTGCTCCCTCTCAGTGCAGATATGGAGTTTCTGTAAGCCATGTGAACATGTTATAGACAAAATTAGTAATAATCCAATAACTAGGGAGAATAATAATTTGGGCGTCTTATAACTTGTACAGATATGTTATTTCTGCTGTACAGGGATAATTTATGCATTCATACGCTGTTCGTATATATTTTGCAAAATCCCTCTTTTTACGTAATGATTGATAGTTCATATTATTGCATTTGATAATCTGCGCTTATAGGTTCTTCTGGTCTTCATTCGCATTAGGATCGGGTTCCTGCTATAGTAGAAAATTTTGATGAAAAGAAAGAAAAAACCCGCATCGTTGATGCGGGTTTTGTTTTAGCTGTATACGCTAAAAATTGATCTATGCAAACTTACTGTCTTTCAACAGCGACAATCTTAGCCAAAGCGGTATTCTACGCCCATAGTAGGCTGAGGATACTCCCACTTCTCCAAAATGGTTTCGCCACAAAGCATACGGCAGGTACCGCATTCGAGGCAACCAGCATAGTCAAAGATTGGCTCGTCACCTTCAGCTGGCATCTTATATAAAGCAGCTGGGCAGCACATAACGAGCTTCTGGAATTCAGGATCGGAAGCCTTAACGCCTTCCTTCAGCTTGATGTGAGCATTTTCTTCGTCAACATTGAATTTGTTGAGAGAAAGCTTCTCATCAACATTAACGGTAATATCGATCATAGAGCCTTCACACCCTTCATAGCAACCTTACCAAGCTTGAACAGACCCTGCTTCTTAACTTCAGGCAGAGCGATCTTCATTACATGCTTGCGAGGTTGACCGTCAACCTTGAAGAGCGGAGTCATGATGTCGCGGATCATTTCAGGATAACCGCGGAACATGCCAGGGCAGTTCTCCAAGAATTCAGGAGCATCTTCGTACATCTTCATATCGCGCATAATGAAGGAATCATCCAACATGGTCTTGTAGCAAGACAGGCCAGCCTTAGAGGTGTCACCTGCATCAAGAGCCTTAATTGCAGCCTTAGCAGCAATTTCGCCAGAAGCTACAGCCAAGTCCATACCGCGAACGGTGTAGCCCAAGTTCATGCACATCATAGCCGCATCGCCAGCAACAAGAACACCGTCGCCGATGATTTCTGGCATCATCTTCAAGCCACCTTCAGGAACAACGTGGCCAGAATACTCAACAGTTTTACCGCCAGCAATCAAAGGCTTGATTTCCGGACGATTCTTGAAGTTTTCAAGCATCTGATATACCGGGATATCCTGCTTTAATACTTCAGACATGGTAGCAACAATGCCAAGGGAAACGGATTCCTTGTTAGCATAAACGAATGCGCCACCAATAATGCCGTTAGAGCAGTCACCAGCAAACAGCCAGGATGCGCCTTCGCCAGGATTGCACAGGAAACGAGATTCAATAACATCGGAAGGAAGTTCGATGGTTTCCTTTGCGCCAACAGCTACCTGATGAATAGAAGGAGCCTTCTTAGAAAGGCCTGCCTTAGAAGTAAGCAGAGAATTTACACCGTCGGCAAGAATTACAATATCAGAAGTAATTTCGTCGCCGAAAGCGTTAATACCCTTTACCTTGCCGTCTTCAATAATGAGGTCTTCTACAGCAATGCCATAAATAAATTCAGCACCAGCGTTTTCTGCCTGCTCAGCAAGCCACTGGTCGAAGGGGCCACGAAGAACGGTATAGGATTCCTGACCAGCCTTTTCCAGTTCACGTGCGGTGTAATCAATCGTGAAGTTGGAGTCAGGAGACATAAGCGAAATACGCTCATGAGCAACCTTGCGCTGCAAAGGTGCTTCCTCATAATTCGGAAATACCTTAGCAAGCGAATGCGTGTAAATACGACCGCCCGTCATGTTCTTAGCGCCGGCGTAATTACCACGCTCGACAACAAGAACCGACTTGCCAGCGGACGCGAGGGTATAAGCAGCTACAGAACCAGCGCAGCCAGCACCCACGACAATCGCGTCAAAATCGGACATGCTTTTCCTTTCAGAGAGCGAATATAAAAACAGGGCGCAGAAAATCTGCGCCCTGCAATAATAAGCTAATTTTTACAGCTTTTCAATCAGAGCAGGCAGAACCTTGTAGATATCGCCAACGATACCATAGTCGCACTGCTTGAAGATAGGAGCGTTCTGATCCTTATTTACAGCGATGATGGTGTCAGCACCCTGTACACCTACCATGTGCTGCATCTGACCAGAAATACCCAGGGCAATGTAAACCTTGGGAGCCAGCTGCAAACCGGAAACGCCGATGTAGAGGTTACGAGGCATCCAGTTAACGTTTTCAGCCAGAGGACGAGAGCAGCCCAGTTCGCCACCAATCTTAGCGCAAAGGTCGCGAGCCATCTGCAGGTCAGCTTCCTCAGCGAAGCCACGGCCAGCACCAACAACAACGTCGCACTTGGTCAGGTCAGCACCCTCACGAGGTACTTCCTTGGTGCCACGAAGAACCAAAGGCTTAGCAGGAGCGGTGTAAGCGATGGTCTCTACTTCGTCAGTACCGGTAGCTTCTGCGTCAGCAAAAGCAGTAGCTGCTACGGTGTAAACCTTAGCTGCAGTTGCCTTCTGCTTGGTAACAGCAAGACCGCCGAAGTACATGTTGGAAACTTCGTCGCCATCAAATGCGGTTACGTCAGAGATGACAGCAGTACCAATCTTTGCAGCAAGAAGACCAGCAAGGATCTTGTTGCGCGGAGTGGGCTCTACGAGTACTACGTCGGGCTGAGCAGCTTCATAAGCAGCCTGAACGCCACCAGCAGCGTTTTCAACAGGCTCGCCAGCAGGGAGCTCAATGTCATAAGCCTTATCGGCAACGCCGGTCAGAGGAGCACCCTTAACTACAGCGAGTACAACCTCGTCGGCGATAGAACGTGCACCAGCACAAAGAGAGCGCTGAGCATCGGTGGTTTCTGCAAGAACAAATGCTTTCATGTGTTATTACCGCCTTCTCTTTACTTGAGTGCCTCAGCAACAGCGGCTGCAAATGCGTCGATGTCGCCTTCTTCGAAGATCTGCTGCTTACGGGGTGCGAGTTCAGGAGCCTTGATCTCCTCATACTCAACCTTGGAATCGAGAGCACCAGAGAGGTCCTCAACGGTGGAAGGCTTCTTGCCTGCTGCAAGAATCTCACGCATGCCAGGGATGCGAGGCTCGCCGATGGAAGGAGATACAGCAACAACTGCAGGCAGAGGTACTTCGATTTCCTCTACTTCTTCTTCCAGGGTGCGCTCTACAACAACCTTGTCACCTTCAGCGGTAATGCCGGTTACCTCATTGATGGTAGGAACGCCCAGAGCAGCTGCGAGCTGTACGTTTACCTGACCAGCATAGAAGTCAGCAGAACCGTCGCCCGTGAGGATCAGGTCGTAATCGGATACCTTCTCGTCGATGATGCCCTTCAAAACCTGCGCAGTTGCATAAGAGTCTGCGGTTTCCAGAGAGTCATCAGCAACCATGAACAGCTCGTCAACGCCACGGGACAGGATGTCCTTCTTCAGCTTAGCGTCAGTAGCCTTGGAGGTAGCCGCACTGATCACTACAACGGAGGAACCTTCGTTTGCAGCAGCCAACTGAGCTGCAGCTTCGATTGCGTTCTTGTCGTAGGCACTAATGATCTGATGGGCCTTAGAGTAGTCGAGCGAACGATCTCCAGCAACAAAAATGTCCTGGTCGTCAGCAACTACCTTTACTGCGACAACAATTTTCATAACTTCCTTGCTCCTATTCTCCTTGTATTACCTACAAAAGGGAGTTTTTACGCTACGTGTTAGTTACTTATACCACTTCGGAACTGCGCGACCAGCGATGTAGTCCATAACCTCGCACGTACCGCCAGCAAGCATGTTACCACGAAGGTCACGCCAAATGCGACCCACACGAACTTCTTCGGTATAACCCAAGCCGCCATAAACTTCGATGGCGTTGCAAGCTACCTGAACGTGTGCGCGGGTACCCCAGGACTTCAACATAGCGATGTCAGCGTTGATGGACTCACCCTGATCAAGCTTCCAGAGGCAGTAGTAGAGCCAATGACGGGTCTGCTGAAGAATGATTTCGTTTTCTTCGATAAGGCCCTGAACACGGGGGTTGGTGATGATCGGCTTACCAAAAGCGATACGATCCTTCGCATAAGCTACAGCGTCGTTCTGAGCAGCCTGTGCAAGACCAAGACCCTGAGCAACAACCAAGCAGCGCTCGAACTCGAAGTTCTTCATGAGCAACAGCCAACCAGCACCCTGTTCGCCAACGCGCTGATCTTCGGTTACAACCACGTTGTCGAAGAATACATCTACAAAGGGAACGGTGTGCTGACCGATCTTGGTCAAATGAGCAGTGGAAACACCTACGGTTTCGCGCTTTACCAGCCACAAGGACATCTTGTTGTTTTCGCGAGCTGGATCTTCATCCTTAGCAATGACCAACAGATAAGGTACGTCTGCACCATTGGTAACCCAAGTCTTCTGACCATTCAGAACATAGGTGCCATCTGCCTGCTTCTTAGAAGTCATGGTCATACCCATGTTATCGGAACCTGCACCGGGTTCGGAAAGGCAAAGAGCTGCAACAGACTGGCCAGACTTTTCATATTCTTCCATGATGACGGAAGCCTGTTCGGGAGTACCGAATTCAGCCAGGTCAGCGCAGGCAAGCATGCCGGTCATGAACGGGGTCATGGCACCAGTGAACTCATAGAGCTTCTCGGTCATAAGACCCAAGGTGACGTGGTCCGTAGGAATGCCGCCCACTTCTTCGGGAAGACCCATGAATGGGAAACCAGCATCGCGGTAAGCATCCTGAGCTTCTGCGGTAACCTGGTGGTTTTCGTACATTTGCTTTACGGATTCGTCATCAAAGTAGCGATCAGCGTACTCCTTGAGGGACTCAACAAGAAGTTCCTGCTCGTCGGTTAGACCATAATCCATAATCTTCTCCTTCTCCTCACCCAGTTATGAAAATACGGATGAACTAGTCCTGGCAGCACAAACCGCCAGAAAATGGACTTTCTGCTTGGTAAAGTGTAAGCGGAAAAAGGAGCCTGCCCAACAGAAATTCTGCGTTTGATGCAAGGAATTTTCGATTCAATAGACGTGTTTTTATAGGGCGAATCTATTGATGCGGGTTTGAACTAGGTTTCATCTCGGTTTGACGACAAATCGGTCTCGGACCATTTTTGGATCCTTCTCTCGCGGGTTGGACTGCGCTAAAGATCGAATAGGCAATAATCTGAAATGCACAGATATTTATTCTTTTGAGAAATACGTTCTTCGAAGCTGCAGTAATAAAAAGTGATAGATCTTCTGGGGATTTACGCACAATTTCACCACATTTGCATCACGTCGTATCAACAATTTGTAAAACCAGCGTCTATCGATTGAGTCTAATGGCGATTCCGCTCAAAGAAACATCTTCGGCTTCACCAATTAACCAATTAATAAAGTAAGCAATAAGAGCACAAGAGCGCGGACATCCTTGCAGTGACATCGTCAGCTTTAACGGTCTATTTGATCCGACCAATTAGTTATCCAGTAAAGGTTGCAAGTTTAAAGGGCATGAGTACCGCACTGATGTTAATGGCATTGCTTCGCACTAATGTTTATGACATTGCCTGCTTACTTATTTGACATTGCCACTTAGCAGCGCTTGTATGGCATTGGTTATTTGGCATCGCTTGCTCAGCGTTGCCACTTAGCATTGCTTACTTATTTAGTAAGGTTCGGGTTGTTAATGATGTTCAGGTTATTTATGGTGATCGAATTGATAACGATGTTCGGATTGACTCCCCCAATCAAACCCCAATCAAACCCCAATTAATGCAAAAATGGCGATTGATTCATCTGAACACCGAAACCCATAGGAAATTGCACAACATTTCAAAAATCCATTCATTCAGGTTTGCTAACTTGCCATCTGGCATTCAAAGAAAGCTTTAAAGAATTTCGTAAATTGTTATTAAAACTGCCGTTCACGGTGCGAATTCGTCCACTGACATCGTTCCAGATAGTTGACTTCATTCATTAAAGACCCTGAATTTCAACCGTTGAACGATAGAGGTCTCCTATAAAAAGCAGATATAAAACCGTTCATATCCTATTGGACACCTGCAAGCGCCCCGATGATAAACTTCTCGTAGCGGAATATCCGGAATCTGCCGCATAAGGGTTAAACAGGAGTCAAACCCGACTCCATTCATCAAACCGATTAGGAGGGTTTATGAATCCGAATGCAACCATCACCGACGAGCAGTTTAAAGCGTATCTGAAGAAGATTCGCGCTCTGGTAGAAGGTCCTTACACGGAATGGCAGAAGGAAATCGAGGTAACCAACAAGTTCCCCGAGAAGTTCTACCAGTCCAACATTGACAACGACATCTATCGTTTCTCTCTGCCTGTAGAGTACGGTGGATGGGGCCTCAACGAGAAGGAAATTCTTCAGGTTCAGGAAGAGTTCTCCCGTGGTCCTTCGGGCATGCGTATGCACATGCACTATGCATCTGACTTGAACTGGCGCATCCTTGACGACTTCGGCCAGCCCGAAATCAAGGAAAAGTACATGCCTCTGTTCCAGGACAAGACGATCTTCACCAACTTCGCTCTGACCGAAAAGTCCGGCGGCACCGGTGCTGACCTGCACTCCACCGCTGTATGGGACGAAGAAAAGGGCAAGTGGATCCTCAACGGTGAAAAGTGGCTCATCTCCCACACCGACTGCTCTCAGTTCTCTTACGTAATCTGCGTAACCGACCCTGACAAGAAGGGCGACGACCGTCTGTCCGCATTCTTCGTACCTATGGACAAGCCTGGTTTCGAGCTCGTTCCTATGCCTCACATGATGGGCTGCCGTGGCTCCGGTCACACCGGTCTGAAGTTCACCAACGTTGAACTCGAGCCCGAATTGATGCTGGGCAAGCGCGGTGAAGGCATGAAGGTTGCTATGCACTCTCTCGCTGTTTCCCGTGTACACATCGCAACTTCTAACCTGGGTATTTCTCAGCGTATGTTCGAGATGGCTATCGCTCGTGCTCGCGACCGTGTAACCTTCGGTAAGCCGATCATTAAGCGCCAGGCTATCCGCGTGAAGTTGGCTAACATGCAGATGATGATTCACTGCTTGCGCTGCGCAATCATCGACTTCTGCGACGACTTCGATCTGGATCCAGAAGGCGAATACATCTCCGAGAAGGCTGCAATCTGCAAGCTGTTCTCCATCGACACTGTTCGTCTCGTTTCCGACGAAATGCTCGAGATCTTCGGTGGCGACGGCTACTTCGAGGATTCTCCTTATGGTCCTACCGAGCTCCTCTACCGCGACTGCCGCGCTATGTGGCTTGAGGAAGGTGCTCCTACCGTTCAGCGTATCACCATTGCTAAGGGCATTGAGGATCACGACGGCACCCTCGAGTACCAGACCTGGATCGCTGGTTCTAAACTCGACTAGTTCTGGCTCTCACCAAGAGTTGTCTTGGCAAGATTCCGGAAAGGGAGGAAGCATTTGCTTCCTCCCTTTTTACGTTTGAGGCATATCAGAGACAAGGCTCTTAGGCTTAGCCTTACTTTTTTAAACTTATGTACCTATCTTTGAATGTGATCTTAGCCCTACAGGAATCGTAGAGCTTATTGAAAGTAAATTAGCAAGCAAGTGGGCGGCCAAAGTGTGCTGTAAGCCGTTGTATGAAATTCTCTTTGCTTAATGAAGCATCTTAATGCTGCATCTTAATGGATCATATTCAATTCGCTCAGCGCTTCGTCAAGGCATTCTTTCATAACACTCAAAGCACTCCATTGTTCGCCCTGAGACGGGATGCCAAGCGAAATACTGTAACGAGCCTGCTTCGACAAGGAAAAATGGAGCAGAGCCGTAGGTCCCTCATCCCGAGTTGCGGGAACCAAATTTGCAGGACAAAAGATAGCGCCTAATCCTTCTGCCGCCATACCCAATAACGTACGCATATTTTCACTGATTGCCACAATGTGAGGCTTTTTAATTCCTGCATTGCGCAATACCGAATACCCAATACGACCTGCTATATCGTCAAGGGTGCCCAATACAAACGGACATTCTTTAAGAGCCGAAACTCCGGCTTGTTCCATTTCAGCTAACGCTTCGCTCCCCTTTTTACCTATTGCCTTTTCTAAAACATCACGGCGCAGGGCAATTACAATCTCTTCCTGATAGAGCGGCGTTAATTCCACACCGGGATGCACATCATCAAAACGAGCAATAACCGCATCCACTTCACCATGTTCAGCCATGCGCAATAGTTCACGATTCGTGCGTTCAATCAACATGACGCGCATCTTAGGCAAACGTTCGCGAATCTTTTTAACGGTAATCGGCATTAAGGTCTGGCTGCGCACATGCGAAATGCCAATCTTGATGATGCCAGCTCCGCTACCCGTCACTTCGCCAATTTCGCGCATCATATCCTGCTGCGCCTGCTTCTGTTCGCGCGCGTAGAGTAAGAACACCATTCCTGCTGGCGTAAGAGCAATAGGCGTACTACGCGTAACCAGACGAACATCAAGCGCCTTTTCTAGCGCATTGAGACGAGCACTCAGTGTTTGCTGGGATACCTGTAAGCGTTCGGCTGCCTTGGTAAAGCTTTCTTCTTCTGAAAGAGATATAAACCAATCCCATCCATCTAAGACCATGACTCCATATGCCCTTTCGCCCGTCAAAGACAACCGTTATCCAACTATTTTTGTAATCTAACAAAATTAATTTGATATTTCACCCTTAAATCTCCTCAATTCATCTAAAATATCGACGCTGGTAACACACTCGACATTATTGAAAGGGATGGATCATGAAGAAGAAACTTCTTGCCCTTGTCACCGCTGCAATGGTAGCCGCTCTGGCGTTCGCATTGGTTGGCTGCGGCAGTTCCAATTCCGGTAACTCCAACGGCGGAGACAATGCAGGCTCCGATTCAAGCGAACTGCGCTTTGTAACCGGTGGCGAATCCGGTACCT
>UQDJ01000039.1 GCA_900539675.1 uncultured Coriobacteriaceae bacterium | reverse complement strand
CCTACCGCTGGCTGGCGCGAAGTATTTGTGTTCTGCGGCATTCTTGGTCTGGCAGTAATGGTGTTCAACTTCCTGTGCTTGGACGAATCTCCTCGTTGGCTTGCTATGATGGGCAAGAACGACAAAGCAGATGCTATTGTTACCAAGCTCGAAAACAAGGTTCGTGCTAAGGGCGTAGAAGTTCCTGAGGTTTCCGATGAGGAAATTCAGCGTCGCGAACAGGCTGAGAATGTAAAGCAGCTGCCTTGGTCGTTCCTGTTCAAGAAGCAGATGATCACCCGTACCCTTACGGCAATGTTCCTGTGCTTCGTAATGAACGTTTTGGTTTACACGGTTATCACCTGGACGCCGACCATTTTGAAAGCAAATGGCTTCGATGTAAGCCTGTCCACGCTGATGACGGTTGTTATGCAGCTGGGTATTCCGGTTGGTGTTGGTCTGCTGACCTTCTACGTTGAAAAGGTAAACCGCAAGACCATTCTTATTGTGACCTACATTGCTATCGCAATTTTGGGTCCCATCTGGTCTTTGCTGCCAACCAACCATCCCGAATTGGTTATGGCTTTCGGCTTCTTGGTTTGCGTATTTACGTTCACCAACTCGGTTACTACCGCAGCGATTTATCTGTCCGAACCGTTCCCGACGGCATGCCGTATCCGCGGTGCTGGTTTGGCAAACGCATTCGGTCGCTTGGGCGGCATCTTCAGCCCAATGTGGATCGCATTCTTCGTAGCAAGCCCAATGGGTACGCTGGGTGCTTATATCATCAACTCTGCACTGGCAATCTTTATGGCTATTTGGCTGGCAATCTTCGCAGTTGAGACCCGCGGTCGTACGCTCGAAGATATTACGAAGGGCTTGTTGGACGACTAGTTCCTATAAGCAATCAACGTTGCATGGTGAGTTTGTAAGGCTCTGTGCCGTGCAAAACTCATAATGCAATATATATACCCACCCCAAAGGTCGCCGCTTCACCCTGCGGCGGCCTTTTTGCTGTTCGGAGGAATATACCGAGTGTTTAGCGCTGCTTTGAGATTCGAGAGTGTTAGTTTGCTTGTCTTAGCGCCTCTTTCATGGAGCGAACATATGCTTCAACGTGCGGAATGCAATCTTTTCCGTACTGTGCACAAAGCTTTACGATAGCGCTACCCACAATGGCGCCATCACTTTGAGCGGCCATAGAGCATGCCTGTTCTGGGGTGGAAATGCCAAAACCCACCGCGCAAGGAATATCTTGCTGCTCTTTTACAAGCGCCACCATAGCTCCAATATCGGTGGTGATATGGGAACGTACGCCGGTTACGCCCAAAGAAGAAACGCAGTAAACAAACCCCTGAGCCTTCTTGGCAATAGCCGCAATACGCTCATGGGAGGTAGGAGCAATCATAGAAATACGATCGATCCCCACCTTGGCGAAGGGAACTTCAAACTCGTCGGCTTCCTCAAAGGGGACATCGGGCAAGATAATGCCATCAATGCCAGCTTTGGCGGCTGTTGCTGCAAACTGCTCAATGCCATAGGAGTAAATTACGTTGGCGTACGTCATAAACACCAGGGGTATGTGGGTGGTTTTTCTGACGCGACGTACCAGATCAAACACCTTATCAGTGGTGATTCCACCCGCAAGGGATCGGATGTTGGCTTCTTGGATAACGGGCCCTTCGGCGGTGGGATCTGAAAATGGAATGCCAA
Source organism: uncultured Coriobacteriaceae bacterium (assembly GCA_900539675.1). GTDB lineage: Bacteria > Actinomycetota > Coriobacteriia > Coriobacteriales > Eggerthellaceae > Anaerotardibacter. Next base: position 13,355 of record UQDJ01000039.1, on the reverse strand, counting down.
GTTCAATCAGATCGGCACCTGCGCGTTCCAGGGCGTAAATCAACTTTTCGGTAGTTTCGAGGTCTGGGTCGCCGCAAGTTATAAAGGGGATAAACGATTTACCGTTTTCAAAAGCGCGGGCGATGTTGCTCATAGTGCATCTCCTTAATAAATTGTTCAGTTCAGATTCTGCTGTGTGCGTAGTTTTGTTGGATGTTTGTTTGGCTGGCTGAGGCTATTCGTGAATGTCTTCGCCACGGTAGCGTGCAATAGCGGCGCAGTCTTTATCGCCTCGGCCCGATAGCGTAATAACAATTGTTTGGTCGGGGGTCATGGTCGGCGCAAGCTTGCGCGCATAGGCAACCGCGTGGGCGCTTTCAATAGCGGGAATAATGCCTTCAGTACGGGAGAGATATTCGAAAGCATCAACCGCTTCATCGTCGGTGACGGCAACGTATTCGGCGCGTCCTGCATCGTGCAATGCGGCATGTTCAGGACCAATGCCAGGATAGTCAAGACCAGCAGAAATGGAGTACACAGGAGCAATCTGTCCGTGTTCGTCCTGACAGAAATAGCTTTTCATACCATGGAAAATGCCCAGCTTTCCCGTAGCAATAGTTGCTGCAGTTTCAAAGGTATCAATACCACGTCCCGCTGCTTCGCACCCAATAAGGCGTACCCTGGCTTCATCAATAAAGTGGTAGAACGATCCAATAGCATTTGATCCACCGCCGACACAAGCCATTACAACATCGGGAAGCGCCCCTTCAAGTTCCATCATCTGCTCTTTAATCTCAGACGAGATAACTGCCTGGAAATCACGCACGATAGTGGGGAAGGGATGGGGGCCCATGCAGGAGCCAAGGCAGTAGTGGGTATCATCGATGCGGTTCGTCCATTCGCGGAAGGTTTCGCTCACCGCATCTTTAAGCGTGCCGGTTCCGCTATCGACAGGGTGAACTTCAGCACCCAGCAGACGCATTTTGTACACATTGAGCGCTTGACGTTCGGTATCTTCGCGACCCATAAACACCACGCATTCCATACCCAGCAAGGCTGCGGCAGTAGCGGTGGCGACGCCGTGTTGTCCAGCTCCCGTTTCAGCAATCAGGCGAGTTTTACCCATCTTCTTCGCCAGAAGTGCTTGGCCTAAAACGTTATTGATTTTGTGAGCACCTGTGTGGTTGAGATCTTCGCGCTTGAGATAGATTTTTGCTCCGCCTAAGTCTTTACTCATGCGGCGCGCATAGTACAAACGCGAAGGGCGACCTGCATAGTCGTTTAACAGTGTTTGAAGCTCAGTTTTGAATGCGGGATCGTCTTTGAAACGGGTATAGGCTTCGTCAAGTTCAATGATGGCATTCATTAAGGTTTCAGGAATATATTGGCCTCCATGGATACCAAAGCGTCCCTTGCTGGTGTTCTGTGTGGTCATGTGTTGCTCCTTAGGGTCGGTGGGTTTGGTGGGTTGGCATGATCTGATGCGCCATTGCAGTGGCGCACTGTATTTTTTGGCGATCTTTGAGTCCGTTTGTTTCCAGTCCGCTGCTCAGATCTATGCCCCAGGGACGGAGTGTGTTAAGTGCTTTGGGGATGGTTTGCAGGCTTAAGCCGCCTGCTAAAAGAAAGGGGCGCTCAAAGTTTTTAAGCAAGGACCAATCGAAGGATGTGCCGCTGCCTTGTCCGCTGTCGAGTAACACCATATCGGCACTTGATGCATGTGCTAAGACAAGATCATGAGCGCATTTGATCTGAAATGCTTTGATGATAGGCAGGCTACATTGCTCGCGAAGTTGGGCCAGATAGGTTTCATCCTCGTTGCCATGAAGTTGTATTGCCTGGATGCTTCGCGTGTGTGCAAGCTTGACTATCTGATCGATGGGCGCGTCAACAAACACTCCTACCGCGCAGATGGTTGGATCGAGTCGCGATGCAAGTTCAATCTGTTGCTCTGCGCTAATGCTGCGCTTGCTTTTAGGAAATTCGATAATGAAGCCGCACATATCGGGGTGCGCTTCATTGACTGCCGCGATGTCTTCGAGTCGTGTCATGCCGCAGGTTTTTATATAGGTATGCTCTGTATTGCCCGATGGGTTGAACAGGCCATCAAAGCAGACATCGTTGGCAGTATCGCTCGGGATTGCACCGAGGATATCACTGGCGGAAACATTCGGGATTGCACCGAGGGTGTCACTGGCAGCGGCGCTCGGGTTAGTGTGGAAGGTATTATTGGCAACGCTCGGGATATCGCCGCGAAGGATGGCAAGGGTTCTGGCTTTATCGGCACTGCGCATGAGTGCTTCTCCAATAAGGACGCCATCTACGCCAATGTTTTCAAGCTGTACAACATCTTCGCGGGTCGTAATGCCGCTTTCTGAAACGAACAGTACCTCTTTGGCACGCTCACGCAAATGCAAACTCGTAGTGGTGTCTACCTCGAACGTGGCCAGGTTGCGATTATTTACTCCAATAATGCGTGCACCAGCGGCAAGGGCGCGATCAATTTCGTTTGCGTCATGAGCTTCAACTAGCGCAGAAAGCCCTAGGGCATGACTCAGTTTCACATATTCGCTCAGCTCCCTATCATCGAGAAGCGAACAGATGAGCAACACCGCGCTTGCGCCCAACACTTTTGCTTCGTAGATCATGCGCGCATCTACCGTGAAGTCTTTTCGCAGAACAGGAACAGAAACATTTGCGGCGATGGATTTGAGATACTCGTTTGATCCCAAGAAAAAGTAGGGTTCCGTCAAGCATGATAGAGCAGCGGCACCAGCAGAAACGTATGCCTGTGCTATCTCTTGATAGGGAAATTTTTTGGCTATAACTCCTTTAGAAGGAGATGCTTTTTTAACCTCACAAATAAAGGACGTGCCGCTTTGAGCAAGTGCTCGTTCAAAGGGAAATGTGAAAGGTCCTTGGTTTAGTTCTTCGCTTACGCGATCATATGCTTGCTCGATCACAGCCTCATCGGAGACGTGGGATCGTTCTAATTCGATGCGTTGGCGCGTTTTTTCCGCAATGCGCTGGAGTATGTTGTCGTGATTGGCGGACACGCGATTCTCCCCTCGTTTGATGCCTATGTGTTCAGATAAATAGGTATTGCTTAGCCTGCGTGATATCTGATGGTTTACCGGTTGGTCTCCTGAATAAACTCTTCAAGTTTTGCCGCGGCTTTTCCCTCATCAATAATTTGTTCGGCAAGACGAACACCTGCTTCCATGGTTTCTGCGGCGCCAGTGATGTAGAGTGCCGCTCCCGCGTTAAGGCAAACGGCGCAGCGTTTTGGGCCGCGATCTTCACCATTGATGATGGCTTGGGTAATGGCGGCGTTAACATCAGGTGTTCCGCCAGTCAAATCCTGTTTTGCGCAGCGCCTATAGCCGAACTGTTCTGGGGTTATTTCATAGGACTGGAACCAGCCGTCTTTAATTTCGCAAACGCTGGTGGGGCCTGCCATGGATATTTCATCAAGGCAATCCTGGCCGTACACCACCATTCCACGACGAACGCCCAGTTTCATCATTACCTGCGCAAGAGGTTCAACTAATTCTTGGTCGTAGACCCCCATGAGTTCCATGTTCGCACCTGCGGGGTTGCTCAAGGGACCCAGGATATTAAATACGGTGCGGATTCCCAGTTCTTTGCGAACAGGTGCTACGTATTTCATAGCGATGTGATAGTTCTGCGCAAACAAAAAACAGATATTAATCTTTTGTAGAAGTTCGGCACTGCGTTCAGGAGCAAGATCAATCTTTACGCCGAGCTCTTCCAAAACATCAGCGGCGCCACATTTAGATGAAGCAGCACGATTGCCATGTTTTGCAACGGGAACTCCTGCTGCGGCAATGACGAGTGATGCGGTCGTGGAGATATTAAAAGAGTTAGATCCATCGCCGCCCGTACCAACGATTTCTAGGACATCAACCTCGTGCAGAAGTTTTACGCAATGGGCGCGCATACCTGCTGCTGAAGCGGTGATTTCATCGATAGTTTCACCTTTCATGGCAAGGGCGGTTAGATAGGCCGCCATTTGGACGGGAGTGGCTTTTCCACTCATGATTTCATCCATAACCGCTTTGGCTTCTTCGTAGGGAAGGTGTTGGTTTTGGGCCGCTTTTTTAATAGCTTCTTTAATCATAGATAGTCTCCTCATGGTTGAACTAAGCTGTGGTGCATAACTGGCCTGTGGTGCAGAACTGGCCTTTGGTGCATAATTGGCCTGTGGTGTTGGATTGACCTTATGGTTGAACTGACCTTTGGTGTCGAGCTGAGCTTGAACGTTGCCTCAAACCGCCCTGTTGAAGAGAGCGGCAGTATCTAAAAAGTTTTGAAGTATCTGTTTTCCATCAGGTGTCAGAATTGACTCGGGATGAAACTGAACCCCGTAGGTAGGATGAGATTGATGAGCTAACGCCATAATTTCATCGTCGGCCCGAGCAATAACGCGAAGGTCGACAGGAAGTGTTTCTTCATCTGCTGAAAGCGAATGGTAGCGTGCAACCTGTATGGTGCGGGGTAGGTTATAAAACAGCGGGGATGTGGTATCAAGTTCAGCGGGGGAAGACTTGCCATGCATGAGATGCTTGGCGTGATCTACTACACCACCAAACGCTTCGCAGATTGCTTGATGCCCAAGGCAAACGCCGAGCAGGGGAACTGTGCCCGATAACCGTTTTACTGCCTCAACGCATATGCCTGCATCTGCGGGTTTTCCAGGACCGGGCGAAAGTACAATGGCATCGGGGTTTGCCGACATAAGCTCTTCTATGGTGATGGCATCGTTTCGATATACCACCACGTTGGGGTCAAGGCTGCCAAGGAGTTGATAGAGGTTATACACAAAGCTGTCGTAGTTATCAATCAAAGCAATCATCACTACAGACCTCCATTCGCGGTATGAAGTGCAGAAAGTACGGCTGCAGCTTTGTTTTGACATTCACGATATTCTGATGCGGGATCGCTGTCGGCAACGATCCCCGCGCCTGATTGAACGAAGATCTGGTTGTGCTTTTTGTAAGCAAGGCGAATAGCTATGCAGATATCCATATTTCCAGAGAAATCGAGGTACCCAAGTGCGCCACCATAGATGCCTCTTGGTGTTGGTTCTAGTTCGTTGATAATTTCGCAAGCACGAATTTTTGGTGCGCCCGACAAAGTTCCTGCAGGGAGTACCGCATCAATGGCGTCGAGAGCATCGTTGTCGGGGCTGATAGTTCCTTTGACGGTAGATCCAATGTGCATGACGCGAGAAAACTCCAACACATTAAGATAGGTATCTACGTGAACGGACCCAAGCGAACAAACACGTCCAAGATCATTGCGGCCCAAATCGACGAGCATGTTATGTTCTGCAAGCTCTTTTTCGTCGCTTAAGAGTTCTTCCTTTATGTGTCTATCTTCTTCTGCATTAGCTCCACGGGGGCGCGTGCCTGCAAGCGGAAAGGTTTGAAGGTGGTCGCCTTCTAGGCGAACGAGCGTTTCGGGTGATGCTCCTGCAATTTCTATAGAATCGCTAGTGAAATACAGCATGTAAGGCGAGGGGTTTTCGCTTCTTAGTACCCGATACGCATCAAAGAGGCTTCCCGTCGCAGGAGCGCTAAGGGGATTGGAAAGTACCACCTGGAAAATGTCGCCTTCGTAAATATGATGTTTCGCCTGCTCAATCATGGCGCAATAGCGCGATTCGCTTAAAGAGGGAATAAAGTCGTGTTCTAAATGCAGCGGCTCAAAGCAATGGCGTGATCCCTGTAAGAGAACGGTTTCTATATAGGCAAGCTTTTCTTCTGCCTGCTTATAGGAGGTTTCAAGCGCATCAAGACTGCCGAATACATCAGGGCACCTATCAAGTGTAAGATCTTTGCGGTTTTCAAGGTGGCGCGAAATACCTTGCTCATCAAAGATAGATGCCAGGGATGCATCTGGGTCGGCGTAAGGATACATGCCTGTGATGAGCACCACTTTTTGGCGATAGGAGTCGAACACGATGACGCTATCAAATGCCATAAGGTCTACATCCAGGAAGTCTTCTTCTCCTGAGCGTTTTCTAGTGGTCTGATCTTTGCGCAGACGCGGTTCGCTGTAGGCAAAGTAGTCAAAGGAAAAGTATCCAACTAACCCGCCTGAAAAGGGTGGAAAATGAGCAAGGCGGGGGCTTTTGTGGGTTTCGATAATGCGACGTATAGCAGAGTGGGGATGTTCAAGGGTGCACGTCTGGCACGTTTCTTTGTCTGTTCCAAGATGTGTTCTGATGCGCGCCTTCCCCTCTGAACAGGTGAATTCCAGGGTTGGTTGAAAGCCAAGAAAGGTGTAGCGACCGCGAGCTCCATTAGCTTCTGCGCTTTCGAGCAAAAAGCAGTGATGGCTTGTAGCGCGAAGAGCACGCAATGCTTCGGTGGGGGTGATATGGTCTGCAAAGAATTCTTTCTTAACAGGGATTCGGCGGTAATCACCTTCTTTGGCAAGAGTACGTATTTCCTCAAGTGTGGGCTCCATGTATAGGCATCCTTCCTGTGCAGTTTTCCCGTAGCGTTTTGTGCGCTAGCTTTGTTAAGACAGGGAGGAAAAAATAAACCCGTCCCTGACGTTTTAACGTTCAAGGACGGGTTAGAGCGTTATGCCTTATGTCACCCGCGGTGCCACCTTGATTCATAAATAAAGTTCGTCCGAAGTGCCTTTGAATATAAAAAACTCCATGGCTTATTCGGTAAGCAAGAAACCGAAGGCCCATGGAGTGTGATTATCTTCAGGCTGCAAACATAACGAGTTTATATATGCTCTTAGCGAGATGCCATCACATCTCCGACAACTAACGTATGCCTTTACGTCGCATCCTACTTCATAGGTGGTAATCAAAAGAATGACAACAAGGTTTTTGATTACCCGAGTTGGTTCGGTGCGCCCTCAGCGGCCCATTTGGTGGTTTGCGTTCGATTCGGATTCCAGCACCCCGAACTCTCTGGGCGTGCACAACCACTTTTACTTCCGCTTCAACGGTTTGTCTATGCAATTTTCACGTACTTTATTTTCTTTAATCCTGTTGTTCTGTCAAGCGCTATTTCTTCGTCACTGTCTTGGCTACCTTGGCCTTGGACAGCGTGGGGCGCTCGAGGAATACCTGGCGCATAAACACTGCGATCAGAATCAACATGATCAGAGTGATCAAGCATACCGGGTCTGGCAAGCCCACAGTAACCAGCAATGAAATTTCATACCCAATGCAGGCTAGAGCCAGAAGGCTCATCATGATGGCGGTGACTTTAACGGGGCGTCGATCATAGAACCAGTGAAATGCCTGAATGCTGATGACAGGACCGAATATGGCCGTTAGCAAGCACAGGATGCCTTCTACGCGCAGCAGTGTTGCAACGGAATAACCGTTGATCATATTGCCGCCATATACTTCCAGGTCAAATGAAGCGAAGTCGCCATGGAAGCCGCCATATTGCTGACCTTGTGCAAACGCAATAACGGCGCACGCTACGGCTCCCAGAGCACAGATGATGCCCCACACAAACACAACGTTTAGCATGGTATGCAATCTGGAACGCTTTGGCGTCATGGAGTAGCCATCATCACCAATGCGAACGCCGTCGCGGTCGTAGTTGATAATGAGCGGCTTTTTTTCGGGGGTTGGCTCGGGGTTGAGCGCCTTGGATTGGTCCTTTGAGTGAGGGCGTAAACGGAATTTCATGTGAGTCCTTTTCGGGGATGTGTGGACACCGGCAACTAAATATACAAACTGCTATTTTATCTGAGTCATCTGAGATTTTGCGATTGGGATGACCTACTTATGGTGTATCTACATGAATCCGTTCAGGTGCCGCTCTGGATCATGCATCGTTCAGATGTGCGGACATGCAGACAGATAAACAGGCGGATGTGCGGACATATAGACACGCAGAGTGCGCAGCGCCATTATTTGGCTGCTTTGCTATACTTTTATGCTTGTATGCCATAACAACCTAAGGGCCCTGTAAAGCTTATAGGCAGGGTGAGCAGGTGGCGCCTATATTCAGAAAGAGGCCTAGCAGATATGAAGCTTACTCACTTGCGGTATTTCAAGCATTTAGCGTCAGTATTGAGTTATACCAAAGCAGCGAAAGATTTGTTCATTGCTCAGCCCACCTTGTCGACGGCCATCAAACGCATGGAACAGGAGCTGGGTTTTCGTCTGTTCTGCCGCTCCGAAGGAGTAGCGGCACGTATTGCCTTAACCGAGCAGGGAAAAATCTATTTGGAGCACGTCAATCGTGCCTTGGACGTGTATGACGAAGGCGTGCGTTTGGCTGAGGAATCCCATATGCTGGTTAGCAACACTATGCGTTTGGGCACGGTGTATTCCATGAAGGGACAATTCTGGTCTCGGGCAGTAAGTGCGTTTATCAATAGCTGCGAGACGCGTCCGCGCATTCGTATGGAACAGGCGTATTCCCGTGAACTTGCGCGTCAACTAAAAGAAGAAAAGACTGATGTGGCGTTTGCGGGCCTCACGGAAGATTCAAATGATCTGAATGTGGTTCACGTGTGGTCTCAGCCGTTGGTCGTGTGCGTCAATCAGGAACATCCCTTGGCGCAAAAGCCTTCTGTAAAACTGGCCGACCTGCGAGGGTATCATCTGTTGACGTATGGCAACGATACCTCGGTATCGGGTGGTTTGAGCGAGCTGTTTGCGGGACGTGAGGATCAGTTCGATCTGGTGCGCAGCTTCGATGATGAAATTACCCTGGCTTCGTTTGCAGCGGCAGATCCGCGTAATGTGTCGCTTTTGGTGTATTCCTTCTTGGTGAATTCGTTTGATGGCGTGGTGTGCTTGCCTATTGAAGATGTGCCGCCTGAGTTTTATAAGATTTATTTGATGAGCAGAAAAGAAAAGCATCCGCGCCTGGTGAATGACTTTATCCAGTTCATGAGCTCATATCATTTCCCGGAGCTGTATTCACATCAGGCGCACATGCTGAAACGTCAGTTGACAGAAGAATAGCAGGAGAGTTGCTATTGCCCAATTCCCTCAAAGTAGGGTTTCGCGTCGGGAAAGGGGCGCAGTGCGCGCTGTAAGATACCATGCATTTCGGCAATAGCCAGGCCGTAATTAACGATGGGCACTCCGGCGGATCGTGCGGTAGCCACGCGATAATTCATTTCGCGGTCGTTGAGCATACATCCTCCGCAATGAACTACCAAGTCAAAGGTATCGAGCGAATCGGGAAAGCCGCCACCTGAGCTGAATTCGAAGTGCGGTTCGGCGCCCGTGTAGTCTTTGATCCATCCGGGAATTTTTACGGTGCCAATATCGTCGCATTGACGATGGTGGGTGCATCCTTCGGCAATAAGCACCCGACTATCGTTGGTTAATGTTCCCAATGCGCGAGTGCCAGCGGCATAGTCGGCAAGGCTTCCTTTATAACGCGCCATCAAAATAGAAAACGACGTCAATTGAATATCATCTGGAACTATTTGCGCTACCTTACCAAAGGCTTGCGAGTCGGTGATCACAATACGGGGTTTTTTCTTGAGTGAATCAAGGGTTGCTTTTAGATTTTCCGGCTGACAGGCCATACAGATGGCGTGGTAGTCGAGTGCATCGCGCAACACCATCTGCTGAGGTAAGATGATACGACCTTTAGGTGCGGAACTGTCGATAGGAATCACCAGCACAACAAGGTCGTTTTCCTGAAGCAGGTCAGCGAGTAGGTGCTTTTCTTTGGTGACGTCCTTCGCGCAGGCTCCCAGCATATCTTTAAGCTCATAGATGCCTTCGCCAGTTTTGGCGCTAACCAAGAGTTCGTTGTCTCCCAGTTCCAACTTGTTGCAGGCTTCCGGGGTAAGTGCATCGGCCTTGTTGAATGCCGTCACAAACGGAATACCAGCACGACTAAAGGCGTCGATCAATTCGATATCGGGTGCTTGCATGCCACGGGCGGCATCTACGACGAGAACGGCAAGGTCGCACGTACGCAGCGCTTTCTTAGCCTTGGCAATGCGCTGTGCTCCTAAGTCGCCCTCATCGTCAATGCCGGGCGTATCGATAATGACCACCGGGCCTAACGGCAAGACCTCCATGGCTTTTTTCACCGGATCAGTGGTAGTTCCTTTAATGTCAGAGACGATGGATAGGTCCTGGTTGGTGACGGCGTTGACCACGCTGGATTTGCCCGCATTGCGGATGCCGAAAAAGCCAATGTGGAGACGCTCAGCTGATGGAGTAGCGTTAAGACTCATGAAAAGATCCTCCTAGAAACGATAATCGCGACCCGTGCCTGTCACGATGTTGTGGATGTATTCTTCAGCCTTCGCTTCGGTATTAGGGTTGGTGATCTTTGGTAGCTCCTGTTGAATAATGCGCATACCTTTAGCGCGTGTTTCAGGGCTGGCGTAATCGGTAAGGTATTCCGCCAAGGTGATCAGCGCGTTGGGATGACAGTAATTCAAGATTTGACCATTTTTGCAAAATGACATGAACCGATCGCCTGTGCGCCCTGCACGATAACAGGCGGTACAGAAACTGGGGATATGATTATTGTCCAAAAGCCAGCTGATCACTTCATCTAAGGTGCGCTGATCAGACACGTCAAACTGCTCGGTGTCGTGAGGTCGCACTTCGTCGGTGTAGCCACCAACCGAGGTGCGCGAACCGCCGCTAATTTGCGAAATGCCATATTGCAACGCCTTTTCGCGCACAGCTTGATTTTCGCGCGTGGAAATAATCATGCCAGTGTAGGGTACTGAAATGCGAATAAGCGCGATGATCTTTTCGAAGATGTCATCAGGAATGCCGTTGTCGAATTCATCGGGGTTAATATCCATGGCGGGCTTTACGCGCGGAACGCTGATGGTGTGTGGACCTACGCCATGGACTGCTTCCAGGTGTTCGGCGTGCATCAACAATCCAGCGAATTCATAGCGATAACCCTCAAGTCCAAAGAGCACGCCTAAGCCCACATCATCGATGCCGCCTGCCATCGCACGATCCATAGCTTCGGTATGCCAGTTGTAGTCGCGCTTAGGGCCGGTGGGGTGAAGGCGCTGATAGCCTTCCTTGTGGTAGGTTTCCTGGAACAGGATATAGGTGCCAATTTCGGCTTCTTTGAGCATGCGATATTCGTCTACCGTGGTAGCTGCGATATTTACATTCACGCGACGAATAGCACCATTTTTATGCTTGGTCGTATAGATCGTATGCATGCTTTCCAAGATATATTCGATGGGGTTTAACTTAGGATGTTCGCCTGCTTCAATAGCCAAGCGCTTATGGCCCATGTCCTGCAGCGCAATAACTTCTGCGCGAATTTCTTCCTGGGTCAGTTTGCGGCGTGGGATCTCTTTGTTCTTAGCATGATAGGGACAGTACAAACATCCATTCACGCAATAGTTGGAAAGATACAGTGGGGCAAACAACACGATGCGGTTGCCGTAATAGGCTTGCTTAATGTCATGGGCAAGCTGCTTGATTTCCTTGTTAATTTCGGGATCGTCGCAGGCCAGGAGCACGGACGCTTCACGGTGGGTGATGATGGTGCCGTGGTCATTGGACGGATGCAGGTTGCCACGAGCTTTGTCTAAGATTTTGTGTGCCAAATCTAAATCGTTGGCATGCGCGTCGGCGTAGGCTAACGTTTCGCGAATCTCTTCATCGTTAATGAATTCATCAGCGCAGAGAGACTTGGGATTGTAGGGGTAATTCATTATGAGGTTCCTTTCGGATCTCCGCGATCAACGGTAATGGTGTAGCCAATGTTGTTCATACCGGCTTCGAGGATGCAGAGGTGCTCTGCAGCCTCGGTGCCGGTATGCGCTTTGTTGTCATAGAGCTCGTAGTTTTTGCGCACCTTTGAAGGGGAGAGGTTTGGCATAACCACATTCGCGCCCGCCAGAATGCCACGGGTGCGGCCCTCTTGTCCGAGTGAGCCTAAGGCGGTCGTTGCTGGCAGAAGCACGGTGGGGCAGATGATGCGAATGATGGAGAGCAAAACGCAAGTCACATCTACGCTGCCGGCCGGCTGGGTGGCGAATGGTGTTGCATGGTGGGGAATGAAAGGGCCAATGCCGCACATTTCGGGTTCAAAGTGCTCGATGAAGGATAAATCGCGCGCAAGGTCATGCATCGTTTGGAAGGGCGAGCCTACCATAATGCCGCATCCGACCGCATATCCCAGCGAGCGCAAATTGCGAAGGCAAGCCAAACGGTTATCAAGGTGCATCTCTTGGGGGTGAAGTTGTTGATAGAGCTCAGGCACGATGGTTTCGTGACGCAGCAAATATCGATCAGCGCCAGCCGCGCGCAAAGCCGCATAACTTTTGTAAGATCGCTCGCCCAACGAAAGAGTTAACGCGCAATCGGGATGTTCGTGTTTGATCTGTTTCAGTAGGGGCACCAGACGCTCATCGCTAAACCAGGGATCTTCGCCACCTTGTAATACAAATGTGCGAAATCCCAGTTCATAACCCTGTCGGGTGCATTCTAAAATATCTTCGGGTGTTAGGCGATAGCGCGTGCAGGTTTTGTTGGACTTGCGAATGCCGCAGTACAAACAATCATTTTTACAATAGTTGCTGATCTCGATAAGTCCACGAATATAAACCGTATTGTCATAGAACTTACGGCGGATTGCGTCTGCCTTTTGTGCAAGATAAGTGGCAATTTCGGGGGTACAGTGTGTCAAAAGGTATTCGTATTCACGCACCGAAAGCGTGCCGTTGCGCACAAGCTCGTGTGCCAAATCAAAGGCCCCATGAAGTGCGGGGGCCACATCGGTGACCACGGGAGGAGTGCTGGCTGTAGAGCTGGCATTGGAGGCATCATCAATGTCGTTGACGCCATTGATGTCAACGACATTGTTGGCATCGTTGACATACGGGGCGCCTTCAATGGAGGTGACGTGCTGGGTATGTTGAGAGGCTGTACTCATATGTGGGTGTCTTGTGGTTATAAATCGAAATGTATGGCTATAAAACGAAACCGGCGGGTGCTATAAAGCGTATCCCGCCGGTATTACGTTTTTGTGAACAAGCCGCTTGCGCGCGGTGGGTGGCAGCTTTACGGTGAAGCGCTCAGTTTTGAAGTGCTCAGCTTGAGGCAATAGCCCCTAGGCTTCTCCTCTGAGCTCTTGCCTTAGTGGGGCACAATGTCCCAGGTCTCCTGGTTGGTGTGCAACCATGCTTCTGCCGTTTTGGAAAGCGGTTCGCCCAGCCAGTTCTTGTAGAGCTGCTGAATATCGGGGTTTTCGAATGAATAGCGCAGCGTATCAGCATGATCCAAACTGTTCAACACAGCAGCACGCTTGGGTGCCAGTTCCTGGTTGAACGAAATGGGCTGACCGCCACCACCAACGCAGCCGCCGGGGCAGGCCATAATTTCTACGACATCATAGGAGGCG
>UQDJ01000038.1 GCA_900539675.1 uncultured Coriobacteriaceae bacterium | reverse complement strand
TTTATTAGCTGAACGCATTGAAGAACTACTTTATCCGTCAGACAAGGCCCTTTTAAGACAGCGTCAGAAGGAATTCGGCATCGGTCTTCCTGAGCTTCAGAGTGTGGAAACCTTCACAGGCGGCTTATGGATTGGACGGACAATGACTTATCTCGTTCCCGATTTCAGGCAGGTGAGACGATGAAACTGGATTATTCTGACTTAATCTCACCCTTTGCTTTTTATGTGGAACGTATCGGTCATGTCAAGTCCCCAACCCTGAGAGATATCTGGAATCCCCGAACCACCTGGCGGGGCTATCAGATGTATCTGGGGCTTCTTTTAATGACGCCCCAGGCCTGCGGACACGAGGACAATATTTCTATGTTTGACCTCATCTGTTCCGATCTTCGGCTCCAGACATCCTATGCCGCAATGTTTGACTTCTTTCTGGAGGAAAATATTCTCTGGGATGAAAACAATCGATTATTCTTTACCTATATAGAAAAGAATAAAGATAATCAGCCGTTTGTTTTACACGACGGCCCTCCGTATGCTAATGGTCCTATTCATATTGGTCACGCCTTCAATAAGGTTTTGAAGGACTTTGTCATTAAGAGCCATGCTCAGCGCGGCTTCTTTACGCCCTATATCCCGGGTTGGGATTGCCATGGTCAGCCTATTGAACATATGGTTGAAAAGACGTTAGGCCCAGAAAAGATGAAGCAGACCAGTCAGCCTGATTTGCGTAAGCTGTGCCGTCAGTGGGCAATCGACAACATTGATATTCAGCGCGAAGGCTTTAAGCGCCTCGGCGTAAATGCTGACTGGGATCATCCCTATTTGACGTTCACCCCCGATTATGAAGTGGGCGACGTTGAGATTTTCAAGACCATGTATCTGAATGGGTCGGTGTATCGTGGTCGTAAGCCTATCCATTGGTGCAAGCGTTGTCACACGGCTTTGGCAGAAGCCGAAATTGAATATAGCGACGAAATTTCTCCTTCCATTTTTGTAAACTTCAAGCTTGATGCAGTGCCACCTATCTTCGAAGTGGCAGGGGTGAGCGATCCGGTCTACATCACCATTTGGACTACGACGCCGTGGACGTTGCCTGCCAATGTTGCCGTATGCTTAGCTCCTAATGCCGACTATGTCATGGTCAATGTTAATGGCATGCATACCATTCTGGCCTATGATCTGGTGGAAGATGTTGCCAAGATTGCAGGTTGGGACACCTACGAGTTGGTTAAGGATGCCGATGGTAAGGTGATTACGGTCAAGGGTCGTGATCTGTGCGGCATCACCTATACCTGTCCAATCCGTCAAGATTTGAAGGGCATGGTGATTTATGGCGACCATGTAACGCTTGACTCTGGTACCGGCGCTGTTCACACGGCTCCTGGTCATGGTCAAGAAGACTATGAAGTATGCCTTGAATTCGACCTGCCCATTCTGATGCCGGTTGATGACAATGGCGTTTTGACCGATGAAGCTGGTCGCTTTGCTGGCCTGGATGTCGATGATGCGAACCCTGAAATTATCAAGTGGCTTGACGAGCAGGGTGTCTTGGTTGCTCATGTAGATATTTCCCATAGTTATCCGCACTGCTGGCGCTGCCATCAGCCGGTTATCTTCCGCGCAACGGATCAGTGGTTTGTATCTATGGATAAAAATGACCTCCGCGTAAAGGCGCTGGACGCTATTGAAAATAAGGTGAAGTGGGTTCCTTCCTGGGCTTCTCGTCGTATTGGTTCGATGGTGGCTGATCGTCCCGATTGGTGCATTTCCCGTCAGCGTTCCTGGGGCGTACCTATTCCGGTATTCAAGTGTGCAAAGTGCGGCACTACGATCGCTAATGAGGAAACTTTTGATGCGGTTATTGACCTTTTCCGCAAGGAAGGATCTGACGCTTGGTTTACCAAGACGCCTAAGGAATATCTGCCTCATGATGTGAAGTGCCCCAAGTGCGGTTGCGACGAAGTGCTTCCCGAAAAGGACATTTTGGACGTTTGGTGGGAATCTGGCGTCTCTCATACCAGCGTATGCAAGCATCGTGCAGATGAGGGTTTGAGGTTCCCAGCAGATATGTATTTGGAAGGCTCTGACCAGCATCGCGGATGGTTCCAGTCTTCTTTGCTCACCAGTATTGGCGCTTATGGCGTGCCGCCGTATAAGACGGTTATGCACTGCGGTTTCACTGTAGATGAACAGGGTCGCAAGATGTCTAAGTCGTTAGGCAACGGTGTAGACCCGGCAGACGTATGCTCGAAGTATGGCGCTGACGTTTTGCGCCTGTGGGTATCAAGCGTTGATTATTCGCAGGACGTAAGCATTTCCGACAATATTTTGAAGCAGGTATCGGATGCGTATCGTCGATTCCGTAACACCTTCCGCTTCTTGCTGGGCAACTTGGGTGATTTTGATTCCACCAAAAACAACGTAACCAGCTGGGATGCGCTTGAGCCTCTTGATCAGTATATGTTGGCAAAGACTTATCAGATGCTCCAGAATGTCGAAGCTGAATATCAGGCATATCACTTCAATGCGATATATCGTCTGACCTACGATTTCGTGAATGACTTGTCCAGTGTGTATATGGACGTTACGAAGGATCGCCTGTATTCTGAGGCGCCTGATTCTCCTCGCCGTCGTGCGGTACAGACGGTACTGATGAACATCTTGGAAGTGCTGGTACGCATTATGTCGCCCATTCTGTCCTTCACCTGTGAAGAGGTATGGGAGCACTATCCAATGCCAGAGCGCACCGCAGCCGATCGTCCCATCAGTGTTCAGCTGGCTGGTTGGCCTGAGCGTGCAGATTTTGTTCCGGCGCTGCCTGCCGATGAGGATCTGAAGGCTTGTTTGGATACGTTTGGCGAAGTTATCACCGTTCGCGAATGCGTAACAAAGGCGCTAGAAGATGCCCGCAGCGAAAAGGTTATCAACAAGAGCCAGGAAGCCAACGTAGTCATTATTGCCCCGCAAGCTTTGTTAGACGTGATGGCTAAGTTTGATACTGAAGTATTTGAAGAGCTGTTCATTGTAGCTCAGGTAACCTTTGAAGAAGGTGCTGAGCTTTCATGCAAGGTAGTACCAGCAACGGGCGAAAAGTGCCCTCGCTGTTGGAACTTCCGCGAACTGGGCGGAAATCCCAACCATCCGCACGTTTGCAAACGTTGTGGCGATGCTCTTGATGCGATTGGTTTTGCTGAGGCGGAATAAGTTTGTCAGAAAAATTCACTCATACTGGTGACACTCAAGGATCCCAGCCTCCCCGCACGTCCCGTGCGGGCAAGGTTGGGGTCTTTTCGCGTTTTCAACCGATGAAGCTGGCGGTGTTTTTGGGAGTGGGTATCGTATGGCTCATCGTCGATCTGATAACCAAACACATTGCCAATGCGGCAGATCTGGGAAGCGTATTTGCAGGTCCTTTTGGATCTCTCGTGCAGTTTAAGCTGATCCATAACACGGGGGCCGCATGGAGCATGTTTAGCGGCGCAACGGCTGTGCTGGGCGTAGTTGCCCTTATGGTGGTTGCTGTGCTCGTGTTCGTGATTGTTCGTTTTGGACGCATGCTCTCTTTGTTTGAAGTGGTTATGCTGGGCCTCGTTTTGGCAGGCGGTTTAGGTAACGCACTCGATCGTTTTACCTTGGGCTATGTAATCGATTTTATTCAGGTACTCTTTATAAGTTTCCCCACGTTTAATGTGGCCGATATTGGCGTAACGTGTGGAGTGATTGGTTTTATCATTTCGTTCGGTATCCGAACATATAAGCAAGAGTGTGGCTCTCAGAATGCTAAGGAGGGAAAGTAGAAGCTATGGCTCGTAGTCTTTCTTCAACCGTAACTGAGGTGTATGACGGCATGCGTCTTGATTCGTATCTCTTTGAAGCGGGATTGTATGAATCGCGCAGCAAGGCAGTAAAGCAGATTGAGGCCGGTAAGGTATTTGTAGGTGGCAATAAGCCTACCAAGAAGACCTTGGTGCATACGGGAGACTTTATTGTCTATGAAGAATACGAAAGTGACGAGCATATCTACTTGGAACCTGAGGATATTCCGCTTGATGTGTATTATGACGATGACGACCTGGCGGTAATCAACAAGCAGGCGGGTTTAATCTGTCATCCCTCTCCGGGGCATCCTGATGGGACGCTTTGCAATGCGTTGATTGCACGTTATGGACGCGATCATTTGGCTCATATTCAGGGCGATGACCGGCCGGGTATTGTTCATCGTTTAGATGGGGATACCAGTGGACTTATGCTGGTTGCTAAAAACGACGAAGTGGGCTTTGAGCTTCAGGATGAAATTCGCGCGCGCAGTGTGAATCGTCGTTACCTCTGTTTGGTACACGGAAATATTGCAAGCGATACGGGTCTCATTGATGCCCCTATTTTCCGCAGCGACAAGAACCGTTTGCGCATGCAGGTTTCCGATAAGCCTCAAGCTCGTTCTTCGGTAACCACCTTTAAGGTACTTGAACGTTTTGAATCGGGTCCTAAGGACAACGGGTTTTCTCTGATAGAGTGCAAGTTGTATTCCGGGCGCACTCATCAGATTCGTGTTCACATGGAATACATCAAGCATTGGTGTGTGGGAGATCCTCAGTATGGCACGCCGGGTAAAGCTGACAATCTCGGTCTTACTCGACAGTTTTTGCACTCCTATTTCATCGAGTTTGATCATCCGAAAACTCATGAAACGCTGAGTTTTCTAGCGCCCTTACCCGACGATTTACGCGACGTTCTTCATAAGCTCTATGACCGCAGAATTGGCCTGACTGAGGATGGCAAAGAGGTTTTGAAACTCTACTGTGAACAGGGAAAAGGTATGCCTGAGCGCTTGAATGATACCGTTCTAGATACATTTAGCCTTGTCTAATTGTGTTTGTTTCGTTTCCGTATTGTTTCTGCTGCCATCTATGGGCGATCGATGGGACAACTTTTTATTATTCTACGTCTTGGTGTTTAGCGAAGCGCCATGTCCATTAGCTCCGAGCTAATGCTTCGCTTTGAAAAAAGCTTCGACTAGTAGTGAGCTAAAGGGAAATGGGGGCTAGTCCATGAGTGCAAACAACAAGGCAAAGTTAAAGTTGTTATATTTGCGTCGTATGCTTGAAGAGGAAACCGACTCCGAGCATGGTCTGTCTATGTCTGACATTCTGCAGCGTCTTGCGGCAGAAGGCGTCAACGCTGAGCGCAAAAGTATTTATCGTGACCTGGATATTTTGCGTGAATTCGGTATGGATATTCAAACGTACCAGCGCAATCCGGTTGAGTATGGCATCGAACATCGTGAATTTAATATCAATGATTTAATGCTGATGGCTGATGCGGTTGCGTCGTGTAAGGCTTTAACTGAGCGTCAGGAAAATACCTTGTTGGGCAATATCAAGTCCTTGGCAAGCGCTTCAGAACAAAAGAAGCTTGATCGCTACATCCATGTTCCAGGGCGTATTCACAAAAAGGATCAGAGCGTTTTTCCGGCGATCAATGCAATTCACGATGCGATGCAGCGCAAGGTAAAGGTGCAGTTTAAATACGCGCACTATGGTCTAGATGGCCAGCCGGTGCTCTCTAATGGAGGAGAGGCATATGTGGTAACACCTCTTCAGATTACCTATAGCGATTGTTTCTATTATCTGACCGCTTGGGATGATGAGTTGCAAAAGCGTCGTGAATTCAGATTGGATCGGATGGATAATGTAAAGCCTTCCGCTGAGGCAGCCACACGAAATAAAGATATTGCTGAACCAGAACGAGAAGAAACGAAGGCTGCCGTATTCGGTCGTTACCACGGTGAAGTTAAGAAGGTAAAACTTAAGCTTCATCAGGCTGATAAAGTTGAAATTTTAGTGGATCGCTTTGATGGACTAGCTGAAATTCAGACTGATCCCGATGGCACGACAGCTTCCGCTTGGGTACCGGTAGAAATTAGTCCACAGTTCTTTGGTTGGATAGCGGGTCTTAACGATGTGATTACCATCGAAGAGCCCAAGGACGTGTGTGCTGAGTATAAGAGTTTCTTGGAGTCATTACTTAAGGCATGCAAGTAGCTCTACGAGGGGTGCTTGCTTTTAGGAGAGGCGTTTGCTCTGCGAGGGGTGCTTGCTCTATGAGAGGTGTTTCTCTATGAGTCACTTGCCTTATAAGCGTTGTCTAAAGACTGGTTTATTGATGTGCCGCACTACGACTTTCGTGGTGCGGCACTCATGATTTGTAAGGCTCCCTGATGGTTGAGAAGCGAATAGGAGCAGTCGTTGTCAAACTGCATAATTACGAGAGAATGAGTCGTGCAAGGTACTTGTGCTTGATTGGGCAATGCTTCATCGATAGATACGAGCGCAAAGAGGTTAGCTGCTTTGAGTTGTGCTCCTGCAAGAGCTTTGCACAGAGGCGGATAGGGCAACCACACCAAACAGGTTGATTGATTATAAGCGCGTCCCTCTTCGGTTTCATTGGTTGTGTGATATACCGTGCGGGTGGTATCAAGTGCTCCAGTCCAGATGGTCAGATCCGATGAATGTGGCTGTGGCGCAATGACCACATCTGCATTTTCCAGGCGAAAAAGCAGGGGAGCTTCTGAAACCCAATGATGACTAAAGGCATCCCATATTCGTAATACCTGTGCTACATAGGTTCCGGATAGAGCGCTTAAAGCATAGAGATCCTGAGGGTCTTTGTTTTGAAAGGCTTCATCCAAAATAAGGGGTGCAGATTCGGGGCCGGTAAAGAGGTTGGGCGCTGCTGAGAGAGTCATGGCATTTCCTTTCTGGCGATGCGTTATACGTTTTAAGCTCTAACTGCAAGCTTGTCGCTAGAAGTTCTAGCTACAAGCTAATCGTTTTGCTTTCTTGCAGTGTAGGTGCATAAGCTTTATGCGGGAGTACCCTAGCAGGTACAGATATCTCTCTATTCGACAGGATTGGGTTTTGTCCGATATCGATGAAAGACCTCAAATCGTTTAGTTTCGATGTGGTTGAACAGTTCCCGTTAAAAGGCAACTTTGCAGACAGTTTTGCGTTCTAAGATTCCTGTTACCAATTAATTACAATTTCCTTTCACATTTCATAGTGTTTTCGCGTAAGATAACCCTCTCACCTTGTATTACTCTTTTTAAGACGGTATTCTTTCAGCTTTCTGGACCACCTAAACAGGGTGTACATTGTTGTTGATATCAAGTTGCAACGAGCACGCATCGAAGTAAGTGTCGAAGTGATTTGCTCGCGTTTTTATGTGTAAACACAACGCTTAATGAGCGTATTTTATAGAGGAGCTGTTCATGACCGAGGAAGTTAAAGGCCAAGGGGCACTGCAGACGAATTCCAAGACAGACAAAACAACTGACAGGGATAAACCTGGTTCAGATTCATCTAAGAAGGTTGCTTTTGAAACGTTGCCGCATGCTGCTCAGGATGACAATCAAAATACCGAAATTGGGAGTGTTTCCCATGACAAAAAAGCTCCCTTTGGCCGCTGTAGTGCCTGTGGAGCTCCGCTGGCTCGTTATGCTCATTTCTGTTCTCAGTGTGGGGCTAAAGTACCACTAAATAGTGTCACCACCAGTGTCGATGATGGATCTGGTAGCGGTGCTAATGCTGGTACTAGCGGTGTTGGTGATGGATCTGGAAGCAGCGGTGTGGATGCCGATGCCACTACCAGAGACAATACTGGCACTGACGTCACTGCGGCGGCTGGTACGGGTACTGACACTGATACTGATACTGATGCTGATGCTGATGCTGATGCTGACACTGACGTCACTGCGGCGGCTGGATCGGGCACTGATACTGATACCGATACTGATATCGATACTGGTACCGACACCGATACAGATACTAGTAAACCCTCTGATGACACTGGTGAGTCGACGAGCAGGGATGCTTCAGATGCTTCGGAGAACTCTGAGAACACCGATGATGCTGAGGGGACAAAAGACTCATGTGATAATAAAACCGCAGTATCATCTCCAGACGATGATGGACTTGCCATTGATGATGCACTGCCCGGTGAAAATGCGCCGAGTGAGGGGCATGCGCTTAATCCTAAGTCGAAAGACATGGAGCTTCCCGACGTTGCTGCCAGTGTGCCTGATTATTCATTGGTAACTGAAGAAACAACCGAGCTTCCTCAGGAGCAAATTCAAGTGGTGGCTCGTGCCACTGAAGAAACGACTCGCATTCCTGTTGTAGTGCCACAGGAACCATTCAGGCGTGGCGGAACTGCTCCTATGCCAGTAGTCAAAAGCAACCAAGTTGCTCATTCTGGGGTTTCGTCTAAACGCGAAGTGGTAATTCCTACCGAACGTCCTGCAAAGTCATATTCAACTAAAAACCAATCATCGCAAACAACCATTTCTAAAAAGGGCTTGGTTGCTATCATTGTGGTGGTTGCAATTCTGGCAGCGGGCATAGGTGTGTTTTTTGGCATGAACTCCACGCCTGGAAGGGTAGATCCAGCAACTACCGATGAAGCTCTGCAGCAAGATGCTAATCAGACCGCAGGGGATCAAGCTGGCGATGGCGATACGAGCCAAGATCAAAACGCTGCTGGCAATACCGATGATCAAGATTACATTCTGCCCGATAGTGATAAGCGGGTTTATTCAAACGATGAGCTAAGCCAGCTTTCCGACAACGACTTATATCTTGCACGCAATGAAATATATGCTCGTCATGGACGCATCTTTACCAATCAAGATCTTGCGGACTATTTCGGCAGTAAACCCTGGTATAAGCCAGAAATATCTTCTGATAAGTTTGATGATTCTGTCCTCAATAACAGTGAAACTGCCAATATTAAAGAGCTTTCCAAAATGGAAAAGCAGCGTGGCATAAATGACTCTAACAACTGATGCGAAAGGGTTAGCTTGCATGAGTGACCAGCTCGATTTCAAGCTCGGTGTTATCTTTGATTGTGATGGCACGCTGCTGGATTCTACTGACGTATGGCATAGTGTTGAGGAAGATCTTGCTCAGCGGGGTAATGGGACACTACTTTCCAAAGCCGACCATGATCTATTAACCACAATGACCATTGCCGAAAGCGCTACTTTCTTGCATGAAAAGTTTGAAGTGGGAATAGACGGTCTAGATGTTCAGCATATGATTGCCGAATTTATGCATGATTACTACGCGCATAAGTCCATTATGCGTCCAGGGGTAAAAGAATTTGTAGAAGGCCTTGCTCATCTGGGTGTGCCAATGGCCTGTGCATCTTCAACCCCTTCTGATCTGTTGCACGAAGGATTGGAGCATGTAGGATTGGCTCCGTTTTTTAGGGTCATTGTCTCGGTGGACGACGTTCATTCTTCCAAGAGAGATCCTAAGGTATATGACACTGCGCGCAAAGCCCTTGATACGACTCGCAGCGAAACGTGGGGTTTTGAAGATGCGATTTATGCCATTCGTACCTTGAAAGCTGCGGGGTACCGTACGATGGGTGTGTATGATTCTGATGGATCGGGAACCTACGCCGATCTTTCAGCAACGGCTACCCGTGTTCTTCGTACCTTTGAGGACATCACTTCGCAAGAGTTTGTTGCATTGGCTCGTCGTATCGCGCAATCTGAAAAGTGATTATGATTGACTTAACTTTGTTCACTTGATGAAGATCAGTCTAAATGGTATTCCTTAAGTGGCATATCTAGAAATCGAAGCGTATAACGGTGATATAAATAGAGAGCGATACCTCAGAAAGGTCTGAAAACCGTGAAGGATCTACTCAGTGTTAAAACACGTCGATTGGTGTTAGTGGCTGGCATTGTATGGATGATTGCTGGCTTTAATATTGCGCTTATTGGGCTGGGCGAATACACCCTCAATTGGGGTTGGGCAGTGTTAGGGCTTATTGCAGCAAGCATTGTAATTTTCACCATGTTTCATTTGAACGTTTTCAATAAGATGGTGAAAAAACACGTTGCTCGAATTGAGTCGTATGAAGAAGAGAAGCTGCCCGTGCGGTATTTCTTTGATGCTAAGAGTTATCTTATTATGGCGTTCATGATGGGTGGTGGCATTGGCCTGCGTATGTCTGGCTTGCTGCCAGATTGTATCATTGCCTTTTTCTATACGGGCTTGGGTGCTGCGCTGTTCTTGGCGGGAGTAAGCTTTTGTATCCGTTACTTTGCCCATCGTGCGGTATCGTGTCCGTTTAACTTTCGCAAGGCTTCTCACTAGATAACACGGTTTTGAACGTTGCTATCTCTTTATTGTCTAAGCGCTCCTGTGTGGGCGCTTTTTTGTGCGCCTGTTACGCCGTTTGTTATATTGAGCCAGCTCCTTTATCGGGGTGCAGTACAATACAGATCATTGTTGTAATGAGAAAACAGGTGTAATTCCCCTAAAATACCTGTTCGATGAAAAGGACATTCCGCACCCTATGTCTACCTCTATGAATAGTCGCGCCGTTGAAGCTGACGACGCTTCCAAACGTGATATTGAAAGTACGCCCGAAGCCGGTACGCTTCGCAAGTCTTTGAAGAATCGTCATATCCAGCTTATCGCGCTGGGTGGTGCTATTGGGACGGGTTTATTCTATGGCTCCAACGAATCCATTACGCTAGCGGGTCCTTCGATTCTTGTCGCTTATCTTATTGGTGGATTCATCATTTTTATGATTGTGCGTGCACTTTCGGAAATGTCGGTTGAAGATCCACGCTCCGGAGCATTTAGTTATTACGCAACGCGCTATTGGTCCAAGCGTGCTGGTTTTGTTTCAGGTTGGAATTATTGGTTCAACTACATTTTGGTTTCTATGGTGGAGCTATCAGTTGTAGGAAGCTTCGTGAATTATTGGTTCCCGATGATTCCCACCTGGGTGTCTGCTGCGGTGTTCTTGGTGGTCATTACAGCTACCAACTTATTGGGCGTACGCAAGTTTGGTGAAGTTGAATTCTGGTTTGCCATCATCAAGATTGCAGCGGTAATTGCCATGATTATTGGCGGTTTGGCGGTTATTGCTTTTATGCTGCCTACTGAGTCGGGCATTGCTGCTTCCTTTGCCAATTGGTTTACTGTCGGCGGCGGCTTTCTCCCACACGGCTTGATGGAGCAAACTGCAGACGGACAATGGACAGGTCTTCTGATGGCACTGTGCGTTGTTATGTTCAGTTTTGGTGGTACGGAACTTATTGGTATTACCGCTGGCGAAGCAGAAAACCCGCGAAAAACTATCCCTAAGGCAACCAATGGGGTAGTGTGGCGTATTTTGGTGTTCTATATTGCAGCACTCGGCATTATTATGGCGGTTTTGCCTTGGAATACCATTGATGGCAATATGAGTCCATTTGTTCAGATTTTTGATTCGGCTGGCATTCATTTTGCGGCGGGTATTCTGAACTTTGTTTGCTTAACAGCTGTTATGAGTGTATACAACTCGGGGCTGTATTCCAATTCGCGCATGCTGTTTTCACTGGCTCGTCAGGGCAATGCACCTCGCTTTTTAGGGCGTCTGAGCAAACGCGGCGTGCCGGTAGCGGGCGTTTTGATATCTTCTGGCATTACGGTTATTGCAGTTGTGGTCGTTTTCTTGTGGCCGGAATTCGCCTTCAATTATTTGATGTCTATCGCTACGATTTCTGCAGTTATTAATTGGTCGATCATCATGATTACCGAACTTAAATTTCGCAAAGCGGTAAAAGCAGGCAATGGCCCCGGAGAACTTGCGGGGATGACCGGACAAAAGGCCATCGATAAACTGCACTTTAAACTGCCTCTAGCTCCTGTTATGCCCTATATCGTGCTTGGTTTTATGGCATTCGTCGTGGTCATTATGTGTTTCAGTCAAAGTTATATCGTGGCTGTTGTGGTGGGTCCTATCTGGCTGGCGGTCTTGCTGATTGCCTATCAGCTCACCAATAAAAAGTCCTGACATTTTGTAAGCAATAGGGCCAAAGCAATAAGACTAATAAAACAAAGATTAAACGCTCTCAGCCTCTAGTGACAGGTGTGCAGCCTCTAGTGACAGGTGCAGGTTCCCTCTAAGACTGCATTGGTCAGAGCAGGGCAGGTGAATCCATACACGCCCTGCTCCGCAATGGTCCGAGCACAGCATTCAGGCATGCCATCAGCAATCAATGCCTTGGTTACCTGAGCGGTGATTTCGGTTACTTTTTTGGCTTCAGCAAGTCCTCGCTCAGTGGGAATAATGGCGCGTGTTTTACGATCTTCAAACACCAATTCGCTGTCCATTAAGGCATGGACAGCGTTGGTTACACTGGGCTTTGACACCTGCATGCGCTCTGCTACTGCACTGCGATAGTCGCCGTTAGGGTAAAAGGCTAACAAGTAGCGAATTAGTGAAGGTGAGAGTGCCATATTGAGTACTGGCTTATTAGTATCCATCTAGCAACCAATCTTGCGTACAACACTAATACCGGGATCGACTAGTGATGCAAAGGTATCAGCGTCTTCCATGGTGCCAACAATGTCGCCGTAATGGGTGGGAATCACAATAGCAGGACGGATGGTGTTGATAAACGTTGCTGCTTGTTTTGGATCCATCGTATAGGTGCCACCGATGGGAATCAGGGCAATGTCGCAATGTACCTTTTCGTTATCAGCGTTTTGATCGGTGTCGCCAGCGATGTAATAACGCACGCCGTCGAGGGCAATAACATAGCCAAGCCACTCATTTTCTTTAGGATGAAAGCCTAGGCGATCAGTTTCTACGTTGTAGGCAGGAATGGCTTCAACGCTTATGTTGCCCATTTCCAGTTGATCACCAGGCTTCATCAGATAGCTTGTTTTTGGATGGATGGTTGCCAGGTCATCTTTCATGGTTGCTGGAGCAATATAGATGGTATCGGGTTTATTGACTTTAGAAATGTCCTCAGGTGAAAAGTGATCGTAGTGAGCATGCGTAAAGAAGATATAATCTGCGTCATGTTCGCCACCTTTAAGATCATAGGGGTCTACGTATAGTACGGTTCCGTCGGTAGCTTTGATACGGATGCTACTATGCACCAGTACATCAACATTATCACTAGATAGCGTATTGGCCATAATAAACCCCTCCTTGTGTAGATGGAAAACACCAGATTAAAATGCGTGTTTCTGTTCTCATATATTGTAGTCTTATTTCGCCGAACAAGTGGCCTTATTTGAATTAGACCTTTTCCAATCATTGGAGAAGATCAGATGCAGAGGATAGATAAAGATAGGAGAGCATAAGGTATGGGGTTGACAAAACAGCAAAAAGTTATGGTTGCCGTTTTGATGTCTGGGGCGTTTATGGTGGTGTTCAATCAAACGCTGCTTACTCCCGCACTCCCCACCATTATGAGTCACTTGGATGTTGATGCTACGACGGTACAGTGGCTTACGAGCGGCTATGCTCTCGTTGAGGCCGTCATCATCCCTCTCAACGCTTACTTTATTGGGCGATTTTCTACCCGCAGGCTTTTTATTGGTGGAACAGTATTGTTTGCCGTTGGATCTGCGGTATGTGCCCTGGCACCGACCTTTGAAATCCTGTTTGTTGGACGCATTATTCAAGCATGCGCAACGGGTGTTGTTATGCCTATGGTGTTTTCCATGGTGCTGGTTATTTTTCCACGTGAAAGCCGTGGTGTTGCCATGGGATTCGTGGGCTTGATTGTTTCTTTTGCTCCGGCAATTGGACCTTCTATCTCTGGACTTATGATTGACTATATTGGGTGGAGATCGCTTTTTGTTTTGGTAGTTATGTGCGCGTGCTGTATTGCGCTGCTCAGTATCGTTAGTCTCAAACCGCTTGAAGGCTTCGACAAAACAACCTTTGATGGTTTATCAGTTGTTATCCTGAGCGTTGGTATGGTGTCGCTGCTCTACGGCATTTCGACTTCTACTTCAAGTACGAATGTGATCATTCCTGCGCTGCTTATTGTGGGGGGTCTAATTGTTCTTGCATTCTTCTGTCGCAGACAGCTAAAGCTCGATAATCCTATTTTGCGTGTTCAGGTGCTTCGGCATCGAGAGCTGATGGTTGGCATTATCATTATTCTGGTTTTGCAGGGCATGCTGATTGGTGGCAGTGTCTTGTTCCCGTTGTATATCCAGAACGCCCTTGGTGCCAGTGCTACTATTTCTGGTCTTACTATGCTGCCGGGTGCTTTATTGGGCGCTTGTTTTAGCTTTCTTTCCGGTGTGCTATTCGATAAATATGGTGTTCGTAAAGTCTCTGTGCCAGGTGGTTTAATTCTGTTCATCGGTGGTATTGGGTATGTCTTTTTAGGTGAAACCACGCCTTTAGTACTCGCGGCAGTTGTGTATACGCTGGTCTGTTTGGGAGTACAGGCACTCATTACGCCGATCTGTACGTGGGGAATGAACTCGCTTCCTAATGCTTCCATCCCACATGGCAATGCCATTTTATCTACGGTTGAGCAGGTTGGCGCATCACTGGGTACTGCCTTTGTGGTCAGTTTGACGGCGCTTTCGGGATTAATTGCGCCACCAGACGCAAGTGCTCAAGCGCAATCTTTCGCGGGTTGTCATATAGCGTTTATGGGTATCTTGCTATTAATGGCAATTGTTCTCGTACTTATTATGCTTTTTGTTCGCGAACAGAAAAAGCCTCTCGAATCATCGCTGACGCCTGGCGTGGATCGCCCTTGGTTTGTGTCTGATGTTATGAATAGCGAACCTGTAACAGTTTTGTCGTCTTCAAAGATTCAAGATGCTTTAAAGCTTATGACCCAACATGAAACCAGCGGTTTGGTGATTATTGATAGCGATAATCGGGTGGTAGGTTTCATCTCTGATGGTGACATTTTGAAGCATCTTTCACGCCATATTTCTTCGAAAGATGAAGGAGATAAATATATGGTGGTGCTGGAGTCAAACAGTATGGCGCAGCGTATAGATGAAGTGTACGATTTGCCAGTTATGCAGCTTGCCACCAAAAGGGTGATAAGTGTTAATGCCGGCGATAACGCCGATGTGGCATTTCGGGTGTTAGCAGATCAACGCATCAAGAAGGCTCCGGTGATAAGTGATGGCAAGTTGGTTGGCACCCTGAGCCGTCATAACATTATTAATGCCCTTGAAGTGATGCGTGAAATTCAGGTGCCTTAAGATTGCCTTAAAGATTGCGCCTTACGATGATGCCTTACGATTATGGGCTGCCGGCATGTCTTCAAGGCGGCTTGTCGTATTGCAACTACCTGATCTGACTCTTTATAAGTCAGGGCGCAGGATGCTTTGTCTGTGGCAGAACGCCACAGAATCCTGTTTTGGGTAGCAGTTGCGTAATGGTCTGTGCGGCACTTACAAGACATTGCTGTTCTTCGTCGTTTAAACCGTTTAATGCTTCGTTTAAGGTAGTACGCAGCACTTTAATGTGCTGGTCCATGAGATGTTTGCCCTTGGTTGAGAGTCGGGCAATAACCAAGCGACGATTTTCAGTGCTCCGGTCACTTTCGATAAGTTCCTTTTCACGTAATCCATTCATGGCACGCGTTGCTTGTTCAGGCGCAATTGAGATGGTTTGGCTGAGTTGGGTCATGGTGAGTGGGCCATCGGCATACAGTGCAACTAAGATATTCATCTGAGTCTTGGTGACAGATATGCCAAATGGAGTAGAAACGATAGTGCGTTTGAAAAGCTCGTTAAAGTATATTGAGGCATCCAAAATAAGCTTGGAATCGTTGTTGTTAAGCATTGGTGACATCCCTGTTGCTTTTATTGTCTAACCATTGACAATAATCAAGTGTTCCATAGACTGGTTAAACGTCAAGTGTTTCTGACAACTTTTCCAAACGAACAAGCATATTACCCCCCCCAGAAAGTGAGATCTATGGCTCCCCTTGGAATGACCCCTAAAGAACGCAACATGGTTGTGGTGTTATTGGCTGGCGCTGTGTTGGTGGTGCTTAATCAAACACTGCTTTCGCCTGCGCTGCCTTCCATCATGCAGCATTTGCAGGTAGATGCTACGACGGTTCAGTGGCTTACGTCTGCTTATGCGTTAACTGAAGCAGTAGTCATTCCGCTGGCGGCTTGGTTTATGGGGCGTTTTTCTACGCGTCAGCTCTACATTGGCGGTATGGTTCTTTTCGGTGTGGGAAGTTTTGTTGCTGCCATCGCTCCAGTCTTTCCGGTGCTGTTGCTCGGTCGCATCTTGCAGGCTTGTGCAACGGGTGTATTGATGGTTATGGTTATGGCGCTGATCCTTTTGGTATTTCCGCGTGAAAAGCGTGGCCAGGCAATGGGTCTTGTTGGTTTGGTAATAGGCTTTGCGCCAGCTGTGGGTCCTTCTCTTGGTGGCTTTTTGGTCGATGTAGTGGGATGGCGTGTGCTGTTCTGCATTGTGGTTTGTTTAGCAGTGATTATTATTTTGTGCTCAATAAAAGCACTGCAAAACAAAGAAGGGTTTACTCGTACTTCTGCCGATGCGTTATCGGTCGTATTTTCCACTATAGGTCTGGCTTCCTTGCTCTATGGTTTATCATCGTTTGCCTCATCTGAACATGTTGAAGTATGTGTTGCGCTGATGATTATTGGTGCCTTCTTTGTAGTGCTGTTTGTACGTCGTCAGTTTAAGCTGGACGAGCCTATGTTGCGCTTGGAAGTGTTGTTTAGCCGTCGCTATCGTACCGCCTTTATCACTGTCGCATTTTTGCAAGCAACCTTAATCGGCCTGGGCGTGTTGATGCCACTATACATTCAGAATGTGTTGGGATATTCGGCAACGGTCAGCGGTTTGGTTACCTTGCCGGGTGCGTTGCTCGGTGCCGTTACCGGTTTATGGGCCGGTCA
>UQDJ01000037.1 GCA_900539675.1 uncultured Coriobacteriaceae bacterium | reverse complement strand
GGGCCTTGATCCAAACCATGCTCCTGCCGCCGATCTGATGCTTTATGAAGGAGATGAGGCCTACCGCGTAGAAGCCCAAACACCAAAAGGTGAACAGGCACTCAGTATTTGGGAACCGTTTCTTGTTGAAGGCGATATTCAGACTAAACAAGCTCACTGCACCTTACAGGTTGATAGCACCCACCTCAAAGAAAAGCTTGACGCACTCTATGACAGCTCTGAGTTGTGGGACGCCATGAGCATAACCTGTCTTAACTGCGGTACCTGCACCTATCTCTGTCCTACCTGCTACTGCTTTGATATATCTCAGGAAAACAGATATCAAGAAGGAGTACGTTTTCGCTGCTGGGATAGCTGCATGTTTAGCGAATACACCGCAATGGCGGGCGGCCACAACCCCAGACCAACAAAGAAGGATCGGGTGCGTAACCGCTTTATGCATAAGTTGAACTATTTCGAAGATCGCTACGGGAAAATGCTATGCGTTGGATGCGGCAGATGCGTTCAGAAATGCCCCGTAAATTTGGACATTACCGTATTGATTGACAGAATAGGAGCGTTGTCGAATGAATAGAATTGAAATCCAACACGACTGCGCCCGCGCTCACACCACCTATCTTCCCATTATTTGCAAAATAACTTCCATCACCGATGAAACCGATAATGTCAAAACCTTTCGCGTACAAAAGCCTGACGGCACAAAGCCGTTTGACTCGCAGCCGGGTCAACTTGCTATGCTTTCCCCTCTTTTTGAAGGGGAGTCCATGTTCTGCATTTCAGGTAATGGAGACGATTATTTAGAGTTCACCGTTAAGCGCGTTGGTCACAACACGGAAGTCCTTCACGACATGGAAGTTGGAGACGAAGTGGGAGTACGCGGCCCTTATGGGAATTGGTTTCCCTATGAGTCCTGCAAAGGTCGTGACCTTCTCTTCATTGGAGGCGGCATAGGAATGCCTCCTGTTCGATCATTTTTGCTCTACTGTATCAATCATCGCAACGATTACGGTCATATTGACTTCGTCTATTCAGCCAGCACGTACGGTGATTTGGTATGCAAGTATGATCTCTTCGAGAATTGGCCACAGGTACCCGACATGAAGGTATATGTGAGTGTGTATCACGGAAGCGATGAATGGAATGGTCCGGTAGCTTATACGGCTCCTTTTCTGGAGAGCCTCAATTTGAAAGTAAGTGAAAACACCGTAGCCATACTCTGCGGTGGCCCATCGCTCTATCGCACCTGTAGTGAGTCCTTACAAAAGATTGGGCTTCAGCCAGATCAAATCGTGACCACCCTTGAAAAGCGTATGAAATGCGGTATTGGCAAATGCGGGCGCTGCAATATTGGTAGCCATTATATTTGCCTAGAAGGTCCCGTATTCACCAAAGAAGAAATCATGCAGATGGAAGGATAAAAGATCTCATCTCGCGATGGACACCCTTGCCTTAGGCTATGCGCTTCCCACTGTCGGGCGCGCTCGAAACTTTCACCCGAAACTTTCACCCGGTAGAGATGCGTCATGCTCGGCGTTCTCTTTAAAAAAAGCCCTGACTCTTACGAGCCAGGGCTTTTACTATTCAGAGAAACTCTGAAGTGGTTTTGCAGAGGCGAAAAAGCTTGTCGCTTTTTCGTGTAGTCGAACTAGTGCTCGTCTACGGAGTGATCTTCACCAACAATAACGTGACGGTTCGGATCGTAAACCTTGCCACCGTGTTCCTTACCAAGCAGCATCAACTTCACAGGTGCCGCGCCCTCGATAAATACGAGGTAGATATGCAGCATAGAGAAGATGATGAAGATGAACATCATGAAGTAGTGGATGATGCGCATAGACATCATGCCGCCTACCAGAGACGTGCCCGCTGCAAAGAAGTCCCAAGAAGCGGTAGGAATCCACAGGCAGAAGCCGGTATAAGCCATGATGATAATCAGGAAAGCTACACCTAAATAGGACAGCTTCTGAGGAACACCAAGCTTAGCTGACAGAGGATGGGTCTTCTTGATGAACAGATAGTACTTAATCCACGGGAACAGCTGGTGACGGTTGTCCGCCTGGGGCAACCAGGTTTTGTAGTCACGAACAAGGTTGCGCGTACCGCCGGTCGGAGCGGACTGCAACAGGAATGCGAATACAATACGCACAATGCAGTTAACCAGCAGCGTAATACCTAAAAATACGTGCAAACCACGAGCAACACCAGTCAGAGCAGCCCAAAATGGAAAGTGAATAAGAAAACCAGTCAGGATCAGCAGAGCCATGCAGCACAGATTAATCCAGTGCGTAATACGCATGGGCATTGGATGAGCCTGCTTGTAGTGTGCCAAATGTGCCATTTACTTCACCCCCCAAGGGCTGGTAACGGTTTCGAAGTGCTTGCCCGTTGCAGGTTCAGTTACATGAACAGAACATGCGGTGCAAGGGTCGAAACTATGAACGGTACGCAGTGCATTGATAGGCATTTCAACGTCCTGAACAGGAACACCAATCAAAGCCTGCTCAATAGGACCAGGAACACCCTCTGCGTTGCGAGGTGCAATGTTCCAGGTGGTAGGAATAATAATCTGATAACCCGTGATCTTACCGTTGGAAACGTGCTCGGTGTGATAGAGAGCGCCACGAGGTGCTTCCCAGAAGCCCGTACCATCACCAGAGATCTGAGCAGGAGCGCGGAAGTATTCGCTATCGCCGCCCTTAACGGCTTCGATCAGCTCTTCTGTCCACTGAACCATGAGCTCTGCGATGTACCAAGTTTCTACCTGACGAGTTGCCAAGCGACCCAAGGTGGACTGAGTCTGAGGCAAAGTCAGATTCAAATCGGACAGCATCTGGTCAATGTTGGTTTTAATGAAGTCATTACCGCGCAGATAAGCAGCCAAGATACGGGAATAAGCGCCCGCCTCCATGCACTTGCCATCATAGCTTGGTGCCTTACACCACGTATAGCGATCGGATACTTCGCCATACTCATGACCATTTTCCTCAAACAAGGTACCTTCCTTGTAGTACTCGGTGTACTGAGGTTCAGTAACACCTTCGCGAGGATTGAGATCAGAATCGCCAACATACCAGGAGTGACCAACGTATTCCTTGATAAGGTCTTCGTTAACTTCAGACAGATGCAGGTTTTCATCAACCACACCGGAAGGCAGATAACGATCAGCCATTTCAAAGGACGGACGCTCAAATACGCCCCAAGCCACATAACGACCGCAGCCCTTACCCCAGTTCAAAGCATCCAAATAATAAGGAGCAATTGCCTTTGAGTCGGGAACCATGGTTGCCTTTACCCAGTCACGCAGATCGCGGCACAAAGCCCACAGATCGTCGAGCTTTTCTTCGGTGGGAACAAAGGATGTACCACCAGGTACCAGCGTCATGACGTGAGGCATCTTACCACCCAGAAGGCCGCAGATCTCGGATGCCTTTGCCTGCATCTCGAGTGCTTCCATGTAGTGAGCGGTGCAAATCAAATCCAGCTCAGGAGGAAGATTGTATTCAGAAGAAGCTTCCCCATCCTTGAACCAGTTGCCAGAGAAGATGGACAGCTGACCATTGTCAGCAAACTTCTGCAGGCGCTCCTGAAGTGCTTTCAGGTCGGAACGCATAGACGTACCGGCTGCCTGAGCCAAGTCGTAAGCGTCGCCTACCTTAGCCCTCAAAGCATTCAAAGGATTTACGTAGTCCAGAGCAGCCAGCGTGTAGAACCACAGGATGTGGCTGTGCAGGAACTGGCCACCTTCCATAAGGTTACGAATAATACGTGCGTTATTAGGAATGGTAATGCCGTATGCCTTTTCAGCTGCAATAGAAGCTGCATGAGCATGAGATACCGGGCAAACGCCGCAAATACGCTGAACAATATGAGCTGCATCTTCAGGAGTACGATCCTTTACAACAAGCTCCATGCCGCGGAAGCAGCCACCGGAAACCCAAGCGTTAGAAATAACACCGTTTTCCACTTCAGCTTCAACACGCAGGTGACCTTCAATACGGGTTACCGGGTCGATTACTGTACGTGCCATGTTTTACTTGCCTCCCTTCAGGACGCCATCGTCATACTTGCCGATAGCCTGATCAGGATGCTTTGCGTCCCATTCACGTACCTGTTCGAAATCGGCACCGCCCTTGGTACGGCCGGTCTTCTTCATGCCAAAGCCATGGATTACCAAAGCAGCAGCAACAACACCGGTCAACGTCCAGGCAATAGCTTCAGGCTGAACGGTCAAGCCGCCGATACGCAGATCGCGGAAACGAGCGCGGAACGGAGTATTGGTTTCAACCCAGTTTTCACCCGGATTATTCGGGTTTGCCGTGCAGCAACCGATGCAGGGACCACCAGACGCAACGCACCATGAACGACGATGGTTCCAGCGAACCACGCCGCAGTTTGCCTTGGTCTGAGGACCACGGCAGCCCATGGGATACAAGCAGTAGCCCATAGCTTCTTCCTTGCTACCAAAGGCATATACGAATTCGCCATTCTCAAAGTGGCCACGACGTTCGCAATTATCATGAATGGTCTGGTTGAAGATAACCTTCGGCTTATTGTCGGAGGTCAGTTCAGGCAGTTTGCCCATCAGTACTGCGTCAACCAGAACAGCTTCCAGCCATTCAGGGTTTGCAGGACAACCTGGAACGTTCACAACAGGAACGTCAATACCCGACTTCTTCAGGAACTGCTGAACACCCAACGCACCAGCTGAATTCGGGTTTGCACCCATCCAACCACCATTTACTGCGCAGGAGCCCAGAGCGACTACTGCATTTGCCTTTTCTGCTGCATGGATCAGAAGTTCAGTACCCGGCTCATTTGCAACACGCAAAGCTTCGCCATTCCAGCCCTCCAACACTGCACCTTCGTAAATTAAGATGTAGTTACCGGCTTCGATCGTCTGAGCCTTTGCTTCTTCCATTGACCAACCTGCAGCTGCGGAAAACGTTTCGCTGTAGTTCAAGGAAATCATTTCCAGGATTACCGTTGCAGGATCAGGATTGTCAGCCTGGCCAAACGATTCCGTACAACCGGTGCATGATGCGCCTTCCATCCAAACTACCGGATACAAGGCACCCGATTCTGCGCCGATAACGGAGTTTTCGATCGCCTGAGCTACGCGAGGAGCTGCCAATTCGGACAAGCCTGCTGCTACGGCGAGCGCGCCACAGAGTTTCATAAAGCTACGACGAGAAACGCCTCGTGCTTCCAGCTTCTCTAGGAACTCTGGACTAACTGTCTCTGTTACCATGTGCACACCTCCTTTTGGGTGTATCGTCCTGTAAAACCTCTGCTAACCATTCTCTTCGATTTCTCCAAGAAATGTATGGTTAATTGCCGAATATCGGGTTTAACCCGCCAGCGGTCGGAAAGTGTTACAGCTAATAAAACTGGTAACACACATTTCCTTCACAAATGATTTTCCAATTGATTACGTCATTCAGCAATTACACAATTAATTGTTTTTGTGCAATTTTTTTAAGAATTATCCCAATTGAAATCTAACGATGAACCAGTTAGCAATGACTAATAGGACATTTTTTATAAATCGTCCAAAGATTTGGCTGCATGTTCACCTAGAAACCTACAAGCCGTCAAGCATAATTTCGGATAGCTGCAGCATGCTAATTCATACTGCTAGTAAGCCTGAACAACACTCGGAAAACCCGCTAGCGCACCACTGAGATAAACCTTGTGAATAGCTCTGTCTTTACTCCTCGCTAAGAACTGCGCTGGACAGGAGTATTATTAGCAAGATACGCATTCAATCAGAAAGGATTGCCATGTCTAACGCAACCACGATTGCTTACTTAGGGCCCGTTGGAACCTATTCCGATGAAGCGGCACGCCGCTTTGCTGATCATATGGGTGCATCCAACGTCGATTTTATCGAGTGCCCTTCTTTTAACGAAGTGCATGAAGCCGTGGATCGTGGCCGCTGCGAATTTGGCGTTATGCCTATCGAGAATTCTCTTGAAGGTGTAGTGACCGCAACCTTGGATACGCTTGCCTTTAAGGGTGGCGTCACCATTTTGGGATCCACTGTTTTAGATATCCACCACTGCCTGGTAACCCAGCCTGACGTCAAGCTTTCCGACGTGAAAACCATTGTCAGTCATCCACAGGCATTAGCCCAGTGTCGCCGCTACTTAAACGATCACTTCCCCAACCTGCCCCGCGTTGCTACGGCATCCACCGCCGAAAGCGCACGCATTGCTTCAGAGGACAAAACTGTAGCGGGAATTTCCAGCGAATTTGCCAGCAATCTGTTTGGCTGCAAAATTCAGCTGAAAGAAATTGAGGATCACTTCGGTAACCAGACGCGTTTTATTTTGATTGGCCGCCAAGGTCACGAACCGGTATTGAAAGCAGATCACTACAAGACTTCTTTGGCGCTTTCCCTCAATGCCGACAAACCAGGTTCGCTGTTGATGATTCTATCCGAATTCACCTATGCCAATGTGAACCTGACTATGATTCAGTCGCGTCCCACCAAGCAAAGCTTGGGCGACTATCTCTTCTTTGTCGATTTTGAAGGCAGTCCAACTGACCCAGCTATCAAAACCGCTCTTGACTGCTTAAAGCTTAAGCTTCGCGAAGTAAAAGTCCTGGGTACCTATCCTATCGACTAAGCGATACCTTAAAGAACGCAATACCGTACGAGCTCGGGATCATACCCCGGGCTCGTTTTGCAATCGGGTTGCGCGTCACGCGTTTTCGCATTCGTTATTTGAGGAACATTCCCTAAAACCTGATCAGCACATCTTTGATTCTCAGGCAGCTCATCTGAATGACCCTGACCTTCATGTGCTTGATCTTCAGGCAACTCATCTGAATGACCCTGATCAGCGAGTGTGTGATCCTCTGGCATCTGGTCTGTACGTGCAAAGAACCCTTCCAAAACCAGATCATCAATAATGCTTTGCACTAACGCAGTATCGGGATTTTCTCGTCCGTGACTCTCTTCGAAGGCGCACAGCATTTCATATATGTCAGCAAAGGAAACGTTGCGCTGCGCCAACACTAAGCGCACCACTTCGGCACGCTTCTGGCGACGCGACCCTTCAAACTTTGACTGAACACTATGATGTTTGGATCTGCGTGAGGGGTTAACTGTATGGGCCTTTAAATAAGCACCGTAATCGAGGAGCGCATAATACCAGCCACGTGGATTATCCTGCGAGCACGTACGCTCCACTAAAGGCTCTAATTCCTTATCAGTGACACCATCTATACCCGGAAAATATTCATGCAAGAAAACCGTGCGTACATTCGTTTCTAAATACAGCGTTGGCTTTTCATAGGCAAACGCCGTAATGCCACCTGCCGTTGCCTTGCCAATACCCGGCAGGGCTAAGAGTTGATCATAATCGCCAGGAAGTTGGCCCTGGTACTGTTCTGAACACATTTCTGCAGTGCGTTTGAGAGCCAAAGCTCGGCGATTATATCCCAAACCTTGCCACATTTCTAACACCACCGACGTATCGGCTGCCGCAAGTGCATCCAGTGTGGGAAACAGCTGCAAAAAGCGCTGCCAATATTTTTCTACACGCGCCACCTGAGTCTGCTGCAGCATAACCTCAGACACCAAAATGGCGTAGGGATCATGAACCCGACGCCATGGTAAGTCTCGATAAAGGCGTTTGCCTTCTTGCCATATTTTAGAAATAAAATCGTTATCAGTCATAAATCATTATACCGGGGTATACGTGTCGAGGTGCAACCAGCCCGGTCTGGTGCCAGCCTTGTGCTGTGTGCACACACTGGCGTGGTGGCTCTACCTCCTGCTTGGTGCGCCTGTCAAACATGACGATCCCTTGCCTATACTGGTACACTCGCCAGCATGACAACTACGCCTCCTGGCGCGTCTGCTTGCGTGGTGTCTTTGCCGCCTTCTTTTCCTGCTCAGATGCTGCAGCTTCTAACTTTTCTGCCGTCTGATAATTCAAAGGATTGTTGGACAGCGCTTCTTTAATCTTGGGATGATTCACCCCTAGCTCAAAGAGATCTTTAAGCGTAATTGCCTGATAGAGCTGAAACGCTAGCGAATCTGCCGCACGCCACACCGCATTAAAGGAGCAATTCTGCTTGTGGTTGCAAGAATAACCAGGACAAGTACAGTCCGCCACTGAAAGTGAGCTATTAACACTCATCAGCACGTCATAGACCGTCGTTTTGACAGGATCACAATTTAAAGCCAGGCCTCCATGCACACCACGAATGGTGCGCAGAAGGCCCGTTTTTACCAGTTCATGCTGAATACTGCGCGCAAAGGAATACGGAATTTCTTCCTGTTCTGCCACATCAGCAATAGATACGTACGAATCACCATTGCGATAGGCGGCACGAATGATACGACAGGCGTAATCACAGCGGCGCGTAATACTCATTGGTTACCCCTTCAACAAATCATCCAGATCGTCAAAGCTCTGGCGCAAGCTTTTCACTGCCAGATCTTCCATGCGTTTATATTCATCCGAATCCAGCGGCTGGAAGTTCGACAAGCGCATAAACATATCACTCGTGTCTACCGCGCAAAACGTATTGGCTGCCACGCTACGACGGTACGCTTCTTCCACGGCTTCGTTAGCAATAGCATCAATTTCGAAACGCGAAAGACCATTCGAAAAACAAACCAGCTGATTAATATCCAACCCGCGCAAAGACGGATGCTGGGTCTGTTCACTGCGCCATAAACGACGACGTTCCGTTTCATCCGGCAATTCAATATTCACCGTACGATGAGTACCAATCATATCCCAGAAGAACGGATCGATATCTTCAGGGTTTTCTGCCGAAATAAGCACCGTTACATCCGGTGAAGAAAGGGCTGCCTGAATAAGAGCCAGCGCTTCCCGAGCTCCCCGAGAAAGCTGGATAGTAAACATCCCGCCACCAGATGCATCATCTGCGCCATCGAATAAAGGCAGATCCCACGTATCCAAATCCTCCAGAACCACCACAGTCGGTACGTCGAACCCGGCACGAGGCACCCCAGATAAGCGCGGCTTGAAATCGGGCGATGCCATAACGCAAAGCACTACCTGACCCATCGCGTTGCGATCAAGGCGCATACGGATAGCAGGCATCTTCAGCTCTCCTACGGTAGCTTCCATAAAGCAGTTGGCATCTTCGCGGCCGGCACAGCGGAATAACACCGTGCCCAAACCAGGTACCCCTGCAAGACCATGGCGCTTGTTAAGCATGTCAACAAACTGAGCAAATTCGGGATCATTGTCTCTGCCAACGCCCAATTTAGCCATGTGCTCAATAGCAAGATCGAAGCCCACCAGGTTGCTGTAATCAAAACGGTGCTGCTCAGCCACCTCAGCTTCATCCTGATTAGGCGCAATACCCGCCAACGACGACAGCTGAGCGACTGCAGCGGCTAAAGGAGAATCAGGTGGAACCTGCATCACACTTGCCGTGATGCCTTCATGCTTACCTGACTTCTTATGCTGATTAGTGGGTAAGGCTTTTGACTGGTTAGCATCAGCGTCAACAATAGCCCTATCATCGCTGGATGTATTGTTTGCAGCATTACTTGCGCTAGAAACAGGTTGTACGCCTGCCTTATTGTTTGCGCGCTCGCGCACGCCAGCACTATCAACGCCTTCACCATCAGCGGCATCATCAGCAGCATCAGCGACAGCGCTCGATTCATGCTGAGCCTTGCCCTTAAGAGCAGCATCATGGATGCGAGCAGCTAAAGCCTGAGCGCTTTCATTGAGAAGCGTCTCTGTTGATAAGCCCGATGGCACCTTGTCATTGTTGGCTAAAGTACCCTTCGTGAAACCCTTATTGGAAAACTGGCTTGCAGGAGACTGCGGGGTGTCTTCAAAGTGACACAGCACATCGCCTGCCGCATCGAAGAA
This sequence comes from uncultured Coriobacteriaceae bacterium, assembly GCA_900539675.1. Taxonomy (GTDB): domain Bacteria; phylum Actinomycetota; class Coriobacteriia; order Coriobacteriales; family Eggerthellaceae; genus Anaerotardibacter. Next base: position 7,769 of record UQDJ01000037.1, on the reverse strand, counting down.
GTCCTGATTGACCATATCTGCCATATCTTCAACCATATCGCGGTCGAAGCCATATTCTTCCAGTTTGTCGAACGCAAGTTGCTGCAGCTCATCAGCATGACGGGCAACTTCATCTGCTTCCCAGAACGGCTCCAACTTCTCAAAGATATACTCAGCAAGCGAACGCTGTTTTACCGCAAGCGCCAAATCCCACGCCTTACTCATACCAGCGATGGCAGCATCGCTCGGAATGTGATTTTCGCGCAGCGCACGTTCATAGGCAGCCAAATAGAGATGAATGCCTAGAACCACATCGCCCTCTTTAACGGCAGATTCAGCACGCTGCAGATATGCCTGCGAAGAATTGGAGCGGCTATTTTGATCCTGAAAAGAAGCGCCGCCAAATGTCGATTCCTCGTTCATTATCGAGCACCTCCTAGGTGAACATACTTCTTAAATTTCATAACACTGTTCATATTCATTTCACGTCAATAATGATAGTAGTTTTGTCACAGTTTATTGTAATTCAGACATCACGCTGCCATGGTCGGCAATCGGCCATTCGTGAAAACCTCATAGCAAACTGTTACCGTGCAGAAACCAAGAAGAAATATGGCGCGCACTATACGGGCTCTACACACCGCCGCTCAGCAGTTGATGAGCACACTATAGGCTCATTAATCAGCGATTAGTCCCATTCAAGGATATCCCAACCCTGCTCTTTTGCTGTTCGACGCAGAGGTCTATCGGGAGTAACGGCATAAGCATGCTGGGCCGCTTTAAGCAACATGCGATCAGAATGATGATCGCCATAGGCATGAGAGATAACCCAATTCCCTTCGCCATAGATCTTGTTGGCATATTCCCTTACACAGATAACCTTTTCTTCGCCCTCGATGGGCACACCTTCCACCTGGGTGGTGTAACGACCCTTGTCATCAACCGCCATACGCGTGGCGAACTCCTGCGTAAAAGCATGATGCTTCATGCATTGCCTAATAAGCGGTTCAAAGGTAGCAGAAACTGCCCATACCTCACGCCCCGCGGCGCGATGCTTATTAATTTCCTCGTCCGCCTTTTTGCGAAATAGCTTTTCTAAGTAGTTGTCGTAAAAATCTTCAAGAAAGGCATCCACTTCTTCGCGCTTTTTACCTTCAAAGGCAGAAAAGACAGCACCGCGCACCCAGCTTTCATCTTGCGGAAGACGCAGTTTATAGCGAAGCGCCCAAAAAATAATTCGCGTGAGAACGCGCTTTTTCAGCATTTTTTTATCGCGAAGATAGCGCACCAAAATAACAGGGGAATTGCCCGAGATTGAGGTGCCATCAAAATCGAACACCGCAATTTCAACTGGCTTAGTATGTTCCTGTTGAGCCATTGCCCTTCTTTTCCTATTATCTCGCACTCGCCCTATAAGCGATCGTATTGTGTTAACGTTTCGCACTCGCCCTAAAAGCGACCATGCAATATCCGCGACAAACTATAGCCCATTACGGGCCAAATACAAATCACAGACCAAATACAAATAAAGCCCCCATAAGGGAGCTTAGGAATTTGAACTGGCGGGATGTACGGGACTTGAACCCGCGACCTCCGACGTGACAGGCCGGCACTCTAACCAACTGAGCTAACACCCCGTGTTTAGCAACCCGTTTAGTATACACAGAACCTTACGGGTATACAAGATAAATCTTAAGCATTTTTGCACGATTACGTTTTATAGTCATGCAAAGTACTTCTCGATTATCAACACTCATGGCAAAAGACTCAATCGGGAGCCGAAGCGATAATGCCCTTGAGAGCCTTCACCACACGCATGGGCAGCAGCAATACAGCTTTGAGAAAAGAAGCTCCCAATCGGGAGCTTCTAGCCATTCTAAACTGGCGGGATGTACGGGACTTGAACCCGCGACCTCCGACGTGACAGGCCGGCGCTCTAACCAACTGAGCTAACACCCCGTGCTGCGACAGCGAAATGATTATACCGAAACGCACACGCCACGCAACTACTTTTTTCGAAAAACTATTGGGTAGAAAAATTACTTGCCTGTTACCATGATGGTACTTAACGGTATTGTCACAATCGAAGAACATCGAAAGAGATCCATGCAACTCGTTGTCAAACAGAAGCACTTTGGCCCTCGCAGTTTCTTTCTTGCGGTACTCACCATCAATTTGATGGTCATCATGTGCATCGACATGTATGTGCCCGCCCTTCCCAGTATGCAACAGGAATTTCATGTCAGCGAAAGCTACTTGAACCTGACCATGTTTGTATTCTTCTTCTTTTCCGCTTTCAGCATGATGCTTACCGGCCCCTTGAGTGACCGCTTTGGACGCTGCCCTGTTTTACGCATTGGATGCATCCTCTATGTCATCAGTACCCTGTTGTGCGTCATAGCTCCTTCAATTGAAGTGTTGGTTTTTGATCGCATCATCCAATCGCTTGGTTACGGTGCGCTTATTACGCTTGGTACTGCTCTCATTAAAGACTCCTACCAGGGCCAACAGTTGCAGATGGCTATGACGGTACTTCAAAGTTCGATTATCATTGGGCCTGCTTTAGCACCATTTATTGGCACGCTCATTCTTTCGCTGAGCGACTGGCGCGGCATCTTTGTGTTCTTAACGGCATGTTCTGTAGTGGCACTTGTGCTTGCTTTGCTGATGAGCGAAACGCATCATCCCGCGCAACGTTTAACACCCCCTGCCCCCACCACCACCGACGAGTCCACCAGCGTTTATGGTATGTGGACAGGCATCAAAGCGCTTTTAAGCCAGCGATCATTCACTTCACTTATGCTTCTCATGGGTGTTGCTGGTATCCCCTACTTCGCCTTTATCGCCGTGGTGTCTTATATCCTGATGGATTTCTTCGCGGTGGATTACTTCCAATACAGCCTCATCTATGCCACAGCCTGCTTGGTGACTATTGCAGCGCCCTATTGCTATATGTGGCTTGCCAAGCACTTTAGGGCACCCGCCATCCTGCGCATTATTATTTTGTGCACTCTTATTTCTACCGTTTTGTTGTTCGGCATTGGCAGCTGGATGCCCTGGCTTTTTCTGGTTGCATTTATACCTTACGCCCTGGCAGAAGGCATCGTGCGCCCCATGGCATTTGTCATCCTGCTGGATCAACCCAAAAACCGCGTAGGCGTAGCTTCATCGTTGGCCAATTTTAGCTATACCATTTTGACCTCTTTTGCCACAGTATTTGCCACTCTACCCTGGCCAAACTTCATTTGGGGCCTGGGAATAATTACGGCGGGAAGCGCCCTTTTAATGATGGTGTGTTACCTGTGGGGCAAACAACGCAACTAGTGAATATCGTATCGTTCAATACGATGGAAATCATCGTTCGGTTCAATATGAACCAAGATATCTTTCGCCTGAGGGAATTCCTTTGCGATAGCAAGTTCCACCTTATCGGCGACCTGATGCGAACGCGATACGGTCATATTCGGATCCACCAGCACATGCAAATCGCAATACACTTCCCCGCGTGTACCACGCGTACGAATGCGGTGAGCACCATCAACGCCAGGCACTTGCATAACCACTTTCTTGATGTCCTCTTCAGGGATGCGAGCCTTATCCGAAAGCGTTTCAAAAGCCTGCTTGAACACATCAATGGCCGTTGCCAAGATGGCAAGCATGACAACAAGCGCCATCACTGAGTCAGCAATCGGAAAACCCAGCTGAATTAAAACCAAACCCACAATAACACCAATGGATACCATGGCATCCGAAAGCGTATGGCTTGCATCGGCAAGCAAGATATCGCTATTCAAACGTTTGCCTTCTCGGCGTTCGAAATACGTAACGCCCACATTTACCGCCAAGGTACCAACCATGATGGCATAGGAAAATGCCGTTACATCAGCATTATGATTGCCGGAAATCAACGAGGTAATTGCGCTATATCCCACTTCACAGGCAGCGCCTATCAACAACACACCAATAACTAAGCTGGCATACGTTTCAAACTTAAAATGACCATAAGGGTGTCCTTCGTCTGCCGGGCGCAGCGCCAACGTAATGCCCACAAGACCCACCACATTGCCAGCAGAGTCAAACACTGAATGAATGCCATCTGCCTGCATGGAGTGAGAGTTGGTGAACAGACCGTAAAAAAACTTGGCGAGAGCCACGGTTAAATTCAAGAACAGAACAATCAATAAAACATGACGCACCTGAGTTATACGCGATACCGATGAAGAACGTATCATTGCATACCCCCTGCATGCGAAGTCGTTTGCGTGATGAGTTAGTATAGCCTGCTTAACAATAAAAACAGCACAAGCTTAAGTGGTTTTTATATTGGTGCATTTTAACGCACGATGACCCGGTCAATTATACAGATTGCACAACAGACCGGGTCATTGGGCTACCATCTAACGAATTTCACCGTGATGTTCATAGCGTGTCACTTCGCCCACCTTGTTGTTTTTATCAACAAACACAACATAGGGCCGATAATCTTTTGCTTCTTCTTCAGTCATCTGACAATAGCACATGATTATGCAGGTATCGCCCGGTTGAACCAGTCGTGCCGCAGCCCCGTTTAAGCACACCATGCCACTACCACGTTCACCTGCAATTGTGTATGTTTCCAGACGAGAGCCATTGTTCACATCAACCACCTGGACCTTTTCATACTCCAGGATATGAGCAGCATCCAACAAATCTGGATCAACCGTAATGCTACCCACATAGTTCAGCTCTGCCTGACGAATGGTCGCACGATGAATTTTGCCCTTCAACATATTGAGAATCATTGAGTGTTATCTCCTTTTCGTTCTTATAAGACTGCTAAGCTTGATAAAAGAAGTTATCTATCAAGCGCGTTTTGCCGATACGAACCGCAATCGCACAGAGCACTTCACCCTCAATTCGATCGACCGGTTTTACCGTTTGCGTGCTTACCACCTCAACATATTCCGGATTAGCCAACGGTTCTGTTCCAAGCACTCCCTTGATTGCTTCCTTAATTACCGCCGCATTGCGCTCACCCTGCTCACAAAGTGTTTGACCGGCTGTAAGCGCACGGTGCAGCACGCGTGTTGCCTTGCGTTCTTCTGGATTGAGATAGGTGTTGCGCGAGCTTTTTGCCAACCCGTCAGCTTCACGAACAATAGGACAACCCACCACTTCAATATTGAAGTTCAAATCGCGCACCATGCGACGTACCACCAGCAGCTGCTGGGCGTCCTTCTGACCAAAGTAAGCACGATCAGGCGTCACGATATTGAACAGCTTGCACACCACAAGACATACGCCATCGAAATGGATAGGGCGCGATTTACCACAGAGCTCTTCAGAGATATCTGCCATATGGATGGAGGTACTACGATCGGGATAATACATTTCATCTACCGAGGGATGAAAGACCAGTGAAGCACCGGCTCTTTCCGCCAAAGCAACATCATGATCCAAATCGCGCGGATAACTTTCCAAATCTTCACCTGCACCAAACTGAGTGGGATTTACAAAGTCACTCACCACAACACGATCGTTTTCCCGCGCTGCACGCTCAATGAGGCTCTGGTGTCCTTCATGCAAATACCCCATGGTAGGCACCAAACCAATGGTCATGCCCTCCTTGCGCCATTGAGCAACGCAGCGGCGAACCTCAGCAATAGTAGCTACAACATCAATCATCGAATTACTCCTCATCCTTATGCGGTGCTTCGTCTTGGCACAAAGCCTCAATAATGTCTTCGCTTATGCCAAAGGTATGCTCGGATGCCGGAAACGAATGATCCCTTACCGCAGCAGCGTAGGCATCAAAGCCTTTCTTCATGGCTAAGCCCACCTCGCCAAATCTACGAACAAACTTAGGAGCAAAATCCGAATACATGCCAAGCATGTCTTGATACACCAAAATCTGCCCGGAACAATGGGCGCCAGATCCAATGCCTATCGTTGGAACATGCACCGCATCAGTGACCAGTTGCGCCAAGGCAGCAGGAATACATTCCAGCACGATGGCAAAAACGCCAGCATCTTCAAGGGCCTTGGCGTCTTCGATGATCTTGCGTGCAGTATCTTCAGTTTTACCTTGAACCTTAAAGCCGCCAAAGGCATTGATAGATTGTGGAGTTAATCCCAAATGACCCATGACAGGAATAGACGCGCGCGTCATAGCTTCAATTTCAGGACAGAAAGGAGCACCGCCTTCAAGCTTTACCGCTTGGGCACCCCCTTCCTTAATGAGCCGACCCGCATTTTCAACAGCCTGCTGGAGCGATACGTGATACGACATATAGGGCATATCAGCAACGACCAAAGCACGTTTTGCACCGCGCGTGACCGCTTTGGTGTGATGGAGCATGTCATCCATTGTCACTGCTAGCGTGTTGTCGTAGCCGAGCATCGTCATGCCCAAAGAGTCGCCCACTAAAATGCCATCGATGCTACTTTCATCTACCAACTTAGCCGTTGAGTAGTCGTAGGCCGTTACCATTGCTAGGGGCACTTGCTCATCACGATATTTTTGAAAGGTAGAAATAGTTAGCGCCACTTGAGTGATCCTCCTGAAAACTCACCAGTGAATAGAGCCGGAAGATACCCACCAATTTGGCAGCAATAACCGAAATAGCAACATGGCGTGCGTAAATAGAAGCATTACGCAAACACATGCTGCGAAAGAACCATATTGTCTCTCGGTACGGTCCCCTCCCAAATTCAGGGGTATCGTCCATCGAAAACACTGTAGGATTCAAATATAGCCACGTCAAGGCACAATGTGATACGTTTCAAACGATAATCAAGACACAATATGTTAGCTTTTGGGCAATAAAGCTCGCAGCACCAAACAATAAGCCAGAAACTTTTTCAGTTTCTGGCTTAAAAGTTTCTGGCAAAAACATCGAACTTGTGGTTTCAACTCATAGCTTCCAGTTCGAACCGGAAGCTGTGTGGCCCACTGATAGCACCAACCGCCGCAGTCACACTCTACGCAGCGGAATCCATGTATGCGTCTGTTATTAATTCAGCCTGTTCGGTATATACGTCTTGAAGCTGTCCCGCCCAGTCTTCATACGTTTCGTAAGCATCGCCATTCTTCTGCTGCAATTTAGCCATCTCAGCTATGCCATCATTGCAGGTTTCAGCCAACTCAGAAATTTTATCGTTAGACAGTTCAGCTAATGCGTTGATATCGCCACTTTTATCCTGGGATTCACTATTGTATTCGTCCACTAACTTGGGAGCCTGCTCTTTGAGCTTTTGCGTATAGTCATCCAGAATACTTTCGTAGGTAACTTCTTTTTGAGGCTGAGATTTCTGCTCCTGTTGGCCAGACTGCTGTTGTGCCTGAGGAGCAGAGTCCTGCTTGGAAGAATCGGTTGACGATGAACCAGAATCCGATCCGCTACATCCTGCCAAACATAACGCCATAGCTGCGGCACATGAACAGGCCAGCAACACCAATAATTTCTTTTTCATTTCTCATCCCTTCTCCTCGATTATCGAGCATAGAAGAGATTCTAGTAGTATCTAGTACGCGATTAGGTACATGTATGGGACTACCATGTCCTGCCAGCTTGCATCGGGCCCCGTACAATCAGGATTTCCCGTGACACAATTCGGGCTTAATGCGGACTTATGCGGACTCAATTCAGGCTTAATGCGGACTTATGCGGACTCAATTCGGGCTTAATTCAGGCTTCTGAGTCATTTTCACAGGAGAAACAAAAAAGGTCAAAGACTAAAACAAGCCTTTGACCTTGTGTTTTAAATGGTGGGCGCTACTGGGTTCGAACCAGCGACCCCTACCGTGTGAA
>UQDJ01000036.1 GCA_900539675.1 uncultured Coriobacteriaceae bacterium | reverse complement strand
AGAACGACAATGCCAACCTGATGGTGGTTGAAATTGCGCGCCGTCTTTACGATGTGCCTCATGCGGTAGCACGCCTCTATGATGCAACCCACGAACGCACGTATATGAAGCTTGGTATCGATTATGTGTGTGGTACAACGCTTGTCGCTGAAGAGCTCTTTTCGAAAGCCACGTCTGGCATTGGCGATCATATTGCGACGTTTTCCGATTTTGAAGTGCTCAAGTTTGCGCTCGATCTTTCCGATCAGGGATATAAATCCATTAAGGTGTCTGACCTGGAGAGTCGTCATGCGCTGCGCGTCTGTGCATTCGAACGTGCAGATGGAACGGTGAGTTCTATCCCCACTCCTCAAAGTGTGCTGTATCACGGTGATGCGGTGCTGGCAGTTGTGGCACAAAGTGCTATTCCTACCGTGGCAAAGTATGCGCAGAATTAGGGTGCGGTAATACCGAACTGAAAGGAACACCTCTCTTATGTATATCGTGATTGTCGGGGGCGGTAAGCTGGGCGCATATTTGGCTACAACGCTTTTGCGCAGTGATAATCAGGTAGCCATCGTCGATGAAGAAGAAGATGTGGCCACACGCCTGTCTGAGCAGTTGGGCGGCTCGTGTTTAGTGATTCATGGCGACGGCTGTTCTACGACGGTCCAAGAAGATGCGGGTACCGCTACTGCCGATGTATTTGTGGCGGCAACCGGTCAGGACGAAGACAATCTGGCAGCTTGTGAAATTGCATCGCGTGTCTATGATGTGCCCCGTTGCATTGCTCGTGTAAATAGCCCTAAAAACTTACGCATCTTTCGCCGTCTTGGTATTGAAAGCGTTTCGGCTACCTCTCTTATTGCGCACATGATTGAAGAAGAAGCCATGCTGGGATCCATGAGTGCTGCCATGGCACTGACCAACGATCAAGTTGGTCTGGTTGAAATTAAGGTGCCGCCTATGCGCCATTACGACAATTTCAATGGGGTGCGTGCGGTAGATATCGATTTCGGAGAGGGAATTCGTCTCGTTGCGGTATCGCACGCCGATGAAGTAGAAGTGGTAGGTCAGGAAACGCTGGTACGTGCAGGGGATCTTCTCATTATTGCTGCGGATACCGACCGCATAGCTGATGCGCGTGAAATCATCCGTTCGCTTTAATGCGCTTGCGTGCGCCATGTTCGCTAAGTTGATAAAATACAGACGCCGTTAGGTGTTCAACTATCAGCCAACAGGAAGGAAACCACATGATTGGTCGTTATACGCGTCCGGAAATGGGCGCTATCTGGGAGCTTCAAAACAAGTTCGAAATTTGGAAAGAAATCGAAGTGTTGGCATGCGAAGCTCAGGCTGAACTGGGTAAGTCTGGCATCACCAAGGAAGAAGCCCAGTGGATTCGCGATCATGCGGACTTCACGGTTGAGCGCATCGACGAAATTGAAAAGATTACCAATCACGATGTTATTGCGTTCACCACAAACATGGCTGAATACATCGATAAAGACATTCCTGAAGGTTGGGAGCCCCCAAGCCGTTGGGTTCACTATGGTATGACCTCGTCGGATTTGGGTGATACGGCTCTGTCTTATCAGATCACCCAGGCAATTGACATTATTTTGAAGGACGTTAAGCAGCTGGGTGAAACCTGCAAGCGCCGTGCTTTCGAATTCCAAAATACGCTGTGCGTGGGCCGCACTCATGGCATTCATGCTGAGCCGATGACGTTTGGTATGAAGTTTGGTTCTTGGGCATGGGCACTCAAGCGCGCACAGACGCGCCTGGAGGAAGCTCGCAAGGTTGCTGCAACTGGGGCTATTTCTGGTGCCGTAGGTACGTATTCCAGCATTGATCCGTTTGTTGAAAAGTTTGTTTGCGACAAGCTTGGCCTGACGCCCGATCCGCTCTCAACCCAGGTTTTGGCACGTGATCGCCACGCACAGGCCATGACTGCCTTAGCGGTAACGGCTTCTACGCTTGAATCTATTGCGATGCAGGTTCGCTTGCTGCAGCAGTCTGACGTTATCGAAGCAGAAGAGCCGTTCGCTAAGGGCCAGAAGGGTTCGTCTGCTATGCCTCACAAGCGCAATCCTATTACGGCAGAGCGCGTATGTGGTTTGGCTCGTGTGGTTAAGGCAAACGCCCAAGTAGCGCTTGACGATGTGGCGCTGTGGTATGAGCGCGACATCTCTCACTCCGGTGCAGAGCGCGTTGCTCTGGCAGATAGCTTCATTGCGCTGGATTATATGTTTGGCAAGATGCAGTGGATGCTGGATGGCTTGCAGACCTATCCCGCAAAGATGGAGCACAACCTGTGGCGTACCAAGGGCCTGATTTTCTCTTCCAAGGTATTGCTGGCTTTGGTTCAGACGGGCATTACGCGCGAAGATGCCTATGTTATTGTTCAGCGCAATGCAATGCAGGTTTGGGCAGATATTCAGAATGCTGTTGATGGTCCAACGTATCGCGAGCGTTTGGAGGCGGACCCTGAAGCGAAGCTGTCCAAGGAAACGTTGGATGAAATCTTTGATCCGTGGGACTTCCTGACGCGCAAGGACGTTGTGTTCGATCGTCTGCAGGAGCTGGAGTTCTAGGCCACTCAAGCTACTTAAGTCATCCGGGTTGCTCAAGCTACCTAAGCCATTCAAGCCGTCTCTCATGGTTGTATACGTGAGGGGCGGCTTTTCTATAGGCTTTTCTGTATGGTTTTCTATATGGTTGTCTATATGGTGGTGCTGTGTTTGGCTACCCAATCAAATACAGCAAGCGCCTCAGGGCGGGCATGGTCATTGGCCAACAGGTAGTATGCCACTCCGGCATCGGTATCGCGCAAAGGCACAATGCATCTATTGGGCGCTTCGATATACAACGATGGAATATCTGAAATAAAGTAAGCCAAAGGTGTGGTTGGAAGCATCTGGGTGAATACGTTGCGATCTTCTTGCACGATAAACTTGGAATGTGGGAAATGGGTATCACAGAACGTCTGCCAAAAGCCAATGCCTTGATAGAGCAAAAACGTCTCGCCATCCAGTTCATGTGCGCTTAGACTGCTGCGCTGTGCCAGTGGGTGTTGCTGCGGGAGAGAAACTGAGAGTCTCTCGGACATGAAATTATGGCATCGCACATGAGGCAATCCGCACGGTGTGATACTAATTCCTAAATCGATTGAATTATCCAGCACCTTTCGTACAAGATCGCTTTCAGTGCAGGTCTGTGAAGTCAGCACTATCTGAGGAAATCGTTCGATGGTGAGGGCGGTAAGGCGCCAAAGAGGGGCAGGCGCAACTGTTCCCACTCGTAGTGCTCGCTGGCGCAGCGCAAAGTCATCAAGGGCATCGTGTAAATGTGCTACCTCACGCATTATTTCGCGTGCATAGCCTAACGTAAGTTTTCCTGCATCATTGAGTTGGATACGTTTGCCTTCTCGGTCAAAGAGAGACTGTCCTAAATCAGTTTCCAAGCGCTGTATGGAACGAGAAAGTGCCGACTGGGAAATATGAAGTTGCGTGGCAGCGGCACTGATGGTGCCCGCTTCGCTGATAGCGATGAGTTGTTCTAGCTGCTCAAGTTCCACTGATTGCTCCTGAAATTGCTGTTAATACTGCTCGTGAGATTGCCCCCTGCCGGCTTGTCTTTGCAATTGTTTCTGAGAGCACTTCTAGCATTACTCTTGCCGGCTTGCCTTTCCATGGCATGGGAAACCAGATGGTGTGTTGTTGTGATATCGGGTTACCACATGCGCATTAGTCCTTCTTTCTATATGCGCTTCACGCATAAGAAATTGCTGAAACAACATTTTACTACGAGGTAATAAGCAATGAGAATATGCATTGAAAGCAACATATCGACCGGTGAAAGAAGGGCGTATGCTATATAAAACTCTCAACAATGGCGTCAAAATGCCCATGCTGGGATTTGGGGTATATCAAACACCTCCACAAGACACGAAGCGTTGCGTTTCTGACGCGCTCGAAGTGGGCTATCGCTTGATAGATACCGCGCAAGCTTACGACAACGAAGAGGGCGTCGGTGCTGCAGTTCGCGAAAGCGGCATAGCACGCGATGAAGTGTTCATCACAAGCAAAATTTGGGTTACCAACATGAATTATGAGCGTGCTAAAGCATCGATAGACGCAAGTCTAGAGCGTCTTGGTAGCGACTACATTGATCTGATGCTGCTTCATCAGGCAATGGGTGATTATCCAGGAGCTTATCGTGCTATGGAAGAGGCGTATCGCGAAGGAAAACTACGCGCCATTGGCGTTTCGAATTTTTATCCTGAACGACTGATAGATGTGGCTTGTTTAGCTGAAGTCCCTCCTGCCGTAAATCAAATTGAGACTCATCCTTTCCGTCAGGAGGCGCGCGCACACGAAAATATGGAAAGCCTTGGTGTGGTGCATGAAGCTTGGGCTCCATTCGCCGAAGGTCAAAACGATATCTTCAACTATCCCGTTTTGAAAGAGATCGGCGCAAAATACGGTAAAACACCAGCTCAGGTTATTCTTCGCGCCTTGTTACAGCAAGATATTGTGGTCATTCCCAAGACGGTTCATAAGCAGCGTATGAAAGAAAACTTTGATGTGTTTGATTTTGAACTTTCATCAGATGATATGGCCGCATTTACTTTGCTCAATGACGAAAAATTCCCGCGCATTTTTGATCACTTTAACCTCGATGTAGTGAAGTGGCTTTTAGGCACCTTTGTTAAAGATGATTTGAACGGTGAGGCGCTGTACTAAGTGCAGCACTTTAACGGTGAAACACTGTACTAAGTACGGGGCTTTAACGGTGAGGCGCTGTAGTAAGTGCAACGCTTTAATGGTGAAGCATTGTAGTGATCCTAGTGTGTTCAGGGATGGGCAGAAAGAAGGTTTCTCATGTCAGATCAAATGACTATTGAATTAAACGATGGCAACAAGATACCTGTTATTGGATTTGGGGTATTCCAGATTCCAAACGATGGGTCTACCAAAAAGGCAGTGCTTGAAGCACTGAAGGCTGGCTATCGTCATATTGACACCGCAGCTGCTTATTTCAATGAAGCAGAAGTTGGCGAAGCTATTCGCGAAAGTGGCATTCCCCGCGAAGAAATTTTCGTCACCAGCAAACTGTGGTTGCAAGATCACGGTTATGAGCCTGCACTGAAGGGGCTTGATACTTCTCTTAAGAACTTAGGTATGGACTATGTAGATCTCTATTTAATCCATCAACCTTATGGAGATGTTCCTGGTGCATGGCGCGCACTTGAGCAGGCACAAAAAGACGGCAAGATTCGATCTATCGGCGTTAGCAATATGACTCCGGAAATATGGGATACGTTTGTACCGCAGTTTGACACGATGCCCGCGGTAAATCAGGTTGAATACAACCCCCTCTTCCAACAGAATCACCTGCGCCCCATTTTAAAGAAGCACCAGGTGGCGCTGGAGGCATGGGCGCCATTGGGTCAGGGAAATAAGGATCTGCTTACCAATAAGACCATTGTTGAATTGGCCAACAAATACGGCAAAGATGCTGGACAGATTATTCTGCGTTTTGAAATTCAGGAAGACTGCATCGTATTGCCACGTTCGGTAAAACCTGAGCGCATTAAAAGCAATTTGGACCTATTTGATTTTGAGCTTACGGCAGAAGAAGTAGAACAACTGCGTGCCTTAGACAAGGGTCACGGAACACATGGTCCCAATGCAGAAGGGGTAGGCGAAATGCTGCTCGCCAACTATCGTGTGCACGATTAAAACACGCACTATACGGGTGTGTTGGCGAGAAATAAGGACTTTAACGCAATCCTTCCATGCCACGCTGAATGCACATGGTGAGCAGTCCCGCTACTTGAGCAGGAGTCATTTCCAATTCATCCATAATCCACTGGCGCAGTAAGCAATAGCTGCCGGTAGCAAAAAAGGTGCTTGCCAGTGCGCGCTGCTCGTCGTTGAGGCGAGAAGGCAAGGTTTTTTCGACCAGTTTCTGGTTGCGAGGGAAGCGAAACAGATTAGCGGCAAACTGCGGGTCGGTATCATTTTTAATGATGAGGCGCGCCGTTTCCTTATGCTCTTGGATGTGGGAGCAAATTCGCTCGATTGAACGACGCAATTCTACGGTATTGCCCGACATCATTTTCCCAATGACGTCATCATCGGTAGAAAGGACCGATATTAAATCTTCTTCGAGCTCTTTGAGCACGTCGTAGGGCGTGCCGTAGTGACGATAGAATGTGGTGCGATTAATGCCGGATTCGCGTGCTAAATCGCTGACGGTAATAGTGCGTATGTCTTGATTGGCAAGCAGACGCAAAAGTCCTTCTTGCACCATCTTTTTAGTTAGCGCGGCTCGTTGGTTAGTCGCTTTGGCCATAGGGCATGCTCCTTGAGCGCAACATGATTTAGATATTGTTCACTACTACTATGAACCTAAATTGACCATAAATGTGCAACAAAATAACAACAGTTGTTGCGCTATGTTACCCTTGTTGGTCAAAAGCGTCGCCCACTGCGTCATTGATGGGCGTAAACACGCGAATCAGTGCGTGATCTTTACCCGAATTGGTATCGTCACGAATTTGTGACAAGCCTACAAAAGATTCGCAGGTGCCAGAAGATACCAACTGTTCGCCAAAGGTATCGGCACCGCTGGGTACATCGATAGCGAAATAGTCTTTGCCGGCAAAGTGGATGCCACTTAAAGCGGTTGTGGATTTCACAATGAGCCAATCGCCACTCCAGCAAGGAGCGGTTACAGGCGATCGGCTGAAGCGGAACCACTGCAAGTTGTTGTAGTTGTAGGGGTTGACCGCACTGCGTGGGGTATAGGTGCCCAAGTTCGCAATGCCGCCGCCGTAGTTGTAGATGTTGCTGTATCCAAACGAAAAACCGCTGCGACCGTATCCGGCGATGTCGGGGGTCATTGAAGCGGGCAGGGTCATTTGATCCACCGTTTCATATGAGTCGGCTTTCAGTTTGGTCAGTGTGTAGTACACGCCGGTGTCTTCAGCACGGGGGGTAATGACTACCCCATCAGAGGCTGCGGTAATTCGCGTTGCGAAAGCGCGTTTGGAAGAAAACACTTCGCGCGCATCCGTTGAACCGAACGAAGATGCTTTTACCACGGCGCGTTCGTTTGCTGCATCGCCTTCTGGGTTGGGATTGAGCTGCCAAAAAGCAGAATTACCTACCGCTGCTATAGAGGGCATCAACCAATTGGCATCGCCTTCATCAACCTTTTGAATGCTGGCAACACTTCCTTGATTGATGACGCCGGTGTACACGCGCCACTGCGATTCATAGGTGTTGGACTCCAGCCAAATCAAACCAGATTCGCTGGCACGAACATCGAAAATCTCAAAGCCGTCATCGGCGCCCTGAGCGGCATTGAGCACTGTGGGATTATTGCCGCTAGAAAAATACAACAAGCTTACCGTACAGAGCGGGCTGGTGGTTTCGCCTGGTGTCAGGCAGGCAGCAACGGTATCGTTGTCGGCCCATACCAACGACCCATAGGGCAGGCTGTAGGTGCCGGTCAGCTTTACATAGTCGCTATATGTAACTAAGTTGTAGTCGTTTTGTGTTTGGACAGCATCTTGCGAAACGCTAATGTAAGACGTCGTTTGACTGTCGTCGCCCTGATTCAACGCGTTGCTGGCAAGTGAAACTCCACCGCCTACGGCAACCAAACCGCCAACTGCTGCAGCACCAATAAGTAAGTTGCGACGCGTAAGCAGTACGCGGGGCGTCAGCCGTGCATTTTTTGCGCTTCCACCGGTAACCGCTGAAGAAGCCAAAGGGGTGGAAGGAAAGCCACTCTGTTTTGAGGCGCTGGGGCGTTTGGCGGTGTTCATGCCGAAATTGCCCGTCTGTTTGGGCCCCGAAGTTGAAAACCCGTGACGTGGAGCACCTGCTGGCTTTCGAGCTGAATTGAAGGAGTTAGCACGTGATCCTGAGTGCCCGGCATGGGATGTGGCGCGTCCTGTACGGGCGGCGCGAGAATTACGGGATGGTCTAGGTGTTTTGCCAGGGGTATTTTGTCTGCGTTTCGTGGGCACGTTAACTCCTAGGATGGGTTCTGCTATTTGTCTAAATAAAATTAGACAAATTCAGTAATATGTTGCACATTGTGACATTTGGGTATCGCTTGCGGATGCCTAATGGCTAATTGATACAATAAACTCAAACGCGGCGTCTGCACAAAAAGTGCGTCGCATTGCTAGACGGCACCGCTGATAGCACGTAGCATAGAACACTACGGTGCCTACTGGGAGGTACAAATATGACTTCAAATAATGAAAATACTCGTCGTATTCTGCTCGTTGAAGACGAAAAGGCCATTCGCGATGCAGTTGCGGCATACTTGGAGCGTGAAAATTACTGGGTAACCGCGGTTGGCGATGGCCAGGAAGCGCTCGAAGAATTCTCTAAGCATCATTTCGATTTGGTTGTGCTCGATCTGATGCTCCCACGCGTTCCTGGCGAGCGCGTGTGCCGCGTAATTCGTGACAACTCCAGCACGCCTATTATTATGCTTACCGCCAAGGGCGAAGTTGAGGATCGTATTATTGGCCTCGAGCTGGGTGCAGACGACTATCTGATTAAGCCGTTTAGCCCCCGTGAATTGGTTGCTCGTGTTCGCGCCCTGTTGCGTCGTGTTCATTCTGATACTGAACCGCAGCGTGAAGTGATGGAATTCGGTGAGCTTACCATTGATATTTCGGGACATAAGGTTCTGGTTAACAACGAAGAAGTTGACCTGACCGCCAGCGAATTCAAGCTGCTCACTACGTTGTGCCGTTATCCGGGCCGCGTATATTCGCGCATGGAACTGGTGGAAAAGGTTTTGGGTTACGACTTCGAAGGCTACGAGCGCACCATCGACTCCCATGTGAAGAATCTGCGCGCTAAGATTGGCGACAATCCCCGTAATCCTAAGTGGCTGCACACCGTACATGGTGTTGGTTACCGCTTCGAAGATCCTACGAAGAATAACTAGCGCTTACCGTGGGCGCTTCGGTTGCCTCGTAAGAAAGAAATAAGTAGTTGTTGCAAGCGTCCCGGATCAGCGCCTAGCTGTGAGGGGCGCTTGTTTTTATTGCAGTAACAAGAGTTTGGCCCTAACGAGTAAGGAAGTGCTGTGTTTCGTCAGAAGCAGACCTACGACCCTCAAGGTACAGATGAGCTGGGGGAATTGCCCAGCAAAAATCCCCCCAAAAAAGGACTCAATATTTCATTTACCAAGCGCGTCATGCTGGTGTCTATTGTGGTGTCACTGATCACTATTGTGTCATCCATCGTTGTGCTTTCGGTGGTATGGGAGCAGCATTTTCAGAATTACACGCGAGACAACATCCAGCGCATCGCCGATGCTGCAGCAGGATCTATTGCCGAAGGCTACGAGCAGTCACACGGGGATTGGTATAGTGGCGCTCTTTCAGCTGCATCATCGGCAAGTGCGCTCTACGATTCGGTGTATTTGCAGGTGCGCAAAGACGATGGCACCGTCATTTATGATAATGGCAGCGATAAGGTATTTGGCTCGAAGAGCGCTAATGCGTCGGGAACAAATGTGGCAGTTGCGCCCATTATGGTTGATGGCAAGCCGATTGGTGCCGTGTCGGTTCGTGTGCCGGGATCTGAAACGCTCATCACCAAAGCAGATGCCGAATTCAGAGATAAATCGTATGGTGCCATGATCTTTGCGGGCGGTATTGCCCTCATCATTGCAGTTATCATGGGAGCGGTGTTTGCCCGTGCTTTGGTGCGTCCTATCAAGCGTATTACCAATGCAGCTAAGCAGCTCAAAGAGGGTGACTATTCAGCGCGTACTGGCATGAAGGGTACCGACGAAATCGCACGTTTGGGCAACATGTTTGACCTCATGGCTGATTCGGTTGAATCGAACCGAAAGCTGGAGCGCCGCTTGGTTACCGACGTAGCGCACGAATTGCGCACGCCTTTGATGGCAATACAGTCCACCGTTGAAGCCATGATTGATGGGGTATTTAAGCCCGATGTTGAGCGCTTGGAAACACTGAATTCCGAAGTGCAGCGTTTATCGCGTCTGGTGGATGCCGTGCTCAAGCTTTCCCGATTGGAAAGCAGGACCAAACCGATTGAACGCAGGAAACTCGATCTTACCGAAATGCTTTCTGCGGTAGTGGCAACGCATCAGGCCTATATTCATGATGCGGGTCTTTCACTTGAATTCCAGTGCGATCCGCATGTGTATGTGTTTGGCGATGCTGACCTGTTGCGTCAGGCAACCGCAAACCTGATTTCGAATGCGGTGCGCTATACACCTGAGGGCGGCACCATCACTGTCATGGCGCGCAAAGGCGATTTGATGGGCCAGATTATTGTGAAGGATACCGGCATTGGCCTTACGCCTGAAGATGCAAAGATGGTATTTCAGCGCTTTTGGCGCGCTGACGCAGGGCGTGCTCGTTCTACGGGTGGTTTGGGTGTTGGCCTTTCGGTGGTAAAAGAAATTGTGGATCAGCACAACGGCTGGGTGCGCGTTGAGGGCAGGCCAAACGAAGGAGCTTGCTTCACCATTTATATTCCGCTGTATACCGAAGACACGCACAATCGTCGCAACCAAAAGAAGGGTGCAAAATAGGGATTCTTGTAATTCCAAAAAGCCCACGGAGCGCATGATTTATGCACATAAAAGAAGGGTGCGAAGTAGAGATTTCCACAAATTTGTGCGTAAGAGCACAAGATGTTTCATAATGAGAACTTGCGAAATATTGCCGTAAAGGAATTATATAGGAAGGACCATCATGTCAGTAATCGACATCAAGCCCGATGCGCAGGGTAAGGTGCGCGACCTGTACGACCTCGGAGACAAGCTGCTCCTGGTGGCGTCCGATCGCATTTCTGCTTTTGACTACATTCTGGAAGACGAAATTCCCTACAAGGGTCAGGTGCTCACACAGCTTTCCTGCTTCTGGTTCGATCTGCTCTCCGACGTGGTAGAAAACCATCTGATTTCTGCTGACGTTAAGGATCTGCCTGAAAAGTTCCAGCCTTATGCCGACAAATTGGCTGGCCGCTTCATGTTGGTTAAGAAGGCCGACATGTTCCCGATCGAATGCATCGTTCGCGGCTATCTGACTGGTTCTGGCTTGAAGGACTACCAAAAGACCGGTGCGGTATGCGGTATTAAGTTGCCTGAAGGCCTGGTAAATTCTTCCAAGCTTCCCGAAGCAATCTTCACCCCTTCTACGAAGGCTGCTATTGGTGACCACGATGAAAATATCAGCTTCGAAAAGTGCGAAGAGATTATTGGCAAGGAAAATGCTGAGGCTATTCGCGATTTGACGCTAAAGATTTACAACCGCGCTGCAGAACATGCGCATGAGCGCGGCATCATCATTGCTGATACCAAGTTCGAGTTCGGCGTATATGATGGCAAGATTATTCTGGGCGACGAAGTGTTGACTCCCGACTCTTCTCGTTTCTGGGCAGCTGATACCTACAAGGTAGGAGAAGAGCAGCCCAGCTTTGATAAGCAGTTCGTACGTAATTGGCTCAACGCCAACTGGGATCGCCAGGGCAATCCGCCGCGTCTGCCAGAAGATATCATTAAGAAGACGACCGAAAAGTATATCCAGGCATACGAAAAGATCACGGGCAAAACGTTTGTTGCTCAGTAGAGCTCTGCGTTTGTACCGGGCTTCGTGCCTTATGTTGTAACCACCAAGGAGATAAGAGGGAATGAGTCAGCGTAACCCCATGAATGAGCGCTACACCACCGAACACAAGGGTGGTTCTACGCGCAAGAGTGCTGCGTCGGCTAAGCCGGTGACCAAGGCTGCTTCGTCAGTACGTACGGCACCTACCAAGCCGGCAAAGAAGGGTTTCTTCTCGAAAAAGACGGAAGATCCTCAAGCGGCTAAGAGGGCTGCTAAGCAGGAAAAGAAGGCTGAAGCTGCACAGGAAGCTAAGCAGTCTCAAACCAAAGAAGAAATCAAGGAGGAGCGCAAGAGCGACCGTGCTGAACGTCGTGCTATCCAACGCTTTGTTCCGGATACGCCCGAATTTAAGGCGGCAAACAAGAAGCGCATGATTTATTCTGCGATTGGCCTGGGTGGCATGCTCATTGCCATTGTGCTTTCGCTTGTGGTGCCACAGCAGCCGTTTTTGTCCATCGGTATCATGGTTGTGGCCTGGGTGTTCTTCTTTATCAGTGTACGCATTGACTCCAATCAATTGCGTCCTATGCGTGAGCGCGGCTATATGGCGGCAAAGCGCAAGGCGGAAAAGAAGCGCAAGAAATAGCTCATCGTATCTGCTTGATGGTTCGAGCCAGTGGTGAAACGGCGCGTAACAGAATGGCGCATATCGAAACGGTGCGTGACGAAACGGCAGCGGTGCTTTCGCGATAGCCTTTTTGCCCTTGGGTGTTCCGAGGGTAATCGTGAAGAGGGTGGCGCGAAACGCATGCGCTGCCGTTGTGATAGATAAACAGGAGAAAGGCGGCTTACCTATGCGATTGGTTTCATGGAATGTAAACGGCCTGCGCGCAGTCATGAAGAAGGGATTCATGGATGCGTTTAACGAACTGAATGCCGATATTTTTGCCATACAGGAAACCAAGCTGCAAGAAGGCCAAATCGAAATGGATTTGCCTGGCTACCACGAATACTGGAGCTATGCTCAGCGCAAGGGTTATTCCGGTACAGCGGTATTCTGTAAGCAGGAGCCGCTGCAGGTACTGCATGAAATTGGTGTTCCCGAATTGGACACCGAAGGCCGCTTGGTTATTTGTGAATTCCAAGATTTCTGGTTCGTGAACGTATATACGCCCAATGCGCAATCCGAACTGGCACGCTTGGATCATCGCATGCAATGGGACGATTGCTTTCGGGATATGTGCAAGGGGCTTGAAAGCGGAACGCTGCCAAATGGGAATGAATGTGCTGCCAAGCCAGTAGTCATGTGTGGCGATTTCAATGTGGCTCATGAAGAGATAGACCTTAAGAACCCCAAGACCAACCGAGGCAATCCGGGCTTTTCGGATGAAGAGCGTGAAAAGTTCACCACGTTATTGGATGCCGGCTTCGTGGATACCTTCCGCGCGCTGCATCCCACTTTGGAAGGCGCCTACTCATGGTGGAGTTATCGCTTTAATGCGCGTGCTAACAATGCGGGATGGCGTATTGATTACTTTTTGGTAAGCGAATCGCTGCGCGACAAAGTGATTATGGCTCATATTTATCCGGAGATTTTCGGGTCGGACCATTGTCCGGTTTCGTTGGAATTAGACTTATAGCAACAGCTCTTACAGCAGGTAAAAACTGCATTGGGAAAGGCAAACAATGGCACAAACTGGTATGGATTTGGAAAAGATTGAACAGGGAGTTCGCCTGATTCTTGAAGGCGTGGGCGAAGACCCCAACCGCGAAGGGCTTTTGAAGACGCCCGAACGCGTGGCGCGCATGTATCAGGAATGTTTTGCTGGCCTGTACGAAGATCCGTCCAAACTGTTTGAAACCACCTTTGATGAGCACTATGAAGAGATGGTTATCGTGCACGATATTCCGTTCTATTCCATGTGTGAGCATCATTTGGCTCCATTCTTCGGCAAGGCTCATGTTGCTTATATTCCTGCAAAAAGCGGTCGAATTTGTGGCATTTCGAAGTTGGCTCGCCTTGTAGAAGTGTTCGCGCGTCGGCCTCAGGTACAGGAGCGCTTAACGTCCCAGGTGGCTGATACCTTGATGAAGGAATTGCATCCTCAGGGCGTTATTGTGGTAATGGAGGCAGAGCATCTGTGTATGAGCATGCGCGGTGTTAAGAAGCCTTCCGCCAAAACAACCACCAGCGCTGTGCGTGGTATATTCAAGAGCAGCGATGGAGCGGCAACGCGTGCTGAAGCATTGTCGCTGTTGATGAAGCACTAAAATCGGCTATCCGTGAAAGGACCCCTTATGCGTTGTGTCATTTCGGTATTGGGCAAAGACCGCACCGGCATTGTTGCGGCGGTTTCAAAGATTTTGGCTGACAAAGGTGCCAACATTGATGATATCAGTCAGACCATTTTGGATGACATTTTTAGTATGACCATGGTGGTTCATCTGAATACCGATGTGGCCGATTTCAACGAGGTTCAAGAAGCTCTGCGTCACGAAGGCGAAGCGCTGGGTGTGCAGGTAATTATCCAACGCGAAGACGTATTCCAGTTCATGTATAAGATTTAAGGTGTAGCCGATGGCTTCTACTGAAGATATGCTAGGTCGTCCGTGTCCTGAAGCGGGCGATGAATTTTCTGCGTTCGTAAACACTATTACGACTCTGCGCGCTCCGGGCGGCTGCCCATGGGATAGGGAGCAGACGCATGATTCCATTGCTCATAATATGATCGAAGAAGCCTATGAGGCAGTTGATGCTATTGAGCAGCACAACACAACTCATTTGCGCGAAGAGTTGGGCGATGTTCTGTTGCAGGTGGTGTTGCAGGCACAAATTGCGGCCGATACGGGTGAATTTACCATTGCGGATGTCTGTCGCGAAGTTAATGCAAAAATGATTCGTCGTCATCCTCATGTGTTTGGCGACCATGCTGCTGCGCATTCGGCTGGCGAAGTGTTAGACATTTGGGATAGCGTCAAGCTGGCTGAAAAGGAACATGCCGATGATGCTGCTCAGAGCGAAAAGCCGGCAGGACTTTTGGACAGCGTTCCGGTAAGCTTTCCAGCGCTGATGCAGGCCACTAAGATTTCTCGTAAAGCGGTTTCGGCTGGCTTTGAATGGGATACGATCGACGATGTGTGGGCTAAAGTTGATGAAGAGATAGGCGAATTCAAACAGGCTTGCAAGCAGGGAAATGCCGCTTCGATGGAAATGGAATTCGGAGATGTGCTGTTTTCGCTGGTCAATATTGCGCGTAAACTGAAGATTGATCCCGAAAACGCGCTGCGTGCAACGTGTCGCAAATTCCGTGATCGATGGTCGTTCATGGAAGGTGCGGCGTGGGCGCAGGGTAAACGCATCGAAGATCTATCGATGGACGAAATGCAGGTGCTGTGGGATCAGGCGAAAGAGAAGCTGGATTGATCAGGCGCTAGGAGTTTCATGCCCAAGATTTTTTCATATACTACTGCGCTCGATGCCGATGTACTCGATGCCTTTTGCGTGTTACAAAAAGGCTTTACCGATCAATTCGTGTATTACGACAAGCAACGAACAAATCGTTACTTGGGGCTCGGTCGTTGTATCGCGGTACCTTCGCTTCGCGATGTGGATGTGGTGCTGCAGGGTATCGATGCTCAAGGCAATCTGGTCCAAAGCTTTCCTGGTGAAACTCTGCCCACAGGCAATAGCGCAGGGGCAACGCAGCCTATTTTCTTTTCGTTTAATCGCTTTGATGAGGCCAACCCTGCACCTACTGACGATATGATGGCGGCCTTTCCTAAAGTACATCTCATGCTGCCTGAGGTGGTGCTTATCCAAACTGAAACGGGCACATTTTTGCAGGTGAACAGTTTGGGACCGGTATATCCGGGTCGTGTTGCACGCTTTAAGCGCCATGCCATGGAAGCCAAGGTGCGCACACACCGCAGTATTCCCTATACGCTCACGCGCGATTCGTTCGAAGATTGGCAATGCGTGATGGATATTGGCATGCAGCGCATTGCCTCAGGGCGTATTGAAAAGTTTGTTCCTTCGCGTCGCATTCGTCTGGATGCGCAAGAAGTGTTTTCGTCAAAAGATGTACTGCTCAATCTGATCGACGGTGATGCACGAGGCACCGTGTTCATGTATCGCTATGGCGATGTATTCTTCTGTGGCTGCACGCCGGAACTTTTGGTACGTAAGCAGGGAACCTGCGTGGAAAGCATGTGTTTGGCGGGCACCTGTTCGTGTGGATCATCCCTCGAAGAACAGCTGGCGCTGGCACACGATTTGCTCAACGATGAAAAAAATCGTCGCGAACATGAATATGTGGTTCGCTTCATGCGCGATGTGTTTGGCAGAAACTGTTACAACGTTGAAATACCGTCAGAGCCCACGGTTAAGGTGCTGCGCCACGTACAGCATCTATACACGCCGGTTCGTGCACAGGTTATGGAGGGTAGAAGCTTGCTGTCGCTAGCAAGCCAATTGCATCCCACGCCCGCCTTGGCGGGAACGCCGGTGGGCGAAGCTATGATGACGTTGCGCGATGCTGAAACGTACAATCGCGGATTTTTCGGTGGTGCTGTTGGCTATATTGATGGCGCGGGCGATGGCGAATTTTCGGTTGCAATTCGCTCGGGTGTATTTGATGGCGAAGCGGGTTGGCTCTATGCTGGTTGTGGCGTAGTGGCTGGCAGCAAGGCCGAATCAGAATTTAGCGAAATTGATTTGAAGTTGAAAACTATTCTGAGTGCTATGAGTGCTCCAGAGGCAGGCGAATAAACCGCAAAGCGCCGGGGTAAGTTAGATCCGGGCGCATTGAAACGATAAACTCCCCCGAAATTTAGAAGGGTGGAAGGCATATGGGTAAGCAGCAAGAGTTAGGGATCTATATAGGATCCTTTTTTGACGAATTGATGCGTGCTGGCGTACGCGATGTTGTTATAAGCCCCGGATCGCGATCAACTCCGCTGGCAATGGTTGCCTATGAGGCACATGTTCGTCTAGGTGCAACGTTTAATATCTATGTCGATGTGGATGAACGTGGGGCTGCGTTTTTTGCTCTAGGCTTAGCAAAAGCTTCGTCGCGTGCGGTAGCACTCATTTGTACATCGGGTACAGCGGTAGCGAATTATTATCCTGCCATCATGGAAGCAAAAACATCTCGCGTTCCGCTGCTGGTGCTTACCGGCGATAGGCCCCTGCGCTTGCAGCAGCTTGGCGCGCCTCAGACGTGCGATCAGCTGAAAGTTTTTTCTGACGCGGTGCGCAAATTCTTTCAAATGCCCGAACCTAACGCAGGCGAACGCTATATTGCTCATGTTCGCCAGGTGGCACGTGAAGCCGTGGCGGCGGCAGCGCCAGGAACCCATGTATCGGCTCCCGTGCATATCAATTTTGCCTTTGATGAGCCGTTGGTGCCTGACTGCCGCGAAGAGCATCTACTTTCAACGGGACGTATCAAAGATCACGAACTGCTGCCGAGCATCGTGCGCAGCGAAGGAGAACTTTCGCATGCAGATGCCCAGATACTGGTTAGTTATTTGGAGAATCACGATTTCATTGTTTTGGCGGGCGAAGGTACGTTTTCTGCAGCAGCGCTTCATGATCACACAAGGCGTGATCGCGAAGCCCAGGCATTGCTTGCGTTCAGCGAACGCTTCGATGCTCCTCTGTTAGCCGATCCGCTCTCGCAGTTGCGTGCGTATGGTCATCCGGGCGTCATCTGCGGTTATGACAGCATTTTGGCAGGCGATGATATACCTCCCTTCGATGCGGTGGTGCGCTTTGGTCGCTATCCGGTATCTAAGCGGGTTGCCCAACTGATTGAAACCATGCGTCCGCCACAAATTGTGGTGGATCCGCTTGAATCGCGCGATTTCAATTCGCAAACTACCACCTTGGTAGTGGCGGACCCATTGGATTTTGTTACCGCAATGCTTGAAGCGGTGTCTCTTGATTTCGATGAGTTGCCCGACGAATCGATTACGCTTCCGACACGTGTTCAAGAGTGGGGCATGCTTGACCGTGCCCGTGCAGAACGGTTGCTTCACGCAGAAGATGCGGGAGTTGATACACCTGCCAAGGACTCAATAACCAATGACGCAACAGACAGCGACGTGTCCACCGATGACGTATCAGACAGTGACGAGCCCATCGATGGCGAAATAGACAGCGATGTGTCCACCGATGACGAAACAGAGAGCGATGTGTCCACTGATGACGCAATAAGCAATGCCTCCACACGCAATGACCGGATTGAAGGGGCCTATGTTCAGGCGCTGCTGGAAGAAATTCCGGCAGAATCGCTGTTATTCAGCGGCAATAGCATGTCAATTCGTGCGGTTGATTCTTGCTACTTTACGCGGGGCAAACGCCTGACGGTGCTGGCAAATCGTGGTTTAAATGGTATTGATGGTACGACGTCAACGGCGCTGGGTGCCGCCCAGGAATTTGCGCAGACAGTATACCTAACGGGTGATTTAACGTTTCTGCATGATTTGAATGCACTGTCTTTGCAGAGTGAAATGATCCTTCGTGAACAGGATGGATCGCGCAGGCCAAGCATAGTTATCGTGGTACTGAACAACAACGGTGGGGCTATTTTTGATATGTTGCCCCAGCAATCTGATCAGGCGTACTTCAGGCGCTTGTTCCTCACGCCTCAGCAAG
>UQDJ01000035.1 GCA_900539675.1 uncultured Coriobacteriaceae bacterium | reverse complement strand
CTCTTTCCCTACACGACGCTCTTCCGATCTGGAACCACTTATAAACACGGGATTAGAATGTCTATTGAGTTCTGTCTATTGGGCAACAGATATGCCGGTAGCCAATATCTGCTCGGTACACATACGCTATATTCGCGTAGGTTGCTTTTTGACTGGATTGATCACGATCATACCGAACGCTCCTTCATCTGAAACATTCAGTATTCATGGGTCTGTGCATTCAAACCAGATGCTTAATAAGTACTTGTTAACTTGCAATTGAAAAAGGCGCTACAGACATGGCGCATGGTAGTGCGAGAGGACAAAAGTTAAGCTAAATAGAGAGATCACTTTGTTGAGCAGAAAGACAAGATAAAAGCGACTCTTTATATCTCGGGGTGCTTATCGCATTGCAACCATTTGACTAGACTTCTTTTTCTACTTATTACAATAAAGAAAAAGATCTAGCAAAGGATAATGTGCGAATGAACCTAGCTCAACTTAAATATTTTCAACACTTAGCCCATGTACGCCACTATACGCACGCTGCAGCAGACCTGTTCATAACGCAGCCAACTCTGTCTCATGCAATGTCAACTTTGTCTGAAGAATTGGGCTGTGATTTGTTTCGTAAAAATGGCAGAGAAATCGTTCTTACTCCAGAAGGAGAAAAGTTCCTTGTTCATGTTGAGCGTGCTTTAAAAGAACTTGATGTCGGAGTCGAAGAACTTAAGCTTCGCAAAGGAAAAACAACCGGCAAGATAGAAATCGGTGCAGTTGCGTCCGTTCGCTCTCATTATGTACCAGCCGCGATAAAGGCTTTCAGAGAATTAGAAGGACCATATGTTGAGTTTGAATTATTCCAAGGATTTACTGGGTCACTCAGTGATCTGTTTAACGAGGGGTTTTATGATCTTCTCATTGTTGGCCCGAGTAATATTCCCAATACAGAACGCGTTTTGCTTTTTTACCAAGAACTAGCTGTTGCAGTGCGATCTGACAACACGTTGGCGGGAAAACCACACATAAGGCTTTCTGACCTTGAAGGAAAAAAGTTGTCACTTATCGTCCTGGTACTGCAGTGGGGGATCTGGCAACTAAATTTCTTAACGACCACAATGCACCAGAAGATAAAATGCATCTGATTAGAAACTGTGATGACGAAGTCACAATGGGAGCACAAGTAATTGACGATGGTTTAGTTGCTCTTACTATCGTGAATTCAAATTTACCTATCAATCCAAAATTGGTTATCTTGCCATTAAGGGAAACCAATGCTGAACGATTTTACCCCTTATATTTGGTCTATCGAAAAACAGATTACTCGAATACAGCAGCAGGTAAATTCATAGAAATGCTCAAGGACTTTCAGGCCCAGAAATACACACGCCCCGATTACAGTGGAATGCCCAATAGATAACGTCATTATCTGCGTTGGAATTGAAAGGGACTTTTACAAATCAGGCATTTATCTGGCACTATAGATACAATTAATAGTGCTTCGTTTCAAAGATCTGTGTATTTTTATTGGCGAATATTCTTACAACAAAATAATCTACTAGATGTACGACGAAGCGAGGGGAATCGTAATGTACACCTTGGGGATTGATATAGGATCAACGTCGAGCAAAGCGGTGGTTCTTGAAGATGGGGAACGCATCATTGCTCGTGCACTTTATTCATTAGGCACAGGCACAAGTGGTGCCTCACGTGTAATTGACGACTTATTCGAAAATGCAGGTTTATCTTGGGAGGATATAGCGTACTGCATTGCAACAGGTTACGGTCGTCAACGTTTCGAACAAGCTGACGAAGAGATCAGCGAGCTTTCTTGTCATGCTTTAGGTATGAACTACCTTATTCCTGGCGTTCGCACCATTATTGATATAGGCGGCCAAGACGTAAAAGTATTGAGTCTCAATGAACAAGGTACGCTAGAGAAATTTGTTATGAATGAAAAATGCGCTGCTGGAACAGGGAGATTCCTAGATGTAATGGCAGGTGTTCTTGAAACTAGTACTGATGAATTAGGTATTCTTGATGCCCAATCAATAGAACCTGTAAAGATTAGTTCGACATGTACCGTGTTTGCAGAGTCGGAAGTTATTTCTCATTTAGCTGAAGGGGATAGTATTCCCGACATCGTAGCGGGAATTCATAATTCATGTGCTCAGCGTACAGCTGGGCTAGCTCGACGTTTGGGGGTAACAGAGCCCGTTGGCATGAGCGGTGGAGTTGCTCGAAACACAGGTGTTGTACATGCTCTTGAGCGTGAAATCGGGGCTCCAATTGCGGTTCCGGGAGACTGTCAATTTGCCGGTGCAATAGGTGCAGCGCTGAAAGCCTGCCAAAAAGCCAAGTCGAATCCGTGCTAGTAGAAGGAAGGCGAGAAGAGGTGTGTTGTATGAGAATCGATGAAGAAACATTACGTTCTGGGATTGAAAGGCAATTTTCTATTTTTGCACAAGCCATTGCCAATACTCAGGCAACGTTTGAACAATATAGAAATGAAGATCAAAAAGCTATAGGCTGTATTCCATATTTTGCTCCCTCTGAATTGGTTGATGCTGCTGGTATGTATCCCATTGAACTATGGGGAGGCGACACAGAAGTTAGTCGTGCTAATGGTTACTATCCGGCGTTTTATTGTTCTATTCTCGTGACGCTTATGGAGCGCGCTTTACGTGGTGAATACGATTATTTATCGGGAGTTATTATTCCAACGACTTGTGATGGGCTGCGCAATTTGGAAGAAAATTGGAAATTCGCAAAGCCAGAAATGCCGGTCATGAGCTTGGTTCAGCCTGTCAATCGATCTCATCCTGCCGCACTCGATTATTTTTTAAGTGAACTAAATGTTGTAAGAAAAAAATTAGAAGAAATTTCAGGCAATAAAATTACTGACAAAGCTTTGCGTGCAAGTATAAATGCTTACAACAAACAGCGTGCTGTCATGAGAGAGTTTGACGAGGTCTCGGCTCAGAAACCCAGTATAGTTACGCCTTGGAAGCGCCACGTGGTTTATAAAGCAGCACAAACGCTTCCTGTCCGTGTGCATACAGAAATGGTTGAATCTCTCAATAAAGAGCTGCGGGAATTTCCCGATGATTCGTTTACTGGATTGAAACTAGTGGCAACTGGCATTCTGCTTGATTCAAAGCCTCTTCTTGATAATTTAGAAAAGGAAAATATATCTATTGTTGGCGATGTATTAACAGCTGAATCGGTTCGTTTTGCAAAAGATGCTCCTAATAATGTAGACCCCTTTGTATCATTGGCGCATGTGTGGCTGGATATCCAAAATACTTCAGTGGCGCTTGATCCATCAAAACAGCGTGGCGAAACGTTAGTAGCCCTTGCAAAGAAACGCAATGCTGATGGCGTCCTTATTAACGTAACAAAATTCTGCGAAGAAGAAGAATATGACTATCCCGTAATTAAGAAACAGCTTTCTGATGCTGGCGTGCCACATCTGTATTTAGAAACTGCACAACAAGATCATGTCAATGAGCAAGCCACAACGCGCATCCAAGCTTTTGCGGAAATGATTGGTTAGGGGGGTTGATAAGTATGGTTGATAAGAATAACAAAAACTATAGTCCCGCTCGTGCGCGCATGAAAGAAGTTACGGGTGATCTATATCAAGAAGCTCGTGACGCCAAAGCGGCTGGCAAGCCGGTGGGATATTCCACATCAAATTTCATTAAAGAACTCTTCGAAGTGTTTGATTTAAATATTGTTTACCCTGAAAATCATGCGGCTGCGGTTGCCGCCCACAAAGGAGCTATACCTTTCTGCGAAAAAGCTGAAAGCTTAGGGTATTCTATGGATCTATGTTCTTACGCTCGCATAAACTTAGGCTTTATCGAGCGAGATGAAGACTTTGGTTTCGGACTAGATATCCCTGAACCTGATTTCTTATGTGTGGGTAATAATATTTGTAGCACGGTTATCAAGTGGTATGAAAACCTCGCATGGAAATTAAATATTCCTTTTATTATGTTTGACGTGCCTTACAACACTGATAGTTATTACAAGGCAGACAAAATAACTTATATAAAAAAGCAAGTTCAAGGCATTGTCGAACAGCTCGAAGAAATAACTGGCACAGTTTTTGACTACGACAAGTTCCAGGAAGTCATGGACATTTCAGCCGAAAATGGCCGCCTGTTCCAAGAGGCGCTTGATTTAATGGGCAAAACGGTTCCATCTCCTGTAAGCGGATTCGATGCTTTCAATTTTTTGGCCTTAATGGTTATTGCGCGGGGCCGCAAAGAAACCACCGAAGTTTTGCGCATGTACATTGATGAACTCAAAGAAAAAATTGCTTCAGGGGAAAGCACTTTTAAAGGCGAAGAACAGCATCGCATTTTATTTGATGGACTATGCTGCTGGCCTTACTTGCGGAGCAATTCGGAAACTCTGGCCAGAAATGGCATCAACCTCGTAGGCACACCTTATTGTGGCAATTATGGGGTGACATTCAATGACCTCTATACCTTATGTGAAGCATATGCAAAAACAAACAATGCTACTGGCATTGAACTAGGCAGAGACTATCGCCTGGGAATGATAGATGATTATCACTGCAATGGTGTGCTGTGTAATGTGATGCGTAGCTGTAAGCCGTGGGTTGGCATTATGTTTGAGATGCAGCGTCAGCTAGAGCAAGCACGTGGATTACCCTATACCACTTTTGATGCAGACCAAGCAGACCCACGTATATTTAGTCAAGCACAATTTGAGACACGTGTACAAGGCTTAGCAGAAATCATGGAAGCACGTAAATAAAACGAGATTAAGAAAGCAATTTGACTGTATTTGATTACGAAAGGAGAATCAAAAATGAAAGGGCACGCAAAATCATCAAAGGTTTGTAGTAGGTTAATAACTTTTATTGGTGTTTCGGCATTAGTGCTCATGTTAGCAATCGGCCTCGCTGGATGCAGTAATGGTGGTAACTCTTCCGATACATCATCTGACGTCGATAGCAAATATGCTGATCTCGAACCAGTTACCTTACTTATGGCAGATTCTGCAGCAAAAGGTGCTGCGGGTAATATTTGGTGTCAGGAGTTTGCTGATCAGGTTAATGAAATTACCGGCGGCAAACTGACAATCGATTACCATGGCACTGGTGAACTCGGGGGAGATACTGACCTAATCCGTCAAGCGCAATCCAATGATATTCAGATTGTAAGTTGCCAACCAGCGCCGATGGTTTCTTTTATCCCAGAAGTTGCAGTATTTGATCTACCAATGGCCTTTACCAATTATGATGGGTCCCAGATTAACGAAGTAGTAAATGGCGACAACGATTTTACCAATGGATTGCAGACATCTTTCGAAGAGGCAGGACTCCATAATTTAGGATGGTTGCAAAACGCAACTTATCGTGAAACTACTTCAAACAAACCGTTAAACACCATTGATGACTTTAAGGCTCTACAAATCCGCACCATGGAAAATGCGAACCACATGGCATTTTGGCGAGCAATTGGTGCCGAACCGACGCCACTTGCTTGGGCCGAGGTTTACTTTGCGCTTCAGAATGGCACGGTAGACGCTCAGGAAAATGGTATTGACACTTGTGCTGGTGCAAGTTTGCAGGAAGTTCAAAAATATTTAGCAATGACAAATCACATTATCTATATCAATAATATGTCCATCAATAAAGAGGCATGGGATTCTCTTGATCCCGCATACCAAGATGCTCTCAATCAGGCTTTCCAGCAGTCGGTTGAAGTAATGCAACCAAAAATGATTGAGTTGCAAGAGCAGCAAATTAAAACCTTAACTGATGGCGGAATGGAAGTTGTTGAATATGATCAGTCCTTCTTCGACAATATTCTTGCCAACAATGATGTCCAGGCATTATATAAGGACATTTCAAGCCAGACCAACGGTCTTTCTGACACGATGTTGGCTGAACTTGAAAAAACCAAGGCATAGCTAAAACTATTGGGAAAAATAGACAAAATCATTACCCTATCCATGTATTTAGCGTTCAACTGAACTCCCTTTTGAGCACGGCTTCTGCCGTGCTCATTAATTTATGCCTTCGATTAGTTGAGGATGTAAAGGGACAGTTTCGCCCAGGGACAAAAATACGCGAATTGGTCGAGCTGGCAGAGACTCACGAAGACTTCACGGAGCAGGATATTGAGGTTCGTACCGCAAGTATTATTGATGCGTTCGTAGATTATCTGGGTAAGGTCAACCTGCTTATAGGGTAGCTAAATCATTGATTTCATAACAAAAGAGGAATCCAGTCAATGGATCTAATGATATTGTCGAGAGCTATAAGAAAGGTTCTCGATGATGTTCGTTCGGGCAACAATGTGAACAGGTCTATATGAGCTTTACTCAGCTACATACTCTTGATGCAACCCTTGCGGAACTTGACCGTTTGCAGGAGCGCGTGCGTGTATTGCGCGACCAATATCCTGATGCTTACGAGCGGTTTATTAAGTCGTGGTCTGTTGCTAGTTCCTATAACTCAAATGCTATTGAGGGCTCAACGATGTCCTTAGGGGATACTGCGTTGGTATTTGAGGGAGTTGAGGACGTTGATGCAACCTCGGAAGAAATAGCTCAAGCGAAAGGGGCAAAGGCAGCACTTGACTACGTATTATCTTGTGTTGCTAAGAATCTTACGCTCAGTGAAAGCATTGTGCTAAAGACCCACAAGCTTATGTACGAGGATGCTAAAGACCCTGCAACGCGGGGTTGCTATCGCACGGTAGAAGTAGAGATTACTGGCACAGACTTCGATCTATGTCCTGCTCAGTACATTCCTGAACGCATGGCGTCTTTATTGTCTTCGGTGGCTGCTTCCAAACGTCACCCAGCAATTGTTGCGGCGCTATTTCATCTTGAGTTTGAAAGCATTCACCCTTTTATAAATGCGAATGGTCGTACAGGCCGCATATTGTCGAACTATATTCTGATGGAACATGATTATGTGCCTGTCGATATTCACGCTACGGGGCGCAAGGACTATATACAAGCCATTCGTGCTTTTCAACTCAATGACGATCCTTATCCTTTTGTGGTGCTTTTTGTAGGCGCACTTGAGGACAATATCAAAAAAGTGCTGTCCCTATTGGATCCCATTAAGGGCAATAGCACGGGCAGTCTATACAGTAAGACAACCGATTACTTGCAAGGTATTGATATTTAGGCGCGCTTGCGTGAGTAAGAAATTGAGAATTGGCCGTATTCCGCGATGACGAACAGGATACAGCGTTCATTTAATCTGCAGGTTGTGCTGTAAGTTGAACGTTGCTTCTGTCGGCAAGGGATCCAAAGTTATCGCTTAACCAGATGTGGGACTCTCCAGCATCAAGTACCAAAGGCATACGGTTGTGAATGGGCGTCATGATGCTATTCGGTTCAGTGGTAATAAGCGAAAAATGTCCCTCATCATAAATTCCTGCCATCAGAAAAGCTTTGGTACCTACGAGCGAAATCCGATAGAGCCGCTTTGTCGGTTTGCCTGTTTTTTCGCTAAAGGCAATGTCGCTGGCGTTTTTCTCGAAAAAGGCACGTGCTGGTATAAGGCAGCGACCAGACCGTATGGCACGTGCCCACATGCCGCGTTGTGAGTGATATTGTTGGCAGGCTGTTTCGATGCGCGTGTTGAAAAGCAGTTTGCCTAGGTGGTCAGATTCGAATCCCCAGCGAGCAGCTTGAGTGAAAAGCTTGTTGTCTGGCCCCAGAACAAATAAAGGTACTGTTGTTCCTGGGTAAGCATCTGCCGCTTCACCGGCGCTGTCCTGATTGCGTATGTGAGCACTTCCGGTTTTGTAGAGCGAATCAAGGACGGATTGTGCTTCAGTATGACTAAGGGGCGTAAATCTGGTACACATAATCAGCTCGATTTCAGTTGTGAAGGTTAGGGCTAGGCTTACCAAACGAAAGTAGAATTATGCCGCCTTGTTCGGTAAATATTCCTTGTTTTACCGCTTCGCGAAGGTGATTGTTAAAAACCTCTTCAATACGTGAACCCAGTCGTTTGTAGCCGCATTTCCTTGCGGTAGCACGTATAAGGTCTTTGGCTGATAGTGCGCCTTTTTCTCTTAAAACCAATTCCATTGTTTTGCAGATTTCATCAAAAGAGATCTGCAAAACATCGTTAGGAGAAGTGGTCTTAGTGGTCTGATTACTCTGATCGTTCTGATCGCACTCGTCGCTCTTGCTGCTCTTAGCGTCCTTATCGCTCTTGGCGCTCTTTTCGTCCTTGTTGTGCGTATCGCTCGTTTCTTCAGATTTGAGAGAGGGCGCTTCTTCACTGAGCTCGGCAAACATGCGCCTTTGCGCTTCAAGTTCGTCGTTCCACCAAGCGCGCACCTCTTCTTCTTTTATTTCTCTATTGCTCCACGTCATCAGCGGCTCATAGTAGGTTTTTAGGGCGGTGGCATTATCTATTTCGGCAGGAATGAACTCTATTTTTTCGTCAGGAACATCGTAGAGGTGTAGTTTGCCTTTAACCTCAAAAGGTTTAACCCAGCGAAGATTCTCTAGAATCCAAGCGAAGCTGCCCGGCTTTGGCATTGCGTCCATGCAAGCTGCGTTTAAGTGTTTCTTCGCAAAGGGAACGATATCTACTAGGTCAACAACACAAAGCGCGTGTTTAGCAATGCTGCCAGGCCATGCCTGAGAACTAGCGCAGATCAACAAAGGACCGCGATAATCGGTTTTCCAGGTTCGGCATTCAACCATCTTGTAGCCCAGCAAAACGTCAATAGCCCAATCGGGTGTCAGGGAAAGAGCTTTCATGAAAGTCCTCCGTACAGTGCATCACTTAGGTAACTCATGTCAGTAAATATAACTGGCCTATGCTTGCAATGATACCGGTATGCCGGTTCGTAAGCAGCCAAGCGGATGCTGGGTTTTACAATAACCGACGCGGTCCAGATGGGCGTAGTTCAGACGGCCGTGGTCCAGATGGGCGTAGTTCAGACGGCCGTGGTCCAGATGGATTCGATCAAGACGAACCTGGACCTTTCGGCCTTTTTATTACAGATTGCGCATGGCTTTTGCAAACAAGGCGTAGAGCGTAAATACCGCCCAGATACCTGAAAGTATAATAGCCGCATGTTCGACACCAAAAACGGTTACCAGCACTGATGTTCCGAAAACTGCCAAAGGAGCCACCACAAGCATGAGGGCATTTTGAGTTCCCAGACTAGCCCCTCGTACTTCATCGGGAATAAGGTCGAATACTTTAAAGTTTAAAAGTGCGGAAAACGGGCCCGATGAAAAACCGAGTATGGCTGCACCCGCTAACAAGAGCGGAAAAGGTGGCAAAAGCGACATGACCGTCATACCCACCATCATGCCAACCAGAGAGCAGCAATACCATCTACGGCGCGACATCCTAGGTGCAAGATGCGCATATATAAGCGAGCCGATTAAAATACCAACCGACATGTCAGAAAGAACGTATCCTAACAGATCGGCTCTTTGAATAAGCGTAAAGTGAACGGGCAATAACAATCCCTGATAACCACCCATTGCCACAAGGATCAAGAGCGTAAAGATCATCGATGTTCTTAGAATGGGGTCAGAAGCAAACAGTGTTTTGAGGCCATCTTTTGTGGCATTCAGTGCCATACGTACAGGATGAAAATCGGCTGTCTTTTGGAAACTAGCCGCCTTTTGAGAAGCAGCTGTCTTTTGAGACCTAGCTGCGTTTTGAGAGGCAGCCATCTTTTGTTGTGGTGCCCTTCCTGTTGAACGGGGAATAGTACAGGTAACTATTGCAGCTAAAGCCGAAGTGCCCGCAGTGATAACGAGGGCGTTTGTTGCGCCAGTAAAGCTAATGCATAAAGCCGCTACAGCCGGTCCTATGATTGTCATAAGGCTTTCTACCGACTGCCATACGCCAACAAAGCGCTGCATGCTTACGCTATCGCGTTCACACACCATTGGCATAAGGGAATCACGTGCAGTCATTCCGGGTACATCACCAAGAGCGCCTAAAAGACCAAACAGAACAAACCACCCAAAGTTAAGCCCTACGGTGGCGTCAATAATGGGCAGCATAGCTACTGAAATAGCAGAAATAATGTCAGAAAGCACGGACACATCGCGTCTGTTGATGCGATCCAGTAAGGCGCCGCCTAAAACACCGGCAATGGTCTGAGGCACCATGCAAATCAGCGCCAACAATCCCGCAGCAAGAGCGTCGCCTGTCGTGGCTAACATAACAAGTGGCAAAATGACGCCCGCAATCGAATTTCCTAACAGTGAAATACCACTCGAAGCAAGAAAGCGCAGCGAAAGAGGACCTATCATGGGCATATCAAGAGGCAGTTTTTCTTGTGATTGCCCTTTTGAATCCTTATCGTTCATCAATGATCCCTTCTGTTGTGTGTAGGGCCATTGAAAACCATGACGTTGCGTCAGGGTCAAGAATTCAGCTGAGAAGAAATCGCAATACCAAGTTCTTCAGCTATACGCTCAACACATAACTGTGAAACACGGTGCTGAGCATCATTGAGCACTTCGTTGTCGTAGGTTTCAATCAGAGACCGAAGATGTGATGCTTGTTCTTCATCCTCTTCGTCGTAAGTACCATGCTTGTTGATAAAGGCCTGTAACTGGGGAACCAGCAATGAAACCGTTTGCTGAACAAGCTCTTCAATACGCTTTTCGGAAGCATCAGCGGGTAGCGCAAGCACTTCGTTGTTTATGCTGACGTATTTATCCATAAAATCAGATTGATCAAACATGTCATAGAGCTTCATGGTCGCTGCTAGAGCATCTTGACCTCCCGCTTGCTCGTCAAGCAGCATCAGTTGCGCAAGCTCCATCTGTGTGAACAGTTCGTTTGATCCATGCTGTTTTAGCTGCGCCAGGTGGCTGCCTATGCGTGGTGATGCATCAATGACTGGGTTGGCGCCTGACGATGCTTCAGCTTTAAGCTGCGCAATGATGTGCCGCCTGGCTTCAAGTTGTTCAATCTGATAGCTCAGTTCGCTGTCAAGCTCATTGAGAATTGCAACGGTGTCAGCTTCGTTTTGTTCGGTTTCGCTGGAAAGGATTGCTTTTATCTGATCGAGGGATAGCCCTAAAGATGCCATGCGCTTGATGCGCAGCACGCGCGCCACATCAACCATGCCATAACTGCGATATCCATTTTGCTGACGCGGGGGTTCGGGTAATACTTCGCGTTGATGGTAATAGCGAAGGGTACGCACGGTAACGCCTGCAAGATCTGCTGCTTCTTTACTGCGCATATAAGCCCCTCCTGTTTTGGATCGTGCTGTCACATAATAAAGGTTGTCACGATTGGAATAGTGATGACAGAGAAAATTGTGGTGAGAAACATTCCTTGGCTTAAAGATTTTAAGTCGCCACCATAGGTGATGCTCATTGTAGTTCCCATCATAGCGGCGGGCATAGCGTTAATGAGTACCAGCGAAGCCACCACATAGGAATCTGCGATAAAGAAGCTGCTTACAAAATAGACAACAGCTGGGATCACCAAAAGACGTACGAACGTCGTAATGTAAGCCCAGCCGCTGGTGACCATGGATTTAATTTCATACTTAGCTAACGTCGAGCCAATAACGAGCATGGCTGCGGCAGGGGTCATAGCGCCAAGTAATTCACATGTTTGTCCTATTGGTCCTGAATCGGTTATGTGGAACAGAGCAAAAATCAACGCAAGAACGCACGCTGCCATAATGGGGCTGACAAGGTTTTTCCTGACGTAATTCAGCTGTTCTTTTCTAGACAGCTTTACGGTGCCAGACCGGGAAACCATCCAGGCTCCTACGCTGAATAGAACTAGATTGCAGATGATGTTGTAGATGGCAAGGTAGAGTATTGAATCGCTTCCTAAAATGGCATCGCACACAGCAAATCCCACAAGTCCCACATTGCTAAACGCAATAGTGAACTCATGGCCTCCTTTTTGTTTTGCTGGAATTCTATAGAACCGTGGAACTATAAGCGCAATTGCAACAACAGGAATAAAGAGTAAAAAAGATACCCCTAAGATCTGCCAAATAACGGTGTTTTCAGGAAGATTGGAATTACTTAATACGGAATCTAACACTACCGCAGGACAAGTAATTTTCATGACCACTTTCGATAGGGTGTCATCGAAAGTGTCGTTTACCAAATGAATTTTTCGAGCTAAATAGCCTATCGCTACGGTGATGAATAAAACAATCATCATTGAGCCAGCATTAAGGAAAGTGCTCATTGTGGTTCATCTCCCAAATACGCAAGCGTTCGATGAATGCTCATGATCAATCGCAGTATAAAAATACAATTAGTATTCTCATACAAGGGAAATGAAAAAGGCCAGTTCAAATGATCGAATTATTGCTCAGTGTTGATTCACGAAATAAATCCTTTTTGCCGGCCAGGAAAGCTACGCCCTTATGCGCACTAACCTAAAAGCTTGCTAAGAATGCTGAAAAGGCCCCATCCACAGCAAAAGCCAATGGCTGCTGCTACGGCAGTTTTCGCCGCGAGTTTGCCCAACCACATTCTTCCGGCCTTCTGATTTCTTTCGTTGGTGATGTCGGGGTCTTCTCCCGCCATAAACGCCTCGACGGCGCGGTAGGTATAAAGCTTGTTGTCAAACTTTATCTTCTCTGCCAGACCGGCACTTATTACGGCTGGAATTAAGAGCACGACGCAAGGAATTAAAATCACTGCCCAGTCCATATTCATAAGCGAAGTTGCCAGTGCCCAGATAACTGCTGTCACTCCACAGATGGACATAATCAGTGCAACCTTGTTGAGCTTCTTTGCTTCATTGGTGAGAACCGCTTTCATTGTTTTCACATCTCCTTTAATCAGTTCATCAACGCTTGTCTGAAAGACATTACTAAGGAGAAGAAGGCTTTGTACGTCGGGGTAGGTGCGATCGGTTTCCCAGTTAGAAATAGTCTGGCGCGACACAAATATCGCTTGTGCTAGTTGCTCTTGGGACATGTTTAGTCGGGTTCGATACTCCTTGACGTTTCTGCCAAGCTCCATAGGTAACCTCTTCTTGTAGGAAATGTGACAAATCGCAAAAGACTTTACCACCCAATTGCTTTGACACGGCACTGCTGGTGGGGAATTCGCTTTGCAAAAAGTCTTTTGCAAAGCCTGTGAACAGGGAAATTATGGCGAGAGCTAGGACGCAGGGGCTAAGGGTTGATCACAGCGCGATAAACATTCTAAGATTTCCCTCTCAGAGAAAAGGACATTCATTTCGTACAAGGAGCGGCGAGTGAAAGCGGACCAGAGCATAAAGCTAGTGGCGCAAGCGGATAGGACGCCCGAATTAATACATCAATTGGTACTGGTGTGGGAAAGTGCGGTTAGGGCAACTCACCTGTTTTTATCAGAGAGTGAAATTCAAAAGATTAAAGAATATGTCCCACAGGCGTTGAGCGGGGTTGCTCATTTGGTGGTTGCAGAAGATGATGCGGGTTATCCTGTGGCCTTCATGGGGGTTGAAAAAGGCACGTTGGAAATGCTGTTTGTTTCCGCAGAGGAAAGAGGACGCGGAATAGGGCGATGTTTACTCCAATATGGAATGAGAGAATTTGGAGTAGAGCGGTTGGCAGTTAACGAACAAAACCCGCAGGCTCAGGGATTCTACGAGCGCATGGGTTTTCGGGTGTACAAAAGGACAGACTTCGACGAACAGGGCAATCCCTATCCGCTTCTATATATGAGCCTTGTTTGAATCTGGTTTATAAAACTAAAGAGTGCAAAGGTTAAAAGAGGCCAAGATTAAAGAAAATACATGTCGGGACGCATTGGAACCTGCGCTGTGGTCTAATAAGACTGGGCCTGAAGGCTGTGCATCATGGTTTAGCAAGACTGGACATGAAGGCGTGCACTGTGGTCTAACAAAACTGGGCCCGAAGGCCCGTGCATCATGGCCTAACAAGACTGGGCAGTCGCTTTAAGCGCTTCCAGGCTTTGCGTTTGCCTTCTTGTGTTGCCAGCAGATTCGTAAAGTTGCTAAAGCAGCAGCAAGATCGCCCCAAAAGCTGCTCGTGAGATTCCAGGGAAAGCGGTTTATTGTATCCGGCCGATGCCAGGCTTACTGCGTCATAGTCGGTTATGACTACCGCTAAAGGATCTATGGCTTCTATGCCATGGACAAGCGCCCTTGCTACTTCGCTGGTTTGTGGGGGTAGTTCATGGGTGTCAACAGATTCGTTGATAATCATGAAACACCGCTGACCAAGCGAATAACCCAAACGTTGAGCTGATGCATCAAGGGCTTGTTTTGCCTCTGGGGATAAGGCATTGCTTGACACTACGCAGAAGAGGGCATTGGGATTTCCTCCAATAATGCCAGGAAAACGTTCT
Organism: uncultured Coriobacteriaceae bacterium; assembly: GCA_900539675.1. Taxonomy (GTDB): domain Bacteria; phylum Actinomycetota; class Coriobacteriia; order Coriobacteriales; family Eggerthellaceae; genus Anaerotardibacter. Next base: position 4,937 of record UQDJ01000035.1, on the reverse strand, counting down.
AATTGATGCATGAGTACTTGCTCATAGGGAGATAAGCCCAGTTTTGCAGTTTGTGATGGAGATAAATTCGACACATTCATTGGACGTACCTCAAAGAGTAATACCATTCATGAAAAAAATAACACCGCTTTACGATGTGCATGATAATACAGATGCATTAAGCCGTAACAAGCGTGATAATGACATCACGCTAATGAGACTATAGAGGTTACAAATATAACGCGGCACTGCGTGATAGGGGTTTCATATGTGCACGAACGGAATCAACACAGGTCAATTTGAGCAAATGATCGATCAAATCGATGATCATATTAAGCTGGAACGTCGTTGGGCTCACAATCTGGGTCATCAGGCAGCCGATGCTGGTTTTGAAGCTACGGGAGAAAAGTTGCATAAGGTTATGGCTCTTCTTGACGAAGTGCGTGCTGAACTAGATGAAGCAAAGGATGCTCTCGACGATGATGTAGCTAGCGGGGTAACCGTAAACCTGGTGTAATGCGCGTCCGGCAATACCAAAAACCAGGATTGAAACCGAGGATTATATGAGTAATGATCTGATGCGCTTTTCGGTGGCTATGCCGGAAGATCTACTGGTGAAGTTCGATCATCTTGTAGCGCGTCGTGGTTTGGCTAAAAACCGCAGTGAAGTGGTTCGCGATCTCGTACGTGATGCGTTGGTTGAAGATGAATGCGCTATGCCGGGTCGTATTGTGATGGGTACACTCACCATTGTGTATAACCATCATGCCAATGACTTGCAGGAAAAACTGCATGACATTCAGCACAAATATTTAGACGTCATTATTTCGTCCCTTCATGTTCACGTTGATGAAGAGAATTGCCTTGAGGTAATTATCCTGAAGGGAGAAACGGGACTCGTTCAAGATATCGCTAATTTGATTATTGGTACCAAGGGCGTAAAAACGGGTCGTTTAAATATGACCACTACAGGTGACTTTATTTAGTTAAGTAAGTAAAAATGCCGTTGCCCATAAGAGGGCGACGGCATTTGCTCTTTAGGAGAATCATATGGATGAAACCGTATTGCTAGGTCATGGTAGTGGCGGCACCATGATGAAACGCATTATCGATGAAGTGTTCTATGAGGCTTATGGTTCCAGCGAATTGCTGGAAGGCAATGATGCCGCTTCGCTTCCGGCACCACCATCCGGCCAGCGCATTGCCTATTCAACCGACAGCTTTGTGGTAACGCCGCAGTTCTTTCCCGGTGGCGATATTGGTAAGCTGGCTGTATGCGGCACAGTCAACGATGTGGCTACCAGCGGTGCAGTGCCTAAGTACTTGTCGTGTGGCTTTATTCTGGAAGAAGGCTTTCCGGTTGCTGACTTAAAGCGCATCTGCCACAGCATGGCTCAGATGGCAAAGGAAGCGGGCGTGCATATTGTGACGGGCGATACCAAGGTGGTAAATCGTGGTCATGGTGACGGCGTTTTCATCAATACAAGCGGCATTGGCTTTATCCCTGAAGGGGTAAACCTTTCCGGGGCTTTCTGCAGGCCCGGTGACAAGATTCTGGTCTCTGGCACTATGGGTGATCACGGCATCACGGTTATGGCATGTCGTGAAGAGCTGTCCTTTACGGCCAATATCGAAACCGATGCTGCGCCCCTTAATCATCTGATAGCCGACGTGCTGGCGGCGGCTCCTGACACGCGTTGTTTTCGCGATCCTACCCGTGGCGGCTTAGCCTCGACGCTCAATGAGCTTGCTGGCCAGTCCGACGTTGATTTCGTGGTGGAAGAAGACGCGGTGCCGGTAAAGGACGCCGTACGGGGTGCGTGCGAAATGCTGGGTTACGACGTATATCAGGTTGCCAATGAGGGCAAGATGGTGTGTGTCGTTCCTGCCGACCAAGCAGAAGCGGCCCTGGCAGCTATGCGCGCTAATAAATATGGTGCCGATGCAGCAATTATTGGCGAAGTGGCAGAAAAGCCCGCTGATCGTTCTTCCCGCGTATCTATTCGCACGGGCTTTGGCGCGTTGCGTGTTATGGATATGCTGGTGGGCGAACAGTTGCCGCGTATTTGCTAAAGTGATCTCAGTGTGTGTGCCCAGCACAGCACGGAGCACTTGGCGCTGATGCGATCAGCGTTGCACATCCAGCACGGAGCACTTGGCGCTGATACGATCGGCTTTGCACGCCTGGCAGGGGCGTTTGGTTCAGGCACGAGCGGGGCAGGGGCTCTTAGCCCAGGTACACTGAGCGCGTCCGATCCTTCGGTGTGCGGCAAGGCGCCACGGTGATGTGGCCCTGTTACTACTTTTCTTTGCAGTTCCTAGAAAAAAGCGCGCTATCGGCTTGCAAAGTAAGGACGCTATGGTATTTTCCGGTCAGGGAATTGCTCCGGGAGAGTAATGAGGCGCAAGGCCCCCTGCTAAAGCCCGAACGATAGGTATGTAAGAGAGAAGAGGTATCTCATGTCTCATCCTGTAATTTTGACCGACGAATGCATCGGTTGTGGAATTTGCTGTGACGCTTGCCCTCAGGGCACCATTGAAGTGGTTGACGGTGTTTGCACGGTGGTAAACGAAGAGTCCTGCATTGCTTGCGGCGACTGCGTCGAAGAATGCCCTATGGGTGCTATCGAAGAGATTGTTGAAGACTAGGCAAGACTAGATAGGACTAGGTAGGACTAGGTAGGACTAGGCAAGACTAGGTAGGACTTTACGGGCTGCATGTAGCGGGTGGCATCAGCTACGCGCTCTGCTCAGCGGTCTTGTTTGTCAGCCCTGTGAATGGCCTCAGCTAGTGCTGAGCTCACATCTTCTACAAATTCACACCATTAATAGGTAATTGTGATGTAAGCGACCGGGTTAACCTGGTCGCTTGTTTTTATGCCCATAAAGCATGTTCCAAGGAGAGCCCTTGGGGTGGAAAATGTGGGTAATAATGGCTATGAATCGTATATACAAAGTACATATCATGGTACATAGCTAAGAATAAATAAAATGATATGCACGCTTAAAGTGCTAGTCATAGGCGATTCTATCTGCAGGTGAGCATCTAAGAAAATACAAGGTTTATGTGGTCAAACGCAACGTCGATGTCTACAATAACCTGAGCGTCAAACGCTACGAGAGCTTTGTACGGGCAAAACGAAAAGAGGTTACGATGGCAGTTGTTGCTTATTGTGTTAAATGTAAAGCTAAGAAGGAAATGGTTAACCCTCAGGAAGGTGTAACCAAGAACGGCCGCATCATTACGAAGGGTACGTGTCCAGATTGCGGCACCAAGATGTCCCTTATCGGTGGCGTTGCAAAGAAGTAACTCTGCCTAGCAAATCAATTGAGTATGTAACTAAAAGCCCCGCGACGCTGTTTTTTGGCGCGCGGGGTTTTTGTTTGTCCTATACACCTTTGTTCAGGGGTGCGACCATGCCCACTTCGAGGTGTGTTAGGCGTTTGGGAGAAGAAACTGAACGCTCCATACACCATCTGACCTGCACAAATAAAATCATTCAGATAATCTTCAACAGGAAGGTAACAAAATCTAACAATACCACACTTAGATCCTTGACAATGGTGCACTTAGATTTTATTATGGTTGCCGTTATGAGGGATCGAAGGAAACAACCTACCGCATAGCAGTTATTAACTTTGGTAAAAACAGGGGTTTGTTCGATAGCACAGGTCGGGCAAACAGAACTGAAAGGATATGCACGATGGCAAAAATTCTTGGTATTGACTTAGGTACTACCAATTCTGCAATGGCAGTAATGGAGGGTTCCGAACCGGAAATCCTCGTTAACGCTGAAGGCGACCGCACAACGCCTTCTGTTGTTGGTTTTGGCAAAGATGGCGAACGCACCGTTGGTAAGGCTGCAAAGAACAAGGCAGTAACCAATCCGACCAACACCATTTCTTCTGTAAAGCGTTTTATCGGTCGTTCTTATGCTGAAACGATTGATGAACAGAAGACCGTAGCTTACAAGGTTAAGGAAGGTGCAGGCGGACGTGCTGTTGTAGATATTGACGGCAAGGACTACATGCCTGAAGAAATTTCTGCAATGGTTCTTCAGAAGCTGAAGGCGGATGCTGAAAAGCGCGTTGGTGAAACCATTTCTCAGGCAGTCATTACGGTTCCTGCATACTTTAACGATGCACAGCGTCAGGCAACAAAGGACGCAGGTAAGATTGCTGGCTTGGAAGTTCTGCGTATTATCAACGAACCTACCGCAGCTGCTTTGGCTTACGGCTTGGATCGTACTAACAAGGACGAAAAGGTTTTGGTATTCGACCTTGGTGGTGGTACATTCGATGTTTCCATCCTTGAGTTGGGCGACGGCGTATTTGAAGTTTGCTCCACCGCAGGCGACAACCACTTGGGCGGCGATGACTGGGATCAGCGCGTAATTGATTGGTTGGCTGACAAGTTCCAGGCTGACAACGGCATTGACCTGCGTCAGGATAAGATGGCTCTGCAGCGTTTGAAGGACGCAGCTGAAAAGGCAAAGATGGAGCTTTCTTCCACCACTCAGAGCAACATCAACCTGCCATTCATTTCTGCTGGTTCTGCTGGTCCTCTGCACTTGGACTACACGCTGACTCGTGCTGAATTTGAGCGCATTACCAAGGACTTGCTTGATCGTTGCAAGGCACCAGTAACTCAGGCTTTAAAGGATGCTGGCCTTACTACCAACGACATCAATGAAGTAATTCTGGTAGGCGGCTCCACCCGTATGCCGGCTGTTCAGGAACTGGTAAAGAACATGACAGGCAAGCAGCCTAACATGTCGGTAAATCCTGACGAAGTAGTAGCAATGGGTGCTGCTGTTCAGGGCGGCGTACTTGCTGGCGATGTTGAAGGCATTCTGCTTCTGGACGTAACGCCTCTGTCCTTGGGTGTTGAAACTATGGGCGGTGTAGATCGGAAGAGCGTCGTGTAGGGAAAGAGTGTAGATCTCGGTGGTCGCCGT
>UQDJ01000034.1 GCA_900539675.1 uncultured Coriobacteriaceae bacterium | reverse complement strand
GTCGTTATACCAATAGGGTATGGCGCAATAAAGATGGTGTTCCGATGCTTCGATATATCGCGGCATTCGACAAGATTCACTGCGTAATGCCACAGGATGCATGGACGTACTACGATGATTTCCTTTGTCAGTTTGCTCGTGGCGACAATGGATCGTTGCTCTATCTGGGAGTTCCGGTTCGTTAAAGCAATTAACTCGTTTACCTATCCCTACTAAAAAGAATATGGGTGTCCCTTTCCTTTCCCTCTCTTTAGCTCATATTCTTTTGGATTCTTGTTACTAGCCCTGGTTGCTCATAACCGGGGCTAGCTGCATTTTGGGTAGGGTTAGACGCCGGAAAAGGCCAGAAGCTGGGTAGGACCTGAAGTTGGAAAAGGGTAGACGCTTGAAAAGGTCAGAAGCTTGGTAGGACTTAAAAATGGATAGGACCTTAAGTTGAATAGGGTCAGCAACCGGGAAGGGAGGGAGCGTAAAAGCTGAAAAGCGGATATCGTAAAAAAGCCCAGAAGCGGGTTGCTTCTGGGCTTTGTGCTACTAATGCGTTATGTATGTAGCGAAGTGAGCTAAGAGATGCTCCGTTATCGGACGGGCAAACTACTTGGTCAGATCCTTCTCGATATCTTCCAGCTTGCCATAGCGTTCCTCGGTAATCTGATCCAAGGTCTTGCCTTGGGTCTTGGGGCACCAAATAACACCAACAATCAAGCTGATCAGCAATACTACGCACATAATAATTGCTGCTGGGAAGAAGCCAGCCGGGTTAGCAGAGATATCGCCCATGATGGCGCCAACGCCTACGAGCGACCAAATACCCAGTGCGCCGCGTACCAAGAAGAACATAATACCCTGAACGCCGCCACGGTATTGCGTGGGGAACAACTCAGTGCCCCACAAGGCGTAGAAGCACTGTGCGGAAAAGCCTGCAGAAATACCCCACAGGATAACGTATACCCACAGTACCCAGCCCATGGTGTCGGTCTGGCCATTCTGAAGTGCAATGCCGAATACCGCAATAGCAACCCAGGACAGCAAAGCCAGCAGAGCGGAAATGCCGAACAGCACGCGGTGAGAAACCTTGTCGCCGTAGCGGCTAAAGATAGCCAGCGAGCAAACAGCGATCAGTACCCACTGAACAGCGCCCAACACGCTCTGGCCAGTGGCGTCAATGTTGCCAGCAGCAGCGTAGAGGTACGGCATGAACTGACCGTTGGTGCCTGCTGCCAAGTTCCAGGTCAGATATACAGCAACCAGGAAGATGATGGTCTTTACGTTGACGGAATTCTTCAGAGCGTTGCCCATCATCTTGCCGAAGCCAACGCGGTTTTCCTTGTGTTCGTTCTTACCTGCCCAGTCTGCGGATTCCTGCAGCTGACGTTGAAGGTTCCAAGCTACCAGAGCAACAATGAACAGAACCAGGAACAGAATGCGGGTTGCCAGCAGGCCGTCGAAAGGACCGTAGGTACCAGCAGGTAGCAAGGTCTTACCGTCGGCAGCAAAGCCCGGCAGAATAAAGGACAGTGCCAAGGCCAGCAAGAAGATGATTGCCGGACCGCAGCTCCATGCGAACTGGCTAATACCAATGTTGGAAGCACGGCTGGTGGTGGAGGAAGTTTCAGAGATGTAACTCCATGAAGCGGGAACACCGGCGCCTACGGAAAGGCCGGAAATTACCACGCCAACAACCACCATGGGCAGGTTCACGGCAACCATAGCAATGAACACGCCCAGAGCGTAAACCAAAAGGTTGTAGCGATAAATCATCGTACGGCCAAACTTGTCTGTTAAAAAGCCGCCAATCAAAGCGCCTACTGCGGCACCAAATGCGTTTGCACCAATTGCGCCCAGGATTGCCGTCCAGGTTGCACCAAAACCAAAGGCAGCTGCCCATGCGGTCAGTGCGGTGGAAGATGCAACGATGCAGCCTGAGTCAAGGAAGTTGGTGAGGGATACCGCCATGGTACCCTTACGTTCTTGAGATAAAGCCATTCCTTCTCTTTCTCGTCTTGTCCGTTAATCCAAGTGGAAAGCGCAGCGTAAATCCACCGATACGGGCGAATTATCTGCGTTGGTTTCCATGACGCTAGCCATGAAATCCCACCACTTTTTGCAAATCTCGGTCTTGGCGGATTCTGCATAACGCTCAGGATCGTCAAGCTCGATATATCCGAAGAGGGTGTTAGTCTCCTCATCGATAAAAATGGAGTAGTTATGACCCCCATACTCGTGCAGCATGTCGGCCATTTCTGGCCACAGTTCATTGTGGCGCTTTTCATATTCGTCAGCAAAGCCGGGATAAAGCTTCATTTTGAAGCCTGAAATCGTACGGCCTTCTTTAGTCTTACGTACCGTCATTGAAGTACTCCTATCAAGTGCTGCTCATGCGTCTGCTGCGTGTCTTAAAACCAGTCGCGTGCTTTGAGGTGCGCATTTGAACTGGTGGCACAATGTGTGCGGCACATGAGCAAGCCGGTTTAGTCCAAAAACTCTTCGTTAACGGTGATGCCAAAGTCCACACCAATCTGGCGCAGACCTTCATCGGTGATGGTGTTCATGAAGTCATCCGAACCGCCATTCATGCAGCGAGAGCGGCAATACACATCGGCAGCCTTTTCAATGGTGTGCATCAAGCCGAACGTGGTGTCGAAGTCGGGGCCGGATACGAACAGTCCGTGCTGTGCCCAAATAGCAGCGTCATACTTCTTCATCAGTTCAGAGGTTGCCTGAGCAATTTCGGCACCGCCTGGAACCATCCAAGGTACCACGCCAACACCAGAGGGGAACACCACAACGCATTCGGTCATAGCCTTCCATAAGGCGCGGGTGAAGTAACGTGCGTCCAATGGGCATACGAATGTCATCGCAATGATGTTGTTCGGATGAGCATGATAGATTACGCGACATTCACCATTGGTGGCTTGCATGCGTACGGCATGATTCATGAAGTGGGTAGGGAATTCGCTGGTGGGTTTACCACCTTCGGTTAAGCCCCACACAATACGATACGCCGTACCAGCATCATTAATTTCCACGATGCCAATATTGTGGGCAGGGTTGGTAGCTACGTTGCGCATATAGCGGCCAGAACCGGTAGTCAAAAAGAATGCGCCACTCAGGCTTTCAGCCTGTACGCCCATGGGTACCCAGTCACGAGTTTCGGTATAGAAAAATGGGCGAGCTGCTTTTATGTCGGCCTCAGTCATGCGGTAGGTCAGGTTGCCGCCGTTGCGTTCGTGCCAGCCTTGCTGCCAGCCGTCATCACACAGGCGTACGAAGCCCTTCACAAAGCCAAGCTGTTCTACGGCAACGCCAGAAACAGCACCATGAGCTGCGGCAAATCCCTTGTCGAAGACCTGCTGTGCTCCGTTGATTAAATCCATGTGTGTTCAATTCCTTTCCAGTGCAGACACACAGCGGAGCCGAATGTATCGGCTCCGCATAATTGCTATGAGATGGACTTACAGACGCGAAGGCAGAACTTCTGCTTCGTAAGCTGCCACCATAGGGAAGCAGTCCAAGTCGCAAGGAGTGCCCTGGCGCTTGCAGTATTCATCCCAAACTGCGCCAAATGGCATAGATTTAGCAGCTTCAATAAGCATCATTTTTTCGGTAAAGCGATATTCATCCTGCATCTTTGCCAGATCCTCGTTGGGCTGCAGCAAAGCGTAGAGCAGAGACTTTTCCATAGCACGAACGCCAGTGGTCCAAGCACCTACACGGTTGATGGAAGCATCGAAGAAGTCCAAGCCAATGCAAACCTTTTCCCAGGCGCCTTGGCAGCGAACAATCTCCTGAGCAAGTTCCTTAGTGGGATCATCAAACAGCAACACATGGTCAGAGTCCCAACGAACTGGGCGAGTTACGTGCAGTGGAATCTTGTCAAAGAAGGGCAGGATTGCAGAAATCTTGTCTGCCACGTTTTCGGTTGGGTGATAGTGGCCCGTGTCAATCAGGTTGTAAACGCCTTCATGTTTTGCGGCGTATGCCATGTAGAACTCGTTGGAGCCTACAGTGTAGCTTTCAAGACCAATGCCGAACACCTTGGATTCGCAGCAGTCAATAACATGAGGACATTTCTCAGCGAAGATCTTGTCCAAAGAATCAATCAGACGCAGACGCGGGGTCAGACGATCTCCCGGAATGTCTTTCAAGCCGTCGGGAATCCAAACGTTGCATACTACCTGGTCGTTCAATTCCTGGCCGATGCGCTCAGAAATACGACGGCAAGCAATGCCGTGGTTGACCCAGAAGGTACGGGTTTCTTCGTCAGGGGAAGAAAGCGAAAGCTCATTGTTCATTTTAGGATGGCCAAAGAAGGTGGGGTTAAAGTCAATGCCGTAGCTCTTTTCCTTTGCCCACTTTACCCATGGCTCGAAGTGCTTATATTCAATCTTGTCGCGATCTACCCAGGGGTTTTCCTCGGTAAAAATTGCATAGCTGGCATGCAAAGCGATGCGCTTCTTGCCGGGGCACATGGACATAGCTTTTTCAAAGTCAGCGGTCAGTTCCTCGAAGTTACGAGCGCGGCCCGGGTAGTTGCCGGTGGTCTGGATGCCGCCCGTCAGAGCTGCGTCCTTCTGGTCGAAGCCCAGAACGTCATCGCCCTGCCAGCAATGTACAGAAATAGGCTTTTCGGCCAGCTTAGCCATAACAGCTTCGGTGTCGATGCCAAGTTTCTTGTACTCATCGCGAGCCAATTCGTACATGGTTGCCATAAAACATCTCCTTTACAACTTACTTGTTCTTGCTTAGTCAAAACGTTCCACATCGAAGGAGGTGGCAATAGTGTTGCGCACGCTCTGCAAATCGGGGAATACGTTGTCGTTAATCATTTGTACGGCCAAGTTGCCCAAGCTGGTGCCTTCAATAGGGCCAGCAAATACGGGAATACCGCAGGCTTCGGTGGTGAGCTTGTTGAGATAGCCATCCTGGCACCCACCACCCACGATATTGATGGAGGTGTAGGTGCGCCCAGTAAGTGATGCCATTTCTGCAATGGATTCGGCGTAGCACGATGCCAAGCTTACATACACGCAGCGCATCAGTTCGCCTACCGTGGTGGGAACTGGCTGGCCGGTTTCGTAGCAGGCCAGACGAATTTCATCGATCATGGAAACAGGAGCTAAGAAGCGGTCATCATTTACGTTGACATGAGCTTCGAAATCCTGCGCAGCCTGGGCAGCAGCAATTAAATCGCCGAAGCCCATTTCGCCTTGCGAATAGGTGAAGGCTGGCAGATCGGCGGTGAGCTTGGCTTCTTCAGCGGCGTCGGCCGCCTTGTCGGCTTCCGACTTACCTGCGACGTAGGATACACCGTTCAACTCGCGGCGAATGGACTGAATCATCCACAGGCCCATGATGTTTTTCAAGAAACGAAAGCGCAGCTCATAGCCGCCTTCGTTGGTGAAGTTTTGAAAACGCGACGCATCAGATGTGATGGGACCTTCGTTTTCAACACCTAGCAGGCTCCATGTGCCCGATGAAAGGAAAATGGCGTTTGCATCGCGAGCGGGAACGGCCATGTAAGCGCTGCCCGTGTCGTGGGTGGCAGGCGCAATTACATGCGGAGTGTAACCCAGTGTATCAGCGATGGTGGGCTTTACGGCACCCAAGTCGGTGCCGGGCATTACCACATCACAGAACATGTCGCGTGGAATGCCGAATGTTTCTAGAATGACGTCGTCCCAATTTTGGGTGCGAGCGTTGAGCATGCCAGTGGTAGTAGCGTTGGTGTATTCGTTTACCTTGGCGCCTGTCAGCAAGAAAGCCAGGTAATCGGGAATCATCAGGAAGGTTTTTGCCTTTTCAAGATGATCTGGATGCTCGGCCTTTAACGCCAAAAACTGATAGAGCGTGTTGAAGGGCTGGCGCTGAATGCCGGTGCGTCGGTATACCGCAGCCGGATTCATAATGGCGTCGGCTACAGGATAAATGCCATGGGTGCGTTCGTCGCGATAGGCAACGGCATCACCTAAGATTTCGTCGTTTTCGTCCAGCAAAACAAAGTCAACGCCCCAGGTGTCTATACCAACACTCTTGGGTTCAAATCCCGCTTCGCGGCACTTGGCTAAACCAGCTACCGTTTCACGGAACAGCATATCAATATCCCAGCAGTCATGACCGCCGGAGCGCTTCTGGATGTTGTCAAAGCGATGAATTTCAGTCAGCTCAATAATGCCATCGTTGACCTGGCCGATAACAACGCGACCAGAAGACGCGCCAATGTCAACAGCGGCATAGCAATCAGTTATATAGGAGCGTGAAGGAGCAGTCATTACATACCTTCCTCTTCAACGCCAATTTGGACAATTTGCATAACGTTAGTGGGGCGTGGTGATGGCAGCAGCGGATCAAGGCCAGCATCATCGGTATGAGGTGATGTGGTGCGATCGCCCAGTGTGAACACGGCAATGTCGCCCTTGTGTACGTAGCCGCGCTTCGTTACTACGCTTCGTGCCTGCTCCAAAATAAAGGAAGCATCGCCGGTTACCTTGCCTGCTAAAGGTGTAATGCCCCAAGCCAGCTGCAAGCTGCGACGATTGGCTTCGGAGGTGGTAACCGCATAGATGGGAATGCGCGGACGATAGTTAGAAATCAAGCGTGCCGTACGGCCAGTCATGGTTGGCGTCACGATGCAGGTGGCGCCCATGTTTTCGGCGGCGGTTACGGCAGAAAACCCGACAACCGCAGAGATACCTTCAGGCGTTGCGGTGCGGTTGGGGATGGAGCCTTCGGCATAGAGATAGGGTTCGCTTGCTTCAGCAATCTGCGTCATGGTTTGTACGGCAGGAACTGGATACATGCCGATGGCGGTTTCGCCGGAAAGCGTTACAGCGTCGGTGCCGTCATAAATAGCGTTTGCTACGTCGGCTACTTCTGCGCGGGTAGGACGAGGGTTGCGAATCATGGAATCAAGCATCTGAGTTGCCGTGATTACGGGGCGGAAAGCGCGGTTGCATTTCTTAATGATCTTTTTCTGCAGGTGTGGAACCTGGTTGGAAGGCACTTCTACGCCCAAATCGCCACGGGCAAGCATAACGGCATCGGATGCGGCAATAATTTCATCGATGTTTTCGACTGCCTTCGCATTTTCAATCTTGGATACGATGCGAATGGCATGGCCACCATTGTCTATGAGGAACTGTCGAATGGTGTGAACATCTTCAGCGCAGCTTACAAATGAAGCAGCTACGAAGTCCACACCCTGTTCAATGCCGAAGAGTAAATCATCCTTATCCTGGTCGGTCATCGGAGGAAGGGGAATGGCGGTGCCGGGCAGGTTTAACTGCTTGCATTCGCCTAGCATGCCAGAGTTTTGCACCGTACATTGAATGTCAGTGCCAATAGTTTTATCGACGGCAAGCTCAATTAAGCCATCGTCCATCAGAATGATGGTGCCGGGTTCCACATAGTTGTGCAGCCCAACGAATGACTGATGGATGCGGCGTGATGTGCCTTCGATACCTTCTTCCGTAAGAAATACGTTGTCGCCCGCACGCAGCAGAACCGGTTCGTGGTTCTTTAAAAAGCCGGTGCGTACGCTAGGTCCTTTGGTGTCCAGCATAATGGCGCAAGGGGAATCAAGTTCGCGGCGAATTTTTTTCAGGCGATCCATTCGTGCCTTATGTTCCGCGTGTGATCCATGGGAAAAATTACAACGAGCCACATCCATACCAGACTGGATGAGGTTCTTGAGTGCTGACTCTGAGTCCACAGCAGGACCAAGAGTGCAGATAATCTTGGTTCGCTTCGTCATGCGGATGACGTGCCTTTCGATGTTTGCGACTGCGGCAATCAGGACGCAGGCGGTGCCACGCGCGCGACAAGCGATGTGCTGCCAGTTTGGCCAACAGGGCGCTATGAGCATTGCCAGCGCGGCAAACGGTGCGTCTTTCGTGCTTGATGGCAGGGCCTCATCCGGCCGGTACCCTAAAGCAGCCGTTCAACGATAATACTTCGCTATTGTAGGGCTTTTTACGAAGTTTTGACCCCTTTAACATCGGCGAAACGAATAAACCCCATACGATGCCCATGAGATTTTGAAGGGTTGGCCTGCTGCCCGTGAGACTTTCAGGGGATGGCTTGAGGCTAATAAACCTTTTTACGAACCGCGCAGCAGACCTGTATGCGGACCTTGGTAGACCTTAAAGCGGCGATTATTGGTTTTGGTCTTGACCTTCCTGGTACGGGTAGCTGTTAACCAGTTCTTCTACCGTTACGAAGCGATACCCTTCCTGCTGCAAGACTGGCAAGGCTTGGGATAGGGCTTGTACCGTTTGCGAACGATCGCCACCGCCGTCGTGCATCAAAACAATGTAACCAGGTTTAACCTGTTCAATGCGCTTAGCGATAGCATCAGCGCCAGGACGTTTCCAGTCGGTGGTATCAATGTTCCAACCAATTTCACCCGTTACGATGCCATCCAAATCGCTGGCAACGCTGGAGTCAAAGTTTCCGCCAGGCGAACGGAAGAATTTGCTGGCATCTTGGCCGGTTGCATCCTTGATGGCCTGCATGCCGTCAAGAACTTCTGCTTTGCGCTCTTCAGGGGACATCAAGATAAGGCTAACGCCCTGACCACTACCCTCTGCATGATCGCGCGTATGGGTGCCAATTTCGTGGCCAGAATCAAAAGCGCGCTTTACCAAATCTTCGTGACCTTTAATGCAATTGCCTACTGTAAAGAACGTGGCCTTGGCGTTGTATTGATCAAGCAGATCCAGGATCTCTTTTGTCGAAGTAGCCCAGGGACCATCGTCAAAGGTCAGCGCTATAACTTTGTCTCCGTTTGTATTGATGTTGTAGTACTGAACAATGGTGTTCTGCGGATCTTTGGTGGTTATCTCTGCTGTTTTGCCTGACTGATTGCCTGTGCGCGTTACCTTTTCGCCGTCGGAGCCTTCCTGGGTATAGAGATGCATAGCACCGGTGCCTTTGATCTCTGCTGTATGCGGAATAGGCTGTGGGTCGCTATCGCTGTAATCTTCGGTTACGTCGGTGCCGTTGGTCAGGCTGACATCGTCGCCTTCATTCAGACGAGTATTGAGGTCATCCTGCTGATTGCCGTTAATGGTGGCTGTTGCACGCGTGCCACCACCCTGGGTGATAACCGATCCATCAACGGCAACAAAATTACCCGGCGTTACTGAAACCGTATTGGTGTTCAACAGTCCCTGCAAGGAGCGCTGGTCACCCGAAATGGTTTGCTGTTGTCCATTGATAGTTACGTTGACGGGCTTGGTGTTGAGATAATTCGTGAACGCGAATACCCCAATGGCCACTACAGCCACGGCGCATGCCACGGCAATGATACCTTTTTTGCCAAAGCCGCCTCCACGATGCTTATTGTGATTGAGATAGTGGTCGGCACCATAGCCAGCGGCGCTGGCATTGCGGGGAATCGTGCTGCCACCGCGTCCGTGATGATCGTTGGCGGTATTGCTGTAGGCGCTGGCGGAATAGTTGTGCATATGAGGCGTACGACTCTGAGGACCTTGCTCTTGCGGAAAATGAGGTGTTCCGTCTGCAGCAGATTGCGGCATACGACCGCTAGCCTGTGGGTTCTGCCCCGCATATTGCTGCGGGATGTGACCACTAGCCTGCGGGTTGGTCTGATGAATCTGGTCGGTAGCCGCATTGGTGGCACCATATGGATGCTGATTGTAGCTGTAGGCTTGACGCTGCTGACCTGCTGTGTTGTATTGTTGCGCTTGGCCAGCAGTATGTTGCTGATTTTGCTTCTGCGCTTCGGCATAACGCTGTGCTGGCGTTGGGCCAGACTGACGCGAATCATGAGCGCTGTACATTTCGCGTTCGCGCTCAAGTTCATCACGTGCATTTATGACTGGCCCGCGACTGGTGTTCTGCGGTGTACGTCCCGTGAACGACCTAGTGGTGGGACGGCGGTGAGGTTGGTTTGGATACTGCATATGTTCATTCCTCGCAAGGCAGACGGAAGTGATGGTATATAGCTGCGTTCTGGCGCTTGGTTTATGTAATGTGCTTCATGTCAATCCACCAAGTTATAGGTATCTACTCGGTAGAAAATACCTGATCAAACATCAAGTTACCATGTAGTTCGAATGGATAAAAGTGCTTGTAGTAAACCAGATACCCTAACGCAAGGCCTAATTGTAATGGCAACTGATAACGAACTCATAAAGAGTATTAAATAAGTACCAATTCCTTATTTATTTCAAATATCGTGCACGGAATAACGGGCAAAGCTGTCGCGTAAAGCCATCATGCCTGCACAGAGGGGGATTGGGTTTTATCAGCGCTGAACACGGCTCAACGCTTACCGGTTTGGTTTGTGTCCGTGGCGTGATTCTTGCTTGCATATACCCCATGGGGGTATATAGTGTGGAGTGAGATACAGATAGGGGAGAGCCCATGATCACGTCACAAACCACGACACAAAAAACGGTGCAATCAAAAGCGTCTACCAAAGCAGCGTCTATCAAAGCAGAAGCGTCTACCACGGCAGAAGCACCCACCACAGCAGAAGCACCCACCACAGCCAACGTATCCACTGAAGCGGCGCCCACTCAAATTGAAAAGCGCGTTGACTTACAACAGGAAAGCGGTCTCCAAGCAGATGACCAGCAGAATGCGTCTCCTGGCTGTGCTTGTCGGTATAAGGAAACCGAGCGCAGTACTCAATTGCAGGCAGATGTGCAGAAGAGATTGAATCGCGCCATTGGACAGCTCAATGGCGTCAAAAACATGATTGATGACAATCGCTATTGCGGTGATGTGTTGACGCAATTGGCAGCAGCGGAAAGCGCGGTGCATTCTGCAGCAGAACTCATTTTGCGCAATCACCTAGAAACGTGCGTCAAGGATCACATTCGCCGAGGCGACGACGCCATTTTAGATGAAGCGATGCGCCTGATTAAAAAATTTGCTCGTTCATAAAGGATGCGTTATGTCTAGTGAAGTCATTTCAGCTGGTGCTGTTTCGACTGATTCACCCAATCAGGCAGCAGTGTCAGCTTGTCAAACGTTTGATGTGACCGGCATGTCGTGTGCGGCTTGTTCGGCCCGGGTGGAGAAAACCACCAACAAGGTAGCGGGTGTGCATAAGGCCTCAGTCAACCTGCTTAAGAATTCAATGCAGGTGGAATTTGAACCGGGTGCCAATGTGGCACAGGTGGTGGCCAGCATCGAAACCGCCGTAGATAAGGCAGGCTATGGTGCTATTCCGCGCGCGGAAGATGCCGGTGTTTTAAATATTGGGGATGCAGCAGGTGTTTCTGGTGCTTTTGATAAGACAGAGGTGCAAAACGGTGTTGCGGGCGCTCCAGCACTCGGCGCTGTGGCGCAGACCTCAGCTAATGCTTCAGTGGTTGCAGCTGAACAAGAACGTAAAAGTGTTTTACGCCGCTTGATTGTGTCCATCATTTTTATGGTGCCTCTCTTTTATATATCAATGGGGCATATGTTCGGCTGGCCGCTGCCGTCGGTGTTGCTGGGCAACGAAAACCTTATGGTGTATGGGCTTGTACTTTTTGTACTGCTTATACCGGTGCTCGTGGTGAACTTCAAATTCTTCCGCAATGGCTTTAAATCGCTCATTCATGGTGCTCCCAATATGGATTCACTTATCGCATTGGGATCGGGAGCAGCTACGGTATATGGTCTCTATGCGTTGTTTAACATGGCGTTTTTCGCGGGCCATGGCAATTTGAGTATGGTACACAGCTTCGCCATGAACTTGTATTTCGAATCGGCTGCCATGATTTTGACGCTGATTACGGTAGGCAAATACCTGGAAGCACGAGCTAAAGGTAAAACAACTGATTCGATTTCTCAGCTGATGGATTTATCGCCAAAGATGGCGCTACGTATTGAAAACGGCAAAGAGCATGAAATACCTGCGGCGGCAGTGCATGTGGGCGATGTTCTTGCGGTGCGTACGGGTGCATCGATTCCAGTTGATGGCGTGGTGCTTGATGGATCGGGCTCAGTTGATGAGTCGGTTATCACAGGTGAATCGGTGCCAGTGGGAAAGCATGCTGGCGATACGGTAACCGGTGCAACTGTCAACACGGCAGGGTATTTCACTATGCGTGCTGAACATGTGGGCGCCAATACTGTTCTTGCAGGTATTGTTCGATTGGTAGACGAAGCCACCAGTTCCAAGGCTCCTATCGAAAAGATGGCCGATAAGATTAGCGGCATTTTTGTGCCAGCAGTTATCGCAATTGCGGTTGTGGTGTTTGTGGTGTGGATGGCCTTGGGCGCTGACGTAGCAAGCTCTCTTTCGTACGCCATTTCGGTGTTGGTCATTTCGTGCCCCTGTGCTCTGGGCTTAGCAACGCCGACTGCCATCATGGTGGGTACGGGACGCGGTGCTACGAGCGGTATTTTGGTGAAGTCGGCAGAAGCTCTGGAAACTGCTCAGGCGGTTAAGACGGTTATCTTGGACAAAACAGGCACTATTACCCAGGGTAAACTACGTGTCAGCGATGTCGTGGTTATCGATGCCAATGCCAAGATGCAATTCGCCCGTATTATGATGGCGCTCGAAGAAAAGTCCGAGCATCCCTTGGCACGCGCGATGGTTGCGTATGCCGAAGAAGTCCTGGGCGCTATTCCATCGGATAGCTCGTTTACCGCTTCAGTCAAAGATCAAGCCCCGCGTGCGTCCTTGGGTGCACATAAACCTAAGCTGGAAGCCTTTATGCAGTCAGCGGGCGAAGGTGTTTCGGGCGTTATGGATGGAGCGCATTACTATGCAGGTAACGTGCGCATGATGCAGCGCTGCGGGGTTTCGATTGACTCTACCTCTGTTCAAGAAAAGCTTGCTCGGTTTGCTAAGGAAGGCAAGACAGTAATCTTCTTTGCACGTGAAACGCAGCTGTTGGGTTTGGTTGCCTTAGCGGATACGGTTAAACCGACGAGTGCAGCGGCTATTATGCAGCTGCGTCACATGGGTATTCGAACCGTTATGCTTACCGGCGATGACGAACGTACCGCACAGGCAATCAACGCCATAGTACATGCCGATGAAGTGATTGCAGGCGTGCTTCCAGCTGATAAAGAGCGCATCGTTCGCGAACGTTCGGCACAAGGCAGGGTGGCCATGGTGGGTGATGGCATCAATGATGCTCCGGCGCTTGCACGTGCCGATGTGGGAATTGCGATTGGCGCGGGTACCGACATTGCGCTTTCGAGTGCGGATATTGTTCTTATGCATAGCGATCTACTTGACGTTCCTGCAGCATTGGATTTGTCGCGGGCTACGATGCGCAACATTAAACAAAACTTATTCTGGGCGCTGTTTTATAACGCGCTGTGTATCCCGCTGACAGCAGGTGTTTTATCTTTTGCAGGTATAACACTGAACCCCATGATTGCAGCTGCTGCGATGAGTATTTCTTCGGTGTGTGTGGTAACCAATGCGTTGCGCCTGCGCCGCTGGAGACCGCAATCAACCGGACATGTTGAACAAGAGCAAGGACAAGGACGCGAAGAAGAACAGGGACACGAACAAGAACAAAGACCAGGAAAGGATAGAGAAATGGAAAAGGTTTTGGATGTTGAAGGCATGATGTGCGAAAAGTGTGTAGCCCATGTCAAAAAGGCGCTTGAGAGTATTGATGGCGTTGATGAAGCCATTGTGGATTTGGATGGTAAGAAAGCCACGGTGAAACTCAGCACTGATGTGCCTGACAACACACTGGTAGATGCCGTTGTGGAAGAAGGCTATGAGGCAAAAATAGCTTAAAGCCTGGCATTTTGACCTTACAGCAGGTCAGTAAGTTTTTTCCCATAGAAAAAATCGTGAGTAAGCTTGTCGTACTCTGTCCAGAGCGGCAGCGTTTGACACGTCTGCGCTCGAGGACAGGGTGCCGCACCTTTTTGAAGGCAGGCTACACTGGCCAGCGTACCTTCCATAAGCTCCACCACTTCACCAACCGTGTAGTCTTCCGGTTTTCTAAGAAGACGGTATCCGCCACCTTTTCCACTGGATCCAACAATAAGTCCTCCGTTCACCATGTCTTTAACAATGGATTCAAGGTATTTTTTCGAGATTTGTTGGCGTTCGGCTACCTCTTTAAGAGGGATATAGTTGTCGCCATAATGCTGCGCAAGGTCCACCATGACGCGAAGAGCGTATCTGCCTCTTGTGGAAATCATCGTTTGCTCCTTTCTGCCAACATGCAGCCCACCCAGGCTTGTTAGCCGCGCCCAAGCCGGCTTACTGCTCGTACTTGGGTATGGATGTTAGCCGCGCCCAAGCCGGCTTACTGTTCGTACTCGGGTAGTGATGTTAGTCGCACGTAAGCTAGCTTATTGTCCGCGCCCAGCAACGTGCTTCTGTGCTTGATCTTTTACCTGCTAGGTTAGTGGGTTATTCGTAAATTTTCCAGTCTTGTAACTTATAAACCTATTGACCTAGTAGGTGAATGGGAATATATTACGCACCATCGAATGGAAAAGTGCAGATGACAATAAGGAGAAGCACATCATGACAGTAAAAGCAATTCATCGTATCGACGAGCTTATTGGCAACACGCCGCTCATAGAGCTTGAGGTGTCGGACAAGGCACATATTTATGGCAAATTGGAGTCTATGAATCCCGGCGGTTCTGTAAAGGATCGTATTGCAAAGGCAATTATTGATGACGGCATTGCCCAGGGGAAGATCAACAAAGATACCGTCATTATCGAGTCAACCTCCGGCAATACCGGCATCGGTCTTGCCATGATCGGTGCGGCCTACGGGCTTAAGACCGTCATCTTTTTACCCAACACCATGAGCGTAGAGAGGCGCAAGTTGATTCAGGCCTATGGGGCTGAGCTGCATGTCGTGGACGGCGGGGTTCCCTTAGCAAACGAGGAAGCTGCAAAACTTTTAGCTCAGACACCCAACAGTTTTGCTCCTAGCCAGTTTTCAAATCCGGTAAATGCACGCATTCATTACCAGACCACTGGCCCTGAAATTTGGAATGATGCCGAGGGAGATATCGCGGCATTTGTGGCTGGCGTGGGTACCGGCGGCACGCTAACTGGTGTAGGCCGCTACCTCAAGGAGCAGGATGCGTCCGTCAAAATCTACGCCGTGGAGCCCGAGGAATCGCGCGTGCTCGAGGGCGGCACCCAGAGCGCCCATAAAATTCAGGGCATTGCGCCAGGATTTATCCCCGAAATACTTGATCAGCATATTTACGACGAAATAATCCACGTTACCTCCGAAGAGGCACTTGAGTACCAGCGAAAGCTTGGGCACGACCAGGGTATCTTCGTGGGCATTTCGGCAGGAGCTGCCGCAGCGGTAGGGGCAAAATTGGCTGAACGTCCGGCATTTGCAGGCAAGAACGTTGTAGTGATGCTTCCGGACACCGGTGAGCGCTACCTTTCTATGCTGTAAATCGTGAAGTCTTACCGAAAGGACGCATCATGGCTCTCTTCGTCAACAATGCCGATCATACCTTTGGTTTCGATACGCTCCAGCTCCACGTGGGCCAGGAGCAGCCCGACCCGGCAACCGATGCCCGCGCCGTGCCTATTTACGCTACGACGAGTTATGTGTTCCATAATTCGCAGCACGCAGCGGATCGGTTCGGGCTCGTCGACGCGGGCAACATCTATGGGCGTCTTACCAACTCCACGCAGGCGGTGCTTGAGGAGCGCATCGCGGCGCTCGAAGGCGGCGTTGCGGGCCTCGCCGTCGCCTCCGGGGCGGCGGCCATCACCTATATCATTCAGGCCCTCGCACAGGAGGGAGGCCATGTCGTTGCGCAGAAAACCATCTACGGCGGCACGTATAACCTGCTTGCTCACACGCTTTCCGCCTTTGGCGTGCAGACGACGTTTGTGGACGCCCATAACCTCGCCGAGGTGGAAGGCGCCATTCGCGAAAACACTCGTCTTATCTACCTTGAGACTCTTGGCAACCCCCAACTCCGATATTCCTGATGTAGATGCCATCGCACGCATCGCGCATGCCCACGGCCTGCCCGTTGTAGTGGATAACACATTCGCCACGCCGTATCTGTTTTGTCCCCTCAAACACGGAGCGGACATCGTGGTGCATTCGGCAACGAAGTTTATCGGTGGCCACGGCACTACGCTGGGTGGCGTCATCGTGGACGGAGGTACCTTCGACTGGGCGGCGAGCGGCGCCTACCCGCAGATATCAGCTCCCAACCCGAGTTATCATGGGGTGAGCTTCGCCGAGGCGGCCGGCCCCGCCGCGTTTGCCACCTATGTTCGCGCCATACTGCTGCGCGATGAAGGCGCTACCATTTCGCCCTTTGCAGCGTTTCTTTTGCTTCAAGGAACCGAGACGCTTTCGTTGCGTGTCGAGCGCCACGTTCAGAACACCCTGAAAGTTATTGATTATCTCGCGCGTAACCCGCATGTGGCCCGCGTGAACCATCCAAGCCTGCCCGATCATCCCGATCATGCCCTCTATGAGCGGTACTTCCCAAAGGGCGGAGCGTCCATTTTCACGTTCGAGATCGTAGGCGGTCAGCAGGCGGCGTGGAAGTTCATCGACCATCTCAAGGTGTTCAGCCTGTTGGCAAACGTTGCTGATGTGAAGAGCCTTGTGATTCATCCCGCCACGACCACGCACTCACAGCTGTCCGAACCCGAGCTAGCCGAGCAGCACATTACGCCTTCGACGGTGCGACTGTCCATTGGGACAGAGGACGTCGATGACATCATCTGGGACCTCGACCAGGCTTTTGCCGCGCTCGATTAGCTTATGGCAAAAGCCTACCGGTAGAGTGTGATGTGTTTGACGTATTGGACAAGGTGAATAGTCGACAATTGTTTAGGCGCTTTTATAGAGTGTGGTTGGCTTCGTGAGCCTTCTTTTCGCGCGTCTCTTCGATAATTTCCGAGGTGGATTCGAAGTCATCAAAGCCGGCGCTACCAGAAGGAGACATGCGGTCAAGTGGCAGTACAACCAGACCGATATTTTCCACATAGGCATAAATCTCAAAGCCGCGCTTGCAGCGGAAGGTGCATTCTACGCAAGGATCCTTATCGCAGTAAGCAAAGGCGTCTTCGTCCGCCAAGGCAAATACAATAGGAGGCCACTTCTGGGGCTGTACATATTTAGTCATGATGCCCGTGAAGGTTTTGAGCGAAAACCAGCGAGGGCGGCAGGTTGAGTCAGGCGATTTCCATTCAATTTTGACGCAGTTGTTATTCATGCCGCCCATGATTTGATACGTCATAGAGAAGCGATCGGCAACATCGGCAGCCGGGATCAATTCCAACTTTTCCATGGGCTTACCGCAGCATGTTGGATGGAACTCAACATGAGCATAGGGAGGCTCAAAAATTAAAGAACGTTCCCCGTCATTAGTCATAGTGATATCGCATGTACCATCCATGCCCCCCACTACAGCACCACACTCAGAGCAGCGATAGTACGGAAAATGACCCGCTGTAACGCGCGGTTTCCATGTGGCGTGAGTTCGGGTAGGGCTAAATTCTGCCATAGAGCACCCCTTCTTTCGGCAGGCTTTCGATGCTTTAGTTATCGCGCGTGATCGCCTGTTGTTCTTGACAGGCGACACGGGATAAAATTACGATTCGTTTATATTAAACCATGTTTCCTAACTGGAAGGGGAGTACGCATGAGCGTATATCAGGAGGCATATCATCTGCCTGAATTCAAGTACGAGTATGAGCGCCTGAAGGTTGATGTACGTGGTCCGATCCACGTTGTTTCTTTCGACGACGCTGCTAACCTCAATGCTATGTCCTATCAGCAGATGGCCGACTTTAACGACTATCTGAAGAAGGTTCGCATGGATCCTGAATGCCGCGTCATTGTTCTCACTGGCGAGGGTAAGTCTTTCTGCGCTGGCTTCAATCTGAACGAACTCAACTATGAGCCTCCTGCAGATATGGGTCGTGCTCAGCGTGACCACTGCATTATGCAGACCATCTGCTCTGACCAGGCTGTTAATATGCGCAACACCATGCAGCCAATCATTGGCGCTTTGAAGGGCCACGCAATTGGTGGCGGCTTGTCTTTGTCTTGCGCATGCGACTTGCGTGTTCTGGGCGAATCCTACAAGATGCAGGCTGGTTACCTGAACATTGGTCTTACCGGTACCGACATGTCCGGTTCTTACTACCTGCCTCGCATCGTTGGCTATGCTCGCGCAGCTGAGGCTTTGATGACTGCTCGTCGCATCGGCGCAGAAGAACTGCTGCAGTGGGGCTTTGCTAACAAGGTTGTTCCCGACGAAGATGTTGTTGAAGAAGCAGTAAAGATGGCAGAGGCCATGATCAAGAATTCTGCTCCTTTGGGTCTGCGTCTGACCAAGGAATCCCTGCAGGTATCCCTGGACAATTCCTTCGAGGCTCAGATTAAGATGGAAAACCGCAACCAGGTTTTGGCATCTCAGACCGAAGACGCTCGTCGCGGCGTTCGCAAGATGAACCCGAAACTGCGTGAAGACGTTAAGGCTCATCCTGAAAACTACACCTTTACCAATATGTAGTTTGCCGTCAGCAAAACGCTGACGTTGCTTAAGACGCACAAAAGGGGCTGGAATCCTGATGGGTTTCAGCCCCTTTTTCCGTTTATCCTTCTATGCGACACGCTCATAGAATTCCCTTCGATTATTGCTGAACTATGCATGGCGACCTACCGTTCGTCGATAAAGCGGTCGGTTCGAGCTGGCCTGATCTGATCTTGATGTTTTGGTTGTTAGGATCAGCTCAGGAATTGTTGCATCGATTCGCAACGAATGCAGCACAGACGAACTATTTGGACACGATGTTAGTGTGCAATATGCTGTCGAAAGGGGATTGCCATGGGACTTCTTGAAGGGAAAACTGCCATTGTTACGGGCGGCGGTAAGGGTATTGGCTTCGGTATTGCGAGTGCTTTTGCAGCAGAAGGAGCAGATCTTTGTATTACTGGCCGCAATGAACAGCGCCTGATTGACGCATCAGAAAAGCTGAAGGAACAATACGGCAGAGATGTTATCTATGTCACGGCTGAAGGTTCTGATGAAGAAGCGGTAAAGAAGGTAATTGCAACGACGGTTGAGCATTTCGGCAAGTTGGATACCGTCGTAAACAACGCCCAAGCGTCTAAATCGGGCGTCTTGCTGGTAGATCATACGAAAGAAGATTTTGATCTGGCCATTAATTCAGGATTATATGCAACGTTTTTCTATATGAAGCATGCCTTTCCTGAACTAAAAAAGACCAAAGGATCGGTAGTGAATTTAGCATCAGGTGCTGGTCTTTTTGGCAAGCCTGGACAGGCAAGCTATGCTGCCGCAAAGGAGGGTATTCGTGGGTTGACGCGTGTAGCGGCAACCGAATGGGGCCCTGATGGCGTTCGTGCCAATGCATTATGCCCGCTCGCTATGACCGAACAGTTAGCGGCATGGAAAGAAGAGTATCCCGACACCTTTGCGCAAACCATTAAAACCATTCCACTTAATCGCTTTGGCGATCCACAAAATGATATTGCTCCGGTTGCGGTATTTCTGGCAAGCAGTATGGCTGCCTATGTTTCGGGCGAAACCATTACCGTTCAGGGTGGTAGCGGTCTGCGTCCGTAACGTGCATCAAGCTTGCCGGGTGCATTGCGCTCATATAGTTTCACGATGCCTTGTAAAAATGCCTGGTGCCCACAACAGCGTGGGTACCAGGCAGTATCGTAAATGGAGCCAAAAATATTCTGACGAGATTCTCATGGAACCCTCTTGGTGAATCCTTTTGGGACCTTGTTGGTGAAGCCCTTGGGATCTAGGAGCCCCATTGAGATCATGCGGTGGCCCTTTGGGGACCTTGTTGGTGAATCCTACTTATGGTTTGCGGCAATATCCGCCAGCGTATCTTCTAAATTGCACACGTCGGCACCATATACTTCTTTAAGGTACTTAAGGCCGCTTTCGTAATCTTCATCTGTAAAGGAAGTTGTGGTTTCACGCGGCACCACAATATCGAAACCATTCATATACGCATCGGCGCAGGTGTGACGGCAGCACATATGAGCATGCAGGCCGGTAACAATAACGGTATCAACACCTAACTCGCGCAACGTAATAAGCATGTCGGTTTGGAAGAATCCGGAGTAGCGGCGCTTCGGGATGATGTAATCACCTTCCTGCGGAGTCAATTCAGGAATAACCTCGGCTCCTTTTGTGCCGCGAATAGCATGGTCGCCCCAAAGCTTCAATTCGTGGTCGATGCCCTTCAAATGGGAGTCGTTAGCAAAAATTACGGGAACGTTGTGCTGGTGAGCAGCTTCCAGAAGGCGCCTATTGGGCTCAACGATTTTTTTGGCGTTATCACATCCGAGGGCTCCAGTAACAAAGTCATTCAACATGTCCACCACAATAACGGCATAACGTGCCATAAGTATTCTCCTTCCAAGTGGTTTTAGCGGGAGTATAACAAGGTCTTTGTGCACCGTGGTTTCGGTCTGGTAAAGGGTGCCAAGCACAGGGTGGGTATCGCCAAAATGACGACGTATGCTTCAAGACGTCTCTTTTCGCTTAGGATTCTTTTTGCCTCTAAAACCGGTGGGCAGATTAGGCAGGAGGTAGATGACCGGTTCAAAACGGTAGGCAATCATTCGGTCTAAAAAAGTAGCCGAAGAAGATTCTTCGGCTACTGAACATGCTATGGAGGCGACGCCCGGATTCGAACCGGGGGTAAAGGCTTTGCAGGCCTCTGCC
>UQDJ01000033.1 GCA_900539675.1 uncultured Coriobacteriaceae bacterium | reverse complement strand
GTTTATCCTGTTTTTGATGCACTCTAATTAATATCCAAACAAGCTAAATCCTAAAATGCCTACGAGAATGCCACACAAGGCACCTACGAGTACATCTTTGGTGAAATGAATGCCACCTATAACTCGGATGATTGCCAAAATAACACCCAAGCACAGGATTGCAATACCGATGCTTTCAAGCGGACAGACGTAAATAAAGGTAGTGCCTATGACAAAGATAGAAAACACATGACGGCTCGGAAATGATTTGCCTTTGGTGGTTTTTTTGAGCGCTGAGGGGGTTTCGAATACTTCGTAGGGGCGCGGTGCGTTGTAGCGCTTGCGGAAAATGCTTAAAAGCACAAACCCTAAAGCGGGGATCACAAATGCGGCAATTAAGGGGGCGTGTAGGGGGTTGGAAACGAGCTGTGTCCACGTTCCTGCCGGATCGAAGAGTTTTGTTGTGGGGTTCCATAGTGCTAAGTAGATCAGAAGACAGGGATATGCTAGGTAGATCGCTTTGGTTATAAGCGCGTTGGATATACGCAATACCGAAACTAATCTTGGGTGATGCTCAAAATAGTTCATGAGACGTTGATAGGTATCTTTTTGCATAGTGTCTATACGCTTTCGAATCATCAATGCTTACGTAAGTGCTAAGTCATGTTAGCTTACGACTCTTTCAAGTTGTTTGTTGAGAGCAATCTTTGCTTCGTTGTCCTTTGTGCTGTTGGGCAGTATACGTTTTTCATCGAGAAGTATTGTTTGCTATAGTTCAAACTTGCTGTGATGCATTGTGTGGCCTTGTAAGGTTTGTAGTAATAGCCGATTGCCGATAGGGCTCTTTTGCTGGTCCTTGATATACTTTCAGAAAGAATAAGAACATATGTCATGGCAGTGGCGTATATCGTTGGTATCTAAAAGGAGATTTGCCAGATGGATTACCGTGCTGAGTTTGAGTTGTGGTGCGAAAAGGTTACCGATCCTGAACTAGCAGCTGAACTGGATCGTATGAAGATTGAAAACGATACCGAAGCTATTGAGGATGCATTTTATCGTACGTTGGAATTTGGTACGGCTGGCTTGCGCGGTATTCTAGGTGCTGGCACCAATCGCATGAATATCTACACAGTAGGCCACGCAACCCAAGGTATCGCAGACTATATCAATGGTCTCAATCTATCTGAAGGCGAAGCTAAGGTAGCTATTTGCTACGATTCGCGAATCAATTCCGAACTGTTTGCGCGCACGGCTGCCACTGTTTTAGCTGCCAACAATATTCAATCCTACCTTTATTCTCGCTTGGAACCTACGCCCGCGCTTTCTTTTGCCACGCGTTATCTGCGTTGTGCGATGGGTATCAATGTAACTGCCAGCCATAATCCAAGCCAGTACAATGGCTACAAAGCTTACGGCCCAGATGGCTGTCAGATCGCATCACATATGGCTGACGCAATTACTGAGTGCATCGATAAAGTAGATGTGTTTGACGGGGTACACACCATGCCATTTGCTGAAGCCACCTCTTCAGGCCTGATTCGCTTCATTGGTGAAGAGGTACTCGATGCGTTTCTTGATGCTGTCTATAGCGAACGCATGCCACAGGATGATACAGATCCTTTGCGTGTGGTATACACGCCGCTCAATGGTACCGGCTTGGAATGTGTGACGCGCATTTTGAAGCGAATTGGTGTGACGGATGTGCACGTGGTTGAAGAGCAGTCTCATCCTGATGGGCATTTTCCAACGTGTCCGTATCCTAATCCTGAAAACCGTGATGCCCTTGAGCGCGGTATCGCCCTGTGCGAAAAGGTTCATCCAGATTTGTTGTTAGCAACCGATCCTGATGCTGATCGTGTTGGTATTGCGGTGAAAGATGCAGATGAATACCGTTTGCTTACCGGCAATGAAGTTGGCGTTTTATTGCTCGATTTCATTTGCCGTATGCGCTGCGAATCTCACACGATGCCGAACAAGCCTGTGGCGGTCACTACTATCGTGTCCACAAGCTTGGTTGACCTTGTGGCAAAGCATTACGGCGTTGAGATGCGTCGTGTGCTTACTGGCTTTAAATACATTGGCGGTGTGATCGCCGAACTGGAACAACACAACGAAAAAGATCGCTTTATTTTCGGTTTTGAAGAAAGCTACGGCTATTTGGTTGGTACTCATGCGCGTGACAAAGATGCCGTTGTAGCTTCGATGCTTATCTGTCAAATGGCTCGTTATTATCGCAGTAAGGGTAAGAATCTATACCAGGCTATGCAAGATCTGTATGCTGAGTATGGTTTTCATCGTAATCGCACGCTGTCTTTTACGTTTGAAGGTTCTGATGGTGCTCGCGCTATGGATCAATTGATGAGCAATTTGCGCTCTCATCCTTTGAGCGAGGTTGCAGGCTTTAAGGTAGTTGATTTCGTTGATTACAAGCCGGGCGTCAAGGGCTTGCCTTCAGCTAATGTGCTTCAGTTCGATTTGGAAGACGGTAATAAAGTTATTGTTCGTCCCAGCGGCACTGAGCCAAAAGTGAAGGTATATCTCTTTGCTTCAGCTTCTGAGGAAGCTCGTGCGGATGAACTGATGGAAGAATTGGCTGCAGCTATGAGCGTCGTTATCCAGCCGAAGTAGGCAGTCATGTCAAATCAGCAGCAATACTCCTATATTAAAGTCAATAAAGCAGGGGAGCCTGTCGAGAAGGTGCCGTTGGCACCTTCGACAGACGACATTTCGCAGGAATCTTTGAAGACTTCTTCTGAACCGGTGGAAGTGAGTAGCGCTACCCAAAAGGATCCAACGAAACGCAAGGATCCAATAGAACGTAAGGATCCAACGAAACGCAAGAATCCAACAGAAGAAAGCGCTCTGGATAGCATGACCCTTCAAGATTTAAAGTCCACCGGTCCTATGGAACACTTGCACAAGATTATTCTTGCCGTTTTGATACCGGGTCTTATTGCTTTCATCGTTTATATAATGTATTTCTCTGGCTAACGATCTGGTAAGACCTCCTGGCACCCCTCGCGTTTTGAGGGTGCAAGCTTGGGGGCTCGTCAGATGAATGGGCGCTAAACCCACGTACGCTGATAGGCGAACTTCTTGCTGTACTCAGGTCTTAACACGGTGAATGGATGGCAATGCGAACCCTGTTTATTGATCTGTTCTTCAAGATAATCGCGCAATTTCCAAAGATCGCTTGGCGAGGCTATACCCTTACGACACACGTGCAACGCGTCATCAAGCTGTGCTTTAGTGAAACATAAATCTGATATTACTTGTTGTTCATTGGCATGGAGAAGATTGTAGTTTTCGATGAGCTCTTTTTGTGTCCGTGCTTTCTCTTGAGCTGTAAGCATGATGTGCACTCCTTTTAGGTAGGTGCTTAGATTCTCTATTTCAATATAAGAGCATAATTAATACTTTAAATAGTTGCAGGTCAGTTGTAGCAAAACCGCAATAGTGTGGCTCTATCAATACGTCATGTTTTGCTTTTACCTGTAACGTCAGAACAAGGTTTGCCTATGTGATTGTGCGCTTGCACTGCGGAATTATAGAATTTCTCCAAACAGGCGTTTCTATGTAGGGGGATTTTCCTAGGGCATGCCTGTTCGTGTTTTGAAGAGGGTTTCATGCAGGTTGTTTTTGCTTTATAAAAACAGGTATAAAGAAGAGTACTTACAACAGTTGTTCGAGTGCGGTTTAATCCACTATCTATGTCTTGTTCCTTGAAAGGTTTTTCATGCGTCAAAAACAACACCACAGCAAAACAACTCGTAGTGAACAGGCTCGTGTTCGCAAGGGCTTTATTGGCCTTGGGGTTGTGTTAAGCGTTTTTGTTGTTGCTATTGGCGTTTTGGCGGCATGTCTTGTTTTGAATAGTCAAACAACTCTGTATAGCTTTGCGGCACAGCCTGATGAAAAGGCTCAGGAACAGGCTATACATAAAGAGCCAGCGGTTAAGAATGCATCGACCCAGGTTATCAATCTTGTCTCGTTGATGGGTTTATCTCAAAACGATGCCATAAAATCTATCGGCCATGGTGCAGATGTTCAGACTCAAAAATCATTGAGTTCTTTGGGGGTTTTAAACGAAGTAGTGCTGGCGTTGACCGATGAAAAAGGAGATGCTCTTTCGGGTACCCCCTCAGTGACGCTGGGCTTAGATGATGCAGGGGCAGTGCGTGCCGCATCCTATGAAGCGAGTACTTCGCTTCTTGGCTATGGGGATATAGCCTTTGTTCCGGTTGTTCGTGATTTTCATATTGTTGAAACTATGTTGAACAAGGTGGGGCTTAAGCACGTTAAGCCGGGTACCGTTACTTTGCCGGATCCTTCCGCTTATTCTTCCTATGAATCCGATCAGAAAACCTTGTCTCATGAGAAATATACGTTTTCAGGACATACCGATGAAGATGATCAGGGTTACGATTGGCAAGTAACCTTGGACTACGATTATACGCAAGCTAATAAGACTGCCGATCTGGCCAACACGATAAAAAAGATCACTGTGTCAATCAGGCAAGCTGCTTGACACACTACTTCGACTACGCCTGGTGTCTTAGTGTCCCTTTCCTGGGAATAATGAACGTGTCTCAGGCAAATGACCTGGGAATATCCTAGGTCATAATTCGATTGCTTGAATTATTCCAGTTCACATTAGCTGGCGGCTAATGAATTGCTTTTCTTTAATCAGTATCGTGGTGAAACGATGTGATTTCTGCTCAAGTAGAGCAAAACTCCAGTCCACAAGGACTGTGAGAACCACGCTAAGAAAGGCAATATTATGCAATCATCTCAGTACCCCAATAATCCCAATCCTCAGATGCATCCCCGCGATGGTCGCACTGATTTTTATCAGGCTCCGAAGTCAAAGTCTGCGATGGCTATTACAGGCTTGGTGCTTGGTATCATCGCGTTGTTGACTTCTTTCTTACCTATCATCAACAATTTGTCTGCTTTGCTGGGCATCTTGGGTCTAATTTTTGCCATTGTTGGATTGGTGGGAGTAGCTCGTGGTAAGAAGTCGGGCAAGGGTTTGGCCATTGCAGCGCTTATTGTCACGATTCTGGCTTTGGTAATCACCTTTGCAACGCAGAGTATGTACAGCGCTGCTATTGATGAAGCTAGCGAGTCCATCAATACCGCAACCGATATGCCTGCAACTTCTGAGGATGGTAATTCTAACTACACTATCGCCAATGAAGCTGTAAATGATAGCAGCCAGTACTATTACGCTATTGATGGCACCTTCACTAATAGTTCTGATAAGGATTACAGCTACGTTTCTATTACGTATAACCTCTACGATGCCGATGGTGCACAGATTGGCAATGCTTATGCCAACACCAGTAATCTGAAGGCTGGATCTGATTGGAAGTTTGAAGCCACCTCAACGGTTGCTCCTGACGAAGTGGCTTCGTTTGAACGTGGTGAAGTTTCCGCTTGGTAAAACGATTACCTCGTCGTGTTCGTCAGCATTTTTCTCGTGTGCCGCATGAGGGGTTCTCGTCTTGGTACATAATGGCTAAGAGAAGACACACGAGAAGAAAGAAGCGTATGGAAGAGCCCCTAACTGAGGAACTGCTCGATGAATTGCTAGCAGCTCCTAACCCCCAAGCTTTCATAGAAGAGAACAGAATTTCTGAGAGATCACTTTCTGATTATCTTCAAAAGCTTTTGGCAGATAAGCATTTGAAGCGCTCCGATGTTGTAAAGGCCGCTGGACTGAACGAAACGTTTGGCTATCAAATCTTTATGGGTCAGCGAGGCGCTACCCGCAATAAGATTCTCCAGTTGGTATTCGCTATGCATCTGTCGTTGCGCGAAGCTGATCGCCTCCTTCAAGCTGCTGGCGCCAATGAACTCTATTGTAAGAATCGACGGGATGCGATTATTATTTTTGCAATAGATAAAGGGTATTCATTGCAGAAGGTCAATGAAGAGCTCTATCGATTTGGCGAGGACACAATTTGTTAGATGGCTTCATCGCAAGACATATCTTTTCCTGATATGGATCACCTACGTGCATACCCTGTTGCAAGTACCTTGCAACAGGGTTTTTCTGCATCTCATCAACAACCTCCCCTAGATGAATTTCCGAAAGATGAATTGGCTGAGTTTCTTCATTCGGTTGATTTGGATAATTCTTTTCACGTAGACGAAGTACTTAAGAAATCAGATTTTGAGATTACTCAAAAGGTATCTCTGGTGGATTCTTTAGGCAAAAGTCGCGGTCCTTTTGTTCGCAAGTACCTTACGCGCGATGTTGGCTTGGGAGCTGTCTATGTTGAACTGTATAAAGCTCAACAATCAGGTATATCGTTTAAGCATATTCCGAACATATATGAATGCTACTACTTAAAAGATCAGCTCGTAGTGGTGATGGAATACGTGCAGGGTGAAACCTTACAAGAGGTGGTATATCGCTGTGATCCATCGGTTGAACTAGCTCGTGATGTCTTTCCTCGGATGTGCGAAGCGGTTCAAGAACTCCATGAAAAGTTTACGCCACCCATCATTCATCGTGACTTAAAGCCTTCAAATTTGATCATGTCATTCAATCGGCTCACCTTGATCGATTTTGGTATTGCTCGCTTATATAACGATGAGTCAGAAGGGGATACGGTAAGGTTTGGCACGCGCGAGTATGCTCCTCCTGAGCAATTTGGCTATGGGCAAACTGATGTTCGAAGTGATGTATATGCACTGGGCATGCTGTTGTTTTTCTGTCTGACTGAAAAGGTTGCTGATGCTAAGATTCGTCGATCAGGTTTTGCGTATAAGGGCATCCCTGAGCCGTTGCGTTGCGTTATTGCAAAGGCGACGTCGTTTGATGCAAAAGATAGATACGCTTCGGTTGCAGAGTTAAAACAGGCGTTTGTACAGGCTTGCAACTTGAGTGATGTCGTGGGTGATGCGGTATCTGAGGCTGCTATGTCTCGGATTTCTTCTTCTGTCTTACAGCGTGCGTTTCCACCGCCCGCAGGACCTCCGGTTGCACCTGCGTTTTCTGATGAAAGTGCATGCGCTACAAGTCCAAGTATGACGGAATCTTTCACGAATTCGAATAATATGGGTTCAGTCATGCAGACAGCGAAGAATATGCACAGAGCGAAGAAGAAACTGTTTGCACAAAACCATGATGAAGCATTCACGTTAAGGGTGGTGCATAAGGAGAGCCTGATTCGCATTGGCCGGTGGTGGTGCGATCACGTGCCTAATTGGTTAGGCATCTTTTGGAATGTTGCGGTGTTGGCAACGTGGCTTCTTATTATGGTTGTTACCGTAGTGAGTATCGTCAATCCCACTCCTGCTGACGCTCAACTTCCGTTGGGATTTAGGGTTTTGGAATACGGCAGTATAGTGGGACTATCGTGTACCAGTATCATGTATGTCCTGTTGGATAAGCGCAGATTGTTCGCTCGGTTTCCCCGTTTGAAAGTGTGCGATTTTCCGATGCGTGTTCTCATCTTTGGCATCGCTATTCCTATGCTTTTATTCTTTGTTGTAGTGGTAGTGGTCGTGGCATGCTTCGGTGGTTCGCCTCCATCCTGATAGTGGTGAGCGATGGATAAGAAATCTTCATATTTGTACAAATTGTTCTTTACTTTGTGCTGCTGCATAGTAAAATGAAGCAGCTGTAATGAAGTGAAGCTTTTAGCTTCCACCTACTTCGGCGCTCAGGTTGCTGATGGGTCATGTGAATAGATGCCTGCATGTTTAGGTATTCGTATGGCCTGCAATCGTAACCGATGCAGGTTTTTTTATTATAGTGGTACATGAGTTTGTGCATGGTAGCACCGGATCACAGAAAGAAGGAGGTGGGCACCATAGCAGCTCAGGAACCAAGGCTTAACGAAGCCATTAGGGTTAAGGAATGCCGTTTGATTGCTTATGACGGATCCCAGTTGGGTATTTATCCGATCGAACAAGCACAGCGTATTGCCGATGACGAGGGTTACGATCTGGTTGAGATCGCTCCTCAGGCACAGCCCCCCGTTTGTCGCATTATGGACTACGGCAAATTCAAGTATGACCAGGCCATCAAGGCCAAGCAGGCTCGTAAGAACCAGAGCAAGATCGAAACCAAGGAAATGAAATTCCGCCCCAAAATTGATGTGGGCGACTACACCACCAAGAAAAAGCACGTGCTGCGTTTTCTTGAAGCGGGTTCCAAGGTGAAAATCACCATTATGTTCCGCGGTCGTGAGATGTCTCATCCGGAACAGGGCTTAAGCATTTTAGAGCGTCTTGCAGATGACTTGAAAGATGTTGCGGTTATTGAAACCCAGCCCAAGATGGAAGGCCGCAATATGCATATGTTAATTGCTCCTCTACCTACTACGGTAAAGAAGAATAAGAAGGATGAACAGGGAAAGGATAACTAATGCCTAAGATGAAGACTCATTCCGGCACCGCGAAGCGCTTTCGCGTAACCGGTTCCGGTAAGATCATGCGCGCTAAGGCTTACAAGTCTCACATTCTGACCAAAAAGAGCCAGAAGCGTAAACGTAATTTCCGTCACGAAACCGAAATTGCAGCTGCTGACCAGAAGGTAGTAGCTCGTAATCTTGGTCTTCGCTAGTAAAAGGAGGAATCGAGTATGCCTCGTGTAAAGCGTGCAGTATCCGCTCATAAGAAGCGTCGTACCGTTTTAAATCGTGCCAAGGGTTACTATGGTGCTAAGTCTCGTTCCTATCGTGCAGCAAAGGAACAAACTCAGCATTCTTTGCAGTATGCGTATCGTGACCGCCGCACCAAGAAGCGCGAAGTTCGTCGCCTGTGGATCACCCGTATCAACGCTGGTGCTCGCCTGAATGGTCTTTCTTATTCAGTATTTATGAACGGTTTGAAGAAGGCTGGCGTTGAGCTGGACCGTAAGGTTCTCTCCGATATGGCAATCAATGATCCTGAAGCGTTTGCTTCTCTGGTAGAGGTAGCTAAGAAGGCTCTGTAGGCCATATATCAGTTCATACCTTCTGAAAAGAAATGGCTGTCCTGGTTTTTCCGGGGCAGCCATTGTTTATTTCATCGACTTGATGAATTAATCCTGTTTAGCAACAGCATTTTTCTTGGCGTAGCGGATAACCATAATTGAACAGAACAGTGCAGCTAAGCAGCTGATAGTCAAAATAATGAAAATGTCCCCGAAAGCAGCAGCACCTTTGTTATCAATCATGGCGCCAAACCACGTGTGAATAAAGGTATCGGGCAATCGGCCTATGATTGAGGAAAGACCGGCTGCGACACCGAATACGTGTACTGGTACGCGACTTTCCGCAAGCTGTCCTGATCCAATGCCGTAAAGACCATTGATGATAAACGCGAAGACGCATACCATCACGCAGCCAAATATCAACATTGATGCATCGTGGGGCATAACGGTCATGATAACTAAGCATACTGCAGAAGCTGCACCACCAATTATGATTACCTTTGATGGCGACTTTGCTTTGCCGGCAAACCATCCAAAGAGGGGAGCGGACACGATGGTCATACCCATAGAGCGGATGGTAGAAATGGTAGTTGCTAGAACGAGTGGAGCTGCCAAACAGGTGGTCATAAACGGCGTGGTGAAGGTAGAACCTTGGAAGGCGAAGTAAATAAAGAACATGGCCAAGGATGCCCACCAAACACCGGGGTTCCTGAGGGCTTCCCAGATGCCTTTAAAGCTAAATCGTTGTTCCATGTCTGCGCCAATTTCGTTATCGAATTTAGGAATAGTGAAAAAGGCAAGAGCTGCCAGAGCCACCTGGATTGCAAAATTTACCAGCAAGAGGGTGCGAACGCCCATGGCGGCAGAAGCAAAGCTTGTAACAATAGGAATTGCCACGACGCCCAGGATAAGTCCCGCCGCTCCGAAG
The DNA here is from genome assembly GCA_900539675.1 of uncultured Coriobacteriaceae bacterium. Lineage (GTDB taxonomy): Bacteria > Actinomycetota > Coriobacteriia > Coriobacteriales > Eggerthellaceae > Anaerotardibacter. Next base: position 11,010 of record UQDJ01000033.1, on the reverse strand, counting down.
ATACCATACGATACGCCTATCTTTTGAGCGTATTGTTCTTCAGAACAGATAAGGCGCACCAATTTAAAACGGGTGCCCCACCAAATCAGAATTGAAAAGATTGCATAACAGAAGAACACAATCATCAGCACATTGTAGCTAGGTAGTATGGCGTAGATCAGTGTGAGTAACGCTGTGCCTAAGTAACCTATCCACGATAGAGTACGCACGCGAATCTTGTCCGCTACAATACCTGAGAAGAAATAGAAGACCGTAGCCGCAATTGCATAGATAGTTACCAAGTTGCCCAGTTGTTCGTTGGTGCAGTTAAGTGCTTGCATCAGAGGATCGTAAAAGACGCTTTTTAAATAAATGGGCGTGTAGATAGCCGACGATCCAACACTCACCAAAATAAGTAAAAAGAGTTTTCGACGTCGTGAGAGGTCTGTATAGTTCTTTTCGGTACGGATGAAATCGAGCATGCCCATAGTGTTCCCCTTTCCTTAAGCGGGGCGGACTATAGCCACCAACGCTTTTATGGACGCGATTGCAAGCAGATATATAGAGATGAATGGAAAAGAATCAAAGAAAGGTTCATCGCGTTTAACTATGAACACGTATTATTATGCAGGGTTTTGAGCGAATTCATTCAAAAGTGTTGGGGTATTGCTATCAAGATTAAGAAATACCTAATGTATGGTTATATATACATTTCTCTACTTATAGCTCAGTAAACAATAAGTAGAGGTAATGAGTTTATACCTTAGTGCAGTTCAGGGTTGTATGGATTATGCGAGAGCGGTCATGGTGCTTATCGCCACGGATCCTCTTCGAACTGTTGGGGTTTAAGCGTGCCGTCATGATAATCGGAATATGGATCATATAAGTCATCATCTTCGTTGGCGATGATACGCACCAGTGCCGATGCGCTGGCATGCGGCGTAGATTCGTTAATAAGCGTATTCGTAAGTGTATCTTTTTGAGAAACCAATGGTTTACTTACTGGTTTGAGTGAGTAGGCGGGCTTAAATATCCGAGGATGAGATGTAGGCACTGAGGCATTTGTGGATTTGAATTTTGAAGCATGTTCAAGTGCAGGCTCTGACAGATGTTCAGGTGTGAGCTCTGGCTCTGAAAGGTTTTCGGGTGTGGGTGTTGGAACGTGCGCGGCTCTGGACTTCGTTGTGGTCATATAAGGGTTTCCCTTTGTCTTGTGCGTTTGGCTGCTTATTGCAGTAAAGTATTGCCTTGTACAAATTACTGTATTTTCCCGCGGTACGGAAAGGATATACATGAAACTCGAAATTATTTCTCGCAATGGTGAAGAAGTTCGCGTACGTGTTGAAGCTGACGCCCAGGAGATGGATAAAGCTTTTACCGATGGGTTGGATGCTTTTGTAGTCCAAAATAACCTTGATTCTTTAGCGGGCGAAACTTCGATGGAAAAGTTGCAAAATGCCCTTTCTGAAGACGAAGCTAAGCAGGCTATTTACACTGCGGTTATGAATTATTTGGTTCCCTTTGCTATTTCCGAATTTGGTCAGGCACCTCTTGCTACCTATGGCATTGAATCCGATGAAACCCCTGAAACGGGCAAGCCCTATACGTTTGAGATGACAATCTTGGAAAAGCCTCATTATGAGTTGACCGATTACGAACCCTTAACGGTAATAATTGATCCAAAGCCGAGCGTTCGGGAAGAAGATATTGATCAACAACTGCAGATGTTAGCTTCTCAGATGGTGGCGTCTCAGCAAAATATTGATCCGAATTCCCCTGAAGTAGAGCTACCAGAGATTACTGATGAATGGGTAGCACAAAATCTAAAGGATTCTGACATCCACACCGTTTCTGAGCTTCGTCAGCGTTTGCATGCAACTTCAGAAGAGGAACTAGCTACTCGCTATGAGCAGGCTAAGATGGCTGCCGCGATGGAGGCCTATCGCGATCGCTTTACCGGTACAGTTTCCAAGAAAATGTTAGATGCTATGACACAAGAACTCTATGAAACATTTTTGGCTGAACTGGCAAGTGAAGGCATGACCTTCGAAGATTTTGCGGGGCAGCATGACTTCACTGAGGATACGGTGCGAGCTTCACTTTCCAAGCAGGCAGAAAATCAACTGATTCAAGGATTTATTCTGGATGCCATTTTTGATCATGAAGCACTGGTGCTTGAACCGAGTGATTTAATCGCGGTTATGCGCAATATTGCTCCCGGTAGGGAAGAAGAAACGCTAGAGGCTATGCGTAAATCGGGTCGCAGCTTTCTGTTGCGCCAGAGTGCTGCGCGCATGAAGGCTGCCAATTGGATTATGCAAAACACCACGTTTGTTAGCGAGTAAGTATTAATCGATCCAGGTATGGTTTCGGTGCTTCTTTAGTTCTGCTTTGGTACGGTTGAGCAGCGTTGTGGATTGATGAGTATGACTGATCTAACGTTGAGGTTGATGCGATCTATTACATAAGCAACGAAGTACCGTTGATGACAAGGACGCGATAAGGTATCACGTCCTTGTTCTTTAAATATCCATATTTGTGCGAGATGCAAGCATAGATGCCGTCCGAATACGGTACACTTCTTAAAAGTGAACATGTTCACACTTAAGCCTCCCGTTTTGTTGATGGGGCAGCAAAACGGTTCAGCCGAATTTCCAATTCTTTGAGGGGCTTTGAAAGATTTGGAAGTAAAGGAAGTGGTATTTATGGCGGCTCCTACCACTGAGCACGTACGCAATATTGCTCTTGTCGGCCAGGACGGTGCCGGCAAGACTTCGCTTGCAGAAGCAATGCTTCATATATCTGGCAAAACGCCTCGTATGGGTACGACGCACGACGGAAAGTCATATTTAGATTATGACGAAGAGGAAATTCGTCGTCGCTTTACGCTGAGCACCTCTATTGCGCCTATTTCCTATGGCAAAGATTACAAAATCAATTTGCTTGATACATCGGGTCAGCCCGATTTCTTAGGCGACACGCTTGCTACGATGCAAGTTTGTGAAATGTGTATGTTTGTGGTCGACGCCGTGGCAGGTCCGCAGAACATGACTACCCGTTTGTGGCATGAAGCTGAGGTGATGCGTACTTCACGCAGTGTGTTCATTAATCATATTGATCGCGAGGGAGCTAATTTTGATATCGCAATGGCTCAGCTCCATGCACGTTTTGGTTCACGCCTGGGAGCAGTCACAATTCCTATTGGAGTTGATAAGGATTTCAAGGGCGTTATCGACATTTTGCGTATGAAGGCTCGTTACTTCGAAGACCAGGGTGAGCGCATTGAGGAGATTCCTGAAGAGTACGCCGAGGCAGCACTGATTGCCCGCGATAAACTTTGCGATTTAGTGGCTGAAGCCGACGATGAACTCATGATGAAATATCTCGATGGTCAAGAGCAACTGACACAGCAAGAACTTGAATCGCTGTTGCAGGATGCTATTGCTCAGGAGATCTTTATTCCCGTATTCGTGGGTTCTACCATCATTGAACAGGGTATTAAGGGAATTATGGATGATATTTGCACCTATTTCCCGCATCCCCGTCACCATGGTCCCTTCTATTTGGCCGATGGTGAAGAGCTCTATGTCGATGAAACGGGTGAACCTGCTTGTTTCGTTTTTAAGACGGTAGCCGATCCGTTTGTGGGTCGTATGAGCTTTGTTAAGGTACTTTCGGGCTATCTGGAACCATCAAGTGAACTTATCAATTCTCGTACAGGGAAAAAGGAACGACTCGGCCATATCTATGTGATGATGGGCAAAGAACCTATGGATGTAAAGAGCGCCAAGGCTGGCGATATTGTGGTTGTTCCGAAGCTCAGTGAAACTAAGACTGGCGATACGCTTTCTAAGAGCGGAAACATTGAAGTTGATCCGCTGCCATTACCTATTCCTCAGTATCCCGTTGCTTTGAAAGCGCGCAACAAGGCCGATGAAGATAAATTGGGAACGTTTCTGGCGCGTCAGTCTGAGGTGGATCCAACGATTAGTTTGGTACGCAATGAAGAAACCCACCAGCAGGTTCTATATACCATGGGAGATATGCAGGTAGATGTCCTCCTTAATCGTTTAAAGTCTCAAACGGGTATTGAAGTTGATCAGGTTCCGGTGCGCATTCCGTACCGTGAAACTATCACCAAAACAGCTGAAGCTCAGGGTAGGCATAAAAAGCAGACTGGTGGTTCTGGACAGTTTGGTGATTGTTGGTTGCGCTTGGCACCCAATCCAGGCGAAGGTTACGTATTCCATAACGAAGTGGTAGGCGGTCGCATTCCGAAGAACTTGATTCCCGCGGTTGACAAAGGCGTCCAAGAAGCCATGCAAGAAGGTTTTTTGGCGGGATATCCCATGGTGGATATCGACTGCACGGTTTTCGATGGATCGTACCACTCGGTAGACTCCAACGAAATGGCGTTTAAAACGGCAGCGCGCATTGCCTTTAGAGCAGCGTGCGAAAAGGCTGATCCAGTAATTCTTGAGCCTATGGCAGATATGAACATTACGGTTTCGGAAGAATATGCTGGTGCAGTTATGGGCGATGTGGCAACCCGTCGTGGTCGTATCGTAGGTACCGATTCTGATGATGAAGGTGACACCATTATTGTGGTACGTGTTCCGTATGCAGAAGTGGTTACCTACACGAAGGACTTGCGCGCTATGACTCGCGGTTCTGGCACCTATACCTTAGAAATTGAAGGATATGAGCCTGCCCCGTATGATGTTCAACAGAAACTGGTTGAAGAGTATCGGGCTTCACGCGCAAATTAATTACTTTAGTAGGTGTAGGTATGTACGCTGCGCGTTCGATATCCAACAAGCGCAAGGTTTGTAAAAACGGCCGGTATATCCGGCCGTTTTTGTCTAGGGGTACTGTTGCATAGTTTACTGGTCGTTTTCGATGGGCTTTATCATTGACGCATCAAAACAGATGTTCAGGTCCACATCGGTATGTATGCCAGCAACTGTTCCTGTGTGGGTATATTGCCACATGGCGAATCGTACCGTGTCGCTTGGATGATTGACGTTGTATTCGGCATACCAGATATCATGGTGCAATTTGCTTAAGTCGTAGCGCTTTAAATCGTACTGGTTGCCGTAGATAATTGCGGTATATCCAGCCTGTTCGATGACCGAGCAAAAAGCATCTGCATTCTTGGTTACCTGCTCAGGGCTAAGACTATTGCCACGTCCATCACTTTCGGGAATATTTTCAAAGTCATAAGCAATCGGACAGGTGATCTTCATACCGCTAATCATGTCAAGCACATAGTGCGCTTCTTCACGCGCCTCGTCTTCATTGATGGCTTGAGAAAAGAAATATACGCCAATAGGGATACCCGCATTTACCGCACCATCAGCATTCGTATAGAAAGTCTCATCGGCATATATCTTGCCTTCCGTGTACCCTCTACGACCCGCACGTAAGAAGGCAAAGTCTATGCCGTCATTTTTAACGGCATGCCAATCAATTTGTCCCTGGTGACTGGATACATCGATACCGGCAAGCGAGGTAACAGTTCCATTTTCAACATATGACATACGTCCATTGTCGTTATGTAAGTTATTCCAGTTGTATTGTGGAGTGTTACAGCTTTGTACACCGATGGTTATTACAATGATGAGCACCAAAATGGCAATGACGATACCCATGAGTTTCAACGGTAGCTTTTGCTGAGTCGCTGGTTTGCTTGCCTTTGGTGCTGAAGATGAATGTGTATCTTGCTTAATCATGTGCTGATTGTATCAGGCATGACCAATAGAGATTCTGGTGTTGGACATCTACGATAAAATGAACAAGCTTAGAAAGTAAATAACGTTTTTCTCCCACACGTTAGGAGTTTATGTATGTGCGGTATTGTTGGCTATACAGGTTCTCTTCAGGCGAAAGAGGTATTGCTTGAGGGTCTGAAGCGACTTGAGTACCGAGGTTATGATTCTGCAGGCATCGCTGTTTTTGATGGCGAAAAGCTCAATGTGGTTAAACGCCTGGGTAAGGTTTCCCAGCTCGTTGATGCAGTGAGTCATGATATGTGTCAGGGTACTTGCGGCATTGGACACACCCGCTGGGCAACCCATGGAGCACCCTCCGAGCGCAATGCCCATCCTCATTTGAGTTGTGGTCATGATATTGCGGTTGTTCACAATGGCATTATTGAAAACTTTACTGAACTGCGAGAAGAGCTGATCAACGAAGGCCATATATTTGCTTCTGATACCGATACTGAAGTAGTAGCTCATCTCATTGAAAAGGCTTATAAGGGCAACTTACTTGAAGCAGTACGCTATGCTGCCTCTCGTCTGGTAGGGGCATATGGCTTAGCTGTCACCTGTCAGGAAGAACCGGGCACCATCGTGGTTACCCGCAAGGATTCCCCTATCGTTATCGGCAAGGGTGAAGATGGTTCCTATGTTGCCTCTGATATCATTGCAGTTATCGAAGCTACGCGCGATGTGGTTATTTTGGATGATAACCAATTTGCCGTTATGACACCTGATGCCATTACGTATTACAACGAAGAAGGCAACCAGATTGAGCCTAAGATTACCCATGTGGATTGGGATATTGATGTAGCTGAAAAGGGCGGCTACCCCGACTTTATGCTCAAGGAAATTCACGAACAGCCTCGTGTCGTGCGCGATACCTTGGCAGGACGCATGTCTGGTCGTGAAATCGTTATTGATGAATTAACTCTAACGCGACAGGAACTTAACTATATCGATCGCGTTTATATTATCGGTTGTGGTACGTCATATCATGCTGGTCTTATTGCTAAGAATTTGATTGAGGCTTGGGCACGTATTCCTACCGAAGTTGAAGTGGCAAGCGAATTTAGGTATCGCAATCCTATCATTACCCCAACCACGCTTGTGGTGGCTGTTTCTCAGTCTGGTGAAACGGCGGATACCCTTGCCGCTATCCGAGATGCTCGTATCAAGGGTGCTAAGGTGTTTGGCATCACCAATGTCATCGGTTCACCAGTCGCGCGTGAATCGGATGGCGTTATCTATACCAAGGCGAATAAGGAAATCGCCGTTGCTTCCACGAAGTCAGTTATTGGACAGGTGGTAAGTTTGACCCTGTTGGCTATGTTGCTTGGACGTGTTAAGGGCAAGCTCACCTTGAATATGACTCGTATGCTATTTGCTGAATTGGCCGATACGGCAGAACAGATTGAGGCCATTTTGGACGACACGTCTGCTATAGATGCCGCAGTTCCATTCTTTAAAGATCGTCCTTCGGCACTCTATATTGGTCGCGGTTTAGGGGAGGCAGTTTGCTTTGAAGGTGCGTTGAAGCTTAAAGAAATTAGCTATATTCACGCAGAAGCTTATGCTGCTGGCGAAATGAAGCATGGACCTATTGCGCTTTTGGATGATGGCTTCCCGATTGTTGCGGTTTGCACGCAAAGTGCTACCTACGATAAGACGCTGTCTAACTTGGAAGAGTCAAAATCGCGCGGTGCTAAGATTATTGCTATTGCTACCGAAGGCGACGAAAACGTGAAAAAGGTTGCTGACCACGTTATCTATATTCCAAAGGTGCGCGATTCATTTATGCCTATCACCGCAAGTGTTCCGCTGCAGCTTTTAGCTCGTAGCGTTGCGGTTGCTCGTGGTTGCGACGTTGATCAGCCTCGTAACTTGGCTAAGTCGGTTACGGTTGAATAGATTTCGTAGTGGGTTGTGGTAGACATCTATGACGAATACTGAAAAGGTGGATGTTCATAAGAGTGGTCCACATGGTGGCGCTCATAGCGGTAATCAGGACGATCCAAATGTCGGCGGTTATGGCAGCAATCAGGGTGCTCCACATGGTGGAGCTCGCATTAGCAACCAGGATGGCTTGAATGCCAGCCCTCCTGATAGCTTCAATGGGGATTTGCCCGATTCTGTATCACTTGGCGTGGACATAGTGGAAATTGAGCGTATGCGTTCCATCTTAAAGCGTTCGCCCGCGTTTGCACGTCGTGCATTTTCCGAAGATGAACAGACCTATTGCAACTCAACCGCTACGCCGGAATATCATTATGCCACCCGTTTTGCGGCTAAAGAGGCGGTACTCAAAGCATTAGGTACTGGTTTTTCCGACGGAATTGGCCTGCGTGATGTAGAAGCGGTAGCTGATAAATTGGGTAAGCCTCGAATTCGATTGTATCGTCGTGCTCGAGAAGTAGCTTTGGCTAAGGGTGTGACAGAGCTTCCTATTTCGCTTTCGTATACGCATAAGGAAGCGGTTGCCTGTGCGATGGCTCTTACTGATGAAGCCAAAGTGGCAGCACGTCCTCAAAGTCAAAACCCAGCAGCTGAATTAACCCGTCAGTTTAAAGAGGCGCGCAGTTTATTAGATGAAATACCACCTCAGAGCATACATGATTAATCAGCATTGCATGAGGAGCTGAAAGATATGATTTCACGAGAAGAAATTGCTCATCTTTTACCTTATCCCGATCAGAATGCTCATAAGTACTCTCGTGGAAAATGCGTTGTGGTCGCGGGATGTCCAGCCTATCCGGGTGCTGCTTGCCTAGCGGCGCAGGCTTCCCAGTTTGCTGGTGCAGGATACTCTCAGGTATTTACGGCGCCTGAAAATGTGGCTCTGCTACATCTGTATCGTGCGTCTTTAGTGGTTTCGAGTTTTGATCAACTCAAGCCTGCCGATGCGATAAAGGCTGCCCATAAGGGGGCTTTTGTAGTAGGTAGCGGCTTTGATGCTCATGATACTCATGCAAAAGTTCTTACCAAAGACGTACTCGAAAAAGCTAAGGCTCCAGTTCTTCTTGATGGTGGCGCCCTTTCTTTTGTTGCAGAGTTTATTCGAGAACCTTGGTACAAGCAGGCATCAGAGCGTATTCCTCTTGTGCTTACACCCCATGCTGGGGAAGCACAGCACTTAGCGGACACGTTTAAGCTGAAACTTTCTGGCATGTCTCAGATCGATATTGCTTGTACGCTTGCTCAGGCGTATAACGCAACGGTGGTGTTAAAGGGACCTAATACCGTTGTCGCAACGAGTACGGTTACTGAAACTATAACGCATGGAACAGCGGTGCTTTCAAAAGCGGGTACAGGAGATGTGCTTGCTGGTACGATTGGTGGTTTGCTTGCTCAGGGCATGCAGCCGTTTAATGCTGCTGTTCTTGGTGTGTATGCCCATGCTGAAGCGGGTAGGGTGGCTGAAAAGACCCATGGCATCATCAGCGCCTGTGCCGAAGAGGTGCTTGCAAGTCTACCCCAAGCATTTATTACTATCGGTAGCTGGGAATAACGATACGAGGAGTTTAGCCATGGTATCTGATCAGATATCTGATACAACACCGCAAGAAACGCTTGCTGAGCGCGTCTTACGTCTTCGCAAGGAAATTGAATATCATACTCATCGCTACTATGTGCTTGATGATCCTGAAATTTCAGATGCCGCATTCGACTCCTTAATGCGTGAACTGAAGTCAATAGAAGACGAGCACCCCGAATTGCGTGATCCTTCTTCACCTACCCAGCGCGTTGGAGGTGAAGTTGGTAACCAGTTTGCCCCAGTGGTTCACGAGCAGCGCATGTACTCTTTGGACAATGCTATGAATTTTGAAGAGCTTGATGCATGGATGGAACGTGTCGAAGCAGCATTGGGTAAGTTTGTGCCCTTGGTATGCGAGCTTAAGATTGACGGCTCTTCGCTAGCACTGACCTATGAAGATGGCCGCTTGGTTCGTGCTGCCACGCGTGGAGATGGGACAACGGGAGAAGATGTAACGGTCAATGTGCGAACAGTTCACGATGTGCCGTTACGGTTGTGGGATGAAGGCGCCAAAGATATCGTCCAGGGCATTGCGTCTATTGAGGTGCGCGGTGAAATCTATATGCCGAAAAAGAGCTTTGAAGCGCTCAATGAACAGGCTCATGCGTTGGGTACCAAAGCTTTTGCAAATCCTCGCAATGCCGCTGCAGGTTCTCTGCGTCAGAAGGATCCTAACATTACAGCGCAGCGCGATCTTTCCACGTTTATGTATGCCATAGCCCGTGATGAATCCATTAAGGCACAAGGCCAGTGGGAGTTGCTTGAGTGGCTGCGCAAGTGCGGTTTCCACGTCAATCCGGATGTTCGTCATTGTCATAGCATCGAAGAGGTACATCAATTCTGTCATGAATGTTTAGAAAAGCGTTCCAGCTTGCCCTATGACATAGATGGGGTGGTAGTTAAGGTTGATTCGTTTGCCTTGCAGCATGAATTGGGGTATACCGCTCGAGCACCACGTTGGGCTATTGCGTATAAGTTCCCACCAGAAGAAAAAACTACATTGTTGCGCGATATTACGGTTCAAGTTGGCCGAACAGGTGCTTGCACACCGGTCGCTGAACTTGAACCCGTGTTGGTGGCGGGTTCTACCGTGTCACGAGCTACGCTTCATAACGAAGATGAAGTTCAACGTAAGGACCTGCGCATTGGGGATACCGTTATTGTGCGTAAAGCGGGCGATGTCATCCCTGAAATCGTTGAACCGTTAGTATCGCTTCGTCCTGAAGGTGCCAAGGTTTGGACTATGCCGAAAACCTGTCCAAGCTGTGGTAGCCCTTTAGTACGCGAAGATGGTGAAGCCGCGTACCGTTGTGTGTCTATGGACTGTCCTGCTCAGGCACATGAGCGATTGATCCATTGGGCAAGTCGAGGCGCTATGGATATTGAGGGCATGGGTGAAGAAGTCATTGCTCACTTGCTCGAAGAACATAAGATAGCTGATGTGGCTGACTTCTATACGCTCACCCTAAGCGATTTAGCAGAACTTCCCATGGGGCGCTCCAAACAATCGGGCGAGGCAATAACCTTGGGCACAGTTACTGCTCAAAAGCTTATCGATCAGATAGAGCAGAGCAAAAAGAAGCCGCTCTCCTGCGTATTGTTCGGTTTGGGAGTTCGTCATGTTGGCAAAACTATGGCTGGGACCATTACCAAGGTATTTCCTTCAATGGATGCCCTAGAGCACAGATCGGAAGAGCGTCGTGTAGGGAAAGAGTGTAGATCTCGGTGGTCGCCGTA
>UQDJ01000032.1 GCA_900539675.1 uncultured Coriobacteriaceae bacterium | reverse complement strand
CTTAAGTTGTTGTACCACTTTCCCTTCGTGTCCACTTCGTCATCAGTCAGTTTTTCGATGCCCTCATCTGGTGGGAGAGTATGCGTCTTAAACGGCGTCAAATACGTTTGAGCGATAAAGGGTGCGCCAGATGCCCCATTGGCAAAGCGGTCGATGAGCTGTTCCCACTCTTTCTGCGTGCTTGAAATGCCCGCGTATACATCGCGAGCACCATAGTTGTCGGTCGGTTTAATTATCCAGGCATCCTTGTTGGAGCGTACTTCATCCAAATCAATTTCCGATTTGTCCAAAAATACGGTGCGGGGTACATGCTCTTCAATAAATGCATTTTCTTCGTCAGTTAAGAACGCCTTTGTTTCGGGTTTTCGCAGTACTTCAAAGATTTGCTTGTCGTGTACCAGATGGCCTGCGAAGCTGCCTATAAGGGCCACTGATTCGTGGCGAACCGCTTCGATGAGTGCTTGGGATTCATCCCAGTGATCCAATACATCGTTGGTAACGCAGCGGCGCCAAATGGCGTGTACCGGCAAACCGTACTGATCGCACAACATCCCGCCATCAAAGGTCAAATCACGTACATCGCATACGACGCACTCATAACCATATTGGGCAAAGTAGCGGGAAAATACCTTGAATTCATCTACCACGCCACATTCCAAGTAGTCGCAAATGGCGAAGCGACCACCTGGTACAAAATACTTGGAATGTTCGAAGATGCGGATAAATTCACGCACCCACGATTCAAAGAGCTCGCAATCCCGCACGCGATGCCTTTCGCAGAAGCGCTTAAAGGTAGCGCTGTCGACGATACTGTTCGTGATTTCGCGGTTTTCATTCATGCCTGCAGATCCATCTCCATTGAATTCGCAGAAGCCACAGGACATATCGTCTTCGTTTAAGAACACGTCAATGCGTGCAAAGGGAAGCACATCTTGATACCCTCGCGGGAGGAGCACCAATTCTTCAAGGCGCTTGTCGAATGAGAACACATGACGATAGTCAGGGTCTTCTATGTAGCGTTCAATGACTTTGACCAGAATGCGATGGGTGGTTTCAGCAAGATAGCGCATCGTTTCCCAGCTTTCGTGATTGAATAGCTTAGGGATAAACGAAGAGGCCACTACCTTGTTGTGCACGATGGCGGTGGAGTGCTGCATATAGTCATAAGCATGGCGTCTGCCTTCAATATCGCCACCAAGATCGTCTGCCAATTGGAAATATTCTTCAGTCAGTTCAGCGTTGCTTTTCATTTAACTCCTGTCCCAACATATTGTGTGGTGAATGTAGGTAATGGGTGTGTTATGACGTACGCTTTGCGCACCACTCTATGTCGTGCACTTTATGCACCACAATGTGGCGTGCGCTTTTGCGCATCGCAACAGCACAAGCATTACCTATGTCAGTATAAAAATACTGATGTTCTGGTTGTCATTATACGTTGGTCAGCGGTTTATCTGAGAAAAGGAGATGTCTATTCACAATGCCCGTAAGACCGTGCGTGATACACATCGTTAAGGTTTCGATGGCTTCCGGCGATGTGAGGGCGACGTCGCGTGAGAGCATATAGGTACAGGCATTAAAGATGCCGCCCAGATAAAATTCCAGAATCAAATCCAGATACGCTCGCTTTTCTGGAGCAATGGAGTCTTCGCTTGCATAGAGCTGATCGCGCGTAATTTCGGTGAAGTAGTAGATAAGCTTGTCGGGGGGAACATGCTTAAACATGCGCTGACGCTGTTCGGTGGTTAATTGATCGGAGGTCAAAATGCTCAAATAGCGTCGTGCGAAGGTGGCAGGATCGATGATCAGGTCGCGCAAGCTCATGTCTTCAAGAACATCTGAAATGCTATCGATGAGATAATCTTTGAGTAAATCATCAATTGAGGTGTAGTGAGTATAGAACGTCTTGCGGTCAATATCGGCTCGTTGAGCTAGGGCTGTGATGGTAATTTTTTCCAGCGGTTTTTCTGCCAACAGGTCTACAAAGGCATCCTTAATCGCCTTGCGGGTGCGTATGATGCGCCGGTCGATATGTGAGTTTTCTTGATGCTTCATGGGCGTGCTCCTTGAACGATTCGTGATAACTCTTCTTGACCAGCGCGTATGACTGTTCGATCAGTGTTGACTTATTATAATCAACAATTGTGGAATATGCTTTATAGGTAGAGGCATTGGGGTAGTGCAGTTGAGATTTTTTCCGGTGCCGGTATATTGAGTGAATTCGACCGTTATGTGGCATGGTCAATAGGTAATCACAGGTAGAATCAGGGCGTAGCACGCTCGGTATATAAACACACGGGGTTCTTGAAAGGATTGCTTAATGCAGGAACAGAAGCGCTCATATCTTTTTACGAGTGAATCCGTGACGGAAGGTCACCCTGATAAGGTGTGCGACCAAATTTCTGATGCCATCTTGGATGCTATTTTGGCAAAGGAAATCGCACTGGCATCGGAAGGCTATATTGCTGGCGATGGTCATCCTGCTAATCCTGAACTGGTGCGTTGCGCGTGTGAGACTATTGCTACCACGGGCATGATTTTGGTAACCGGTGAAATCAGAACGCAGACCTATGTCGATGTCACAGAAATTGTGCGCGGCGTGCTGCGTGATATTGGTTATGACCGCGCCAAGTATGGCTTTGACTGCAATACGTGTGGTGTGCTTAACGCTATTCATGACCAGTCTCCTGATATCGCTCAGGGTGTTGATAAGTCTCTTGAGGCACAAAGTGGCACTGCACTGGACAAATACGATCAGATTGGTGCAGGCGATCAGGGCATGGTATTTGGTTATGCCTGCGATGATACGAAGACGCTGATGCCGATGCCTATATATTTGGCTCATCGTCTTGCAGAGCGCCTGGCATTCGTACGCAAGAGCGGTCTTATGCCCTATCTTCGTCCGGACGGAAAAACGCAGGTGAGCGTGCGCTATATCGACGGGGTACCCACTCAGGTGGAAAAGGTGGTTGTGTCCACCCAGCATTCTGATGATGTGGATTTGGCCACCGTTCGCAAAGATTTAATTCATCATGTCATTGATGCGGTTTTTGCCGAAGAAGAGGTAACCGTTTCGGACGATTTGGAAATATTTATCAATCCTACTGGTCGCTTTGTTATTGGTGGGCCTATGGGCGATGCCGGTCTGACGGGTCGCAAGATTATTGTGGATACCTATGGTGGTATGGGTCGCCATGGTGGTGGCGCATTTTCTGGTAAAGACTGCACTAAGGTAGATCGTTCTGCTGCCTATGCTGCACGTTGGGTTGCCAAAAATGTGGTTGCCGCTGGTTTGGCTAAGCGCTGCGAGGTTCAGATTGCCTATGCAATTGGGGTGGCACGTCCGGTTTCGCTTATGGTGGAATCGTTTGGTACGGCTAGGGTGCCCGAGGATATTATTGCCAAGGCGGTAAACGAAGTGTTTGACTTGCGTCCAGGCGCCATCATCGACGAATTGGATTTGCGTCGTCCTATCTATCGCAAGACGGCAACGTATGGTCATTTTGGTCGAGAATTGCCTGAATTTACCTGGGAGAAAACTGATCGCGTTGCCCAGCTGCAGCAGGCAGTTGCTCGCTTGAACGCGTAGTTTTGAGTTGATGGTGTGCGGTGAAACTTGCCCAGGTTATTTTAGATATTCCCACGCAGGCACTTGATGCACCGTATACCTATATTGTTATAGAGTCCGATGCCGATAAAACGCGTTTGGATGAGGCGCGAGCCGATGCGAAACGTGTTGTTGCCAAGGAAACTTGTGGTGCCAAAGCAACTGGGGGTACCTCTCGCGCTTGCAGGATACCGATTCATGCAAAACCTCGTGTTGAGCAGCTGAATTTGGCTGATTTGTATGGGGATGTAAAGAGTTGTGATTTTCGCTCTGACGCAGCTGACACAGTGACCGAAACGGACACAGCGGATACAGGTGCTGTAGCTGACACAGCGGATACAGCTTATGCAGCTGATGCGGACATTTCTTCTCATGCAACAGATGGCTCTTTGCCACATGAAGTGAGTGAGCATGGATCAGATGGTTCTTTCGTGCTTGAGGTGGGGTGTGCGGTATTAGTTCCGTTTGGCAATCGCAAAGCGGTGGGCTTTGTGGTTGGTCTGCGCACGCTTTCACCAGATGAAGCGTTTCCTGAAGACGTCAACCCCGCCAAGCTTAAAGCGATAGTTCGGGTGTTGACCAAGCCCTATTTCACCAAAATTGGTGCTGAGTGTGCTCGCCATCTGGCGGATACGTATATTGCTCCGTTTTCATCGAGTATTCGCCTATTTATGCCGCCTGGTGGCATACCACGTATGGAACGCATCAATGGGCACTGGGAATTGACGCAGCCGGTTGTTCAAGAGGTTGATGAACGCTGGGTGGTGCGTCTACCAGAGGCCGATTCGTTTGTGCCACGCAAGCGCGCCGTCAAGCAGCAGCAAGTGCTTGAAGCCCTCAAGCAGGGTGACTTGCGCGTGGTGGAGCTTACCGCTGAATATGGCCAGCTGTCATCAACGCTCACTTCTTTGGAAAAGAAGGGCGTTATTCGCATTGAGCAGCGCCGTCGTCTGCGCAACAACGATGAATGCGCCGTTTTTTCTTCGCGTGTGCGCCCGCGTCCGGTGCTGACCGAAGATCAGCGTCGTGCCGTGGATGCAATTTCGCAGGCTGCCAGCAGACACGATGGCGATGTGGTACTTATAGATGGCGTTACTGGCTCAGGTAAAACTGAAGTATATCTGTGTGCTATTGAACAGGCGCTCAGCCAGGGCAAAGGCGCTGTGGTGCTGGTGCCCGAAATTTCTCTGACGCCCCAGACGGTAGCGCGTTTTCGTGGACGTTTTGGCGACACGGTGGCAGTTCTTCACTCTCGTATGTCGCAGGGTGAACGCTTTGATCAGTGGGATGCTATCCGCTCAGGGCAAGCCCGCGTGGTAGTGGGTGCGCGCAGTGCGCTGTTTGCACCCATGAAAGATGTGGGCATTATCATCATCGACGAAGAACATGAGTCCTCCTATAAGCAGGATCAAGCGCCCCGCTATGTCACGCGCGATGTGGCTGAATGGTTAGCGCGCGCTCAGGGTGCTGTGATGGTATTGGGTTCTGCAACGCCTTCACTTGAAGCATTGCATCGTGCGCAGGTTGATGACCACTGGACAAAGGTGGATATGCCGAATCGTGCGAACGGCAAGCCGCTGCCTGCCATTCAAGTGGTGGATATGGCTCGGGAATTTGGCGGTGGGAACCGTTCCATGTTTTCGCGTGCGTTGCAAAATGCGCTGTTTGAGACGATCGATCGCGGTGAAAAGGCCGTGCTGTTGCTGAATCAGCGCGGTTTTGCACAGTTCTTACTGTGTCGCGATTGTGGTTATGTGCCTGAATGTTCGTCCTGCTCCACATCTCTTACCTATCACGAATACGATGCCAAGCTGGTATGTCATCATTGCGGATACGAAACGCGTGTGCCTGCCGTATGCCCGAAGTGCGGCAGTCCTTATCTGAAGCGTTTTGGTGCTGGCACTCAGCGCGTGGAAGCTGAACTGCGTACGCTATTGGCCGATTATGATTGTGAAATAATTCGTATGGATGCGGACACCACTTCGCGCAAAGGCGATCATCAGCGTTTGTTGGAGCAATTCGCTGCAGCTCCTAAGGCGGTGTTGTTGGGTACGCAAATGATTGCTAAGGGCCTAGACTTTGATGAGGTAACCCTGGTAGGCGTCATCAATGCTGACACGATGCTAAAGCTTCCCGATTTCCGTTCATCCGAGCGCACATTCGATCTGATCGAACAGGTGGCCGGTCGTGCTGGGCGTGCAGAAAAGCCGGGCCGAGTTATCGTGCAAACCTATAGTGCACAGAGTGTGGCCATCCGTGCGGCTGCTCATTACAACCGCGAAGCCTTTTTGGAAGAGGAGCTTCGCCTGCGTTATGGGTTGGGCTATCCACCGTATGTGCGCTTGGCGAACGTGCTTATATGGGGCAAAGATGAAGCGCGTGTGAAGTCCACAGCGCAGGCATTGTATGCCGATTTGATGCAGCTTATACCAAATCATGAGCAGGGATGGACTATACTGCCGCCAACGTCGTGCGTGTTGGAGCGTTTAAAGGGGGCATGTCGCTATCATATGGTTATTAAAGCGCCTGAACAGGCATCGATTGCCCAGTATGTAGGTGCCTATTTCCGTAAGCGAAAGCCCGATTATGACGTGCGCGTGTCAATAGATATTGATCCAGTAAATCTACTCTAAGTTATGCCGCAAAAATATGGTAAAATGGCATGATGTTTTCGGCGAACTTTCGCTTAATTTTTCGAAGCGTAGGAAGGAAACAACGTGGCAAAGGCTTCCTCACAAGTGTCAGAATCTAAGACAAAAGTATCGAAGGAAGAAACAGAGAGCAAGACTAAAAAAGCTCCAGCTAAGAAAACTACCGCAAAAAAAACGCAGTCAAGTGCCAAGAAGGCTCCAGCAAAGAAGACTGCTGCTAAAAAAGAATCCGCAAAGAAGGAATCCGCAAAGGCAAAGAGTGCTGCCGCATCTAAGAAGAAGGCAGAAGAAGCATTGGTTGACGCCGATCTGGATGACGATGATGCGGAAGATATTTTGGAATCCAACAGTGAGCCTACGCTCAATGATGTTGATACCGTTGATGTAGACGATGATAGCGATGTCAAAGAAAGCGATCTCACGGATGAGAGCCTTTTGGGAGGCATTCCGGAAGAGGAATTGAAAGCTACGGTAGAAATTTCTGCCCCTAAGGTTTCTAAATCAAAATCCAAGCGTTCTTCTCGTTCGCGCAAACAGTCCGGTGATACGTCGGTAGCATTGCTGACGGGGGATCCGGTTCGCATGTACTTGAAGGAAATCGGCAAGGTTTCTCTGCTTACCGCTGCTGAAGAAATTGACCTGGCAATGAAAATTGAGGCCGGTATCAAGGCAACCGAAGAGCTGGAAAAGGCAGAAGAAGATGGCGTAGAACTTGAACGTCGTGAACGCCGTCGCTTGAGCCGTATTGAGCAGGTTGGCCTAAATGCTAAGCAGCAGCTGATCGAAGCAAACTTGCGCTTGGTGGTATCTATCGCAAAGCGCTATGTTGGCCGTGGCATGCTGTTCTTGGATTTGATCCAGGAAGGCAACCTTGGTCTTATTCGTGCAGTTGAAAAGTTTGACTATACCAAGGGCTTCAAGTTTTCCACATATGCAACGTGGTGGATTCGCCAGGCAATTACGCGTGCTATTGCCGATCAGGCCCGCACGATTCGTATTCCGGTACACATGGTTGAAACCATCAACAAGCTGGTACGTATTCAGCGTCAGCTGCTGCAGACGCTTGGTCGCGAACCTACTCCGGAAGAAATTGCTGAGGAAATGGGTTTGACGCCCGAACGCGTGCGCGAGATTCAGAAAATCAGCCAGGAGCCGGTATCGTTGGAAACGCCTATTGGCGAAGAAGAGGATTCTCAGCTGGGTGACTTCATCGAAGACGACGCTGCGGTAGTGCCTCCGGATGCTGCAAGCTTTAGCATGTTGCAGGAGCAGCTGTCCAAGACGCTTGAAGGCTTGGCAGAGCGTGAACGCAAGGTTATTTCGTTGCGTTTTGGTTTGGAAGATGGCCATCCGCGCACTTTGGAAGAAGTTGGTCGTGAATTTGGCGTAACGCGCGAACGTATTCGTCAGATTGAGTCCAAGACGTTGGCGAAGTTGCGTCATCCGTCCCGCTCTCAGAAGCTTAAGGACTATCTGGAAGATTAACTTCTGCGGCAAACGTGGATATCCAACAGGGTCGGAAGTGATATTCCGGCCCTTGTTTTTTGTGTGCTTCGGATGCGGTATTGTGCATTTGTGAATGCGCCATTGTGCGCTCCGGGTGCGCTACGGTGCATTTGTGGTACGCCATTGTGCGCTCCGGGTGCGGTATTGTGCGTTTATGGATGTGCCATCGTGTGCTCTGGTTGCGCTACGGTGCACTAGGCGAGTACGCGATGTGGATGAATAGGAAAACATGAGCGAACTATTGGAATTTTACGCAACCTGCTCAAAGGGATTCGAGCAGCTTTTGGCAGAAGAGCTCAAGCGCCTCAAGGCGCAGCGTGTTCGCCCCTTGAAAGGCGGCGTTGCTTTTTTCGGAACAAAGACAGATGGCTATCGTATTTGCCTATGGTCGCGCATGGCTTCTCGTGTTCTGCGTGTTGTGGCAAGGGTGAGTGCTCAGAGTGCCGATGAACTGTATCGGGATGTTACTGTATTGTCCTGGATGGACTTTATTGGACCTGACGCCACTATTGCGGTTAAGGCACGAGGGGGAAATAGCACTCTTCATAATTCGCAATTCTGCGCTCTTAAAGTTAAAGATGCCATCTGTGATTCCTTGCGCGCACAACGAGGCGTGCGTCCTAATGTAGCTCCCCAAAGACCAGATGTTCCTATCTGGGTTTCTATTCACCATAAAAAGGCAACCATTTATCTTGATTATGCCGGAGAGCCTCTTCATAAGCGGGGATATCGTCTTTCGGACAAGGCAGACAAAAACACTTCGCTTTCCGAAACCCTTGCTGCTGGCATGTTGGTGTGGGGCGGCTGGGATAGGCTGGCTTCCCCTGCAGTGCGACATGCACACCCACAGGGCGAAGATGGGCAAGATACTATGCAGGCACCCGCCTTTGTTGATGTGAGGTGCACGGATGCAACCTTGGTTCTTGAGGCAGCCATGATGGCCACCGATCGTGCCCCAGGGATAGCGCGCGATTACTGGGGCTTTGAGGGCAATGCAGATTTTGATGATAAGGCCTTTGATGCCCTGTTAGCAGAGGCTGATGATCGTTTCGAAAAGGCCCTGGAATATGCCCCCGTTATTCTTGGCATTGGACAAGATTCGCAGGCGATAGCACGTGCTCAAGAGCAAGCCCGCCGTGCAGGGCTGTCGCGCATCGTTTCATTTGTTTGCGGGAGTGTTGCTGATTTGCCGTCGATCATTGGCGCGTATTCCCTTGATCGATCAACACCGGGCTTTATTGCTTTGAGTACAGTGCAAAGCTTCCAGGAACCACGCGATAGCTTGGATACCTTGTATGCTGCGTTATCGTGCGGGCTTGATCAGCTGACATCTTCTTGGCGCATGTGCGTTTTAACACAAGATGAGCTGTTTGACGCTTCTGTTGGCTATGATGCCCAGCGGGTTCTTCCTATCTATATCGGTTCGCATGAGGCAACTTTGCGTGATTACCAATTAGGCGTTTCGTGCAAAGAAGAGCTGTCCGTTACCACTATTGATGGCAAAGCGACAACCGTGGTTGTTTCATCCAATCACGCTGAACAGTTTGCGGCACGTCTGCGCAAAATGATCAAGCAGCGTAGGAAATGGGCTGCACGAAACCATATTCATGCCTATCGTCTCTATGATGCCGATCTTCCCGATTATGCGGTATCAATCGATGTGTTTGAAGAAAAGGATACGCACGATTGTTATGTCTTGATAAATGAATATCAAGCTCCCAAACAGATTGATCCGCAAAAGGCCGTACGCCGCTTTAAGGACGCTTGTAGTGTGACGCAGGCATTGTTGGCAATACCTGAAGACCATGTTTTTACGCGAGTTCGTCGTCAAGCCCGCGGTGGCTCTCAATACTACCAAGAGGAGCATCAATCTCACAGGCTGATTGTTGAAGAAGATCATTTGCCGGTTGAAATTGATTTATCGGGCTATTTGGATACCGGCCTTTTTCTTGATCATCGTATTACCCGTTCTATGGTGGGTTCGATGGCGGCGGGAAAGCGCTTTTTGAATCTGTTTGCCTACACCGGTGTTGCCACACTTCATGCTGCAGCACAGGGGGCGCTCAAAACTACTACGGTTGATATGAGCCAAACCTATTTGGACTGGGCGCGTCGAAATATGCAGCGCGCTGGGTTTGGGCAAAACAACCACCATTTCGTGAAGGCTGATGTGCTTGCTTGGGTTGATAAACAAGCCGAAAGGGCAGGCAGTGATGCGGGTTCTGTGGACTTATATGATGTGGTATTTCTTGACCCACCAACTTTTTCGAATTCAAAGACCATGGGCAGGCGAACCTGGGATATTCAGCGCGATCATGTGATGCTGCTATCTAAGGTGGTTAAGCTTGTCGCTTCGGGCGGAACCATTGTTTTTTCCGGCAATTTGCGCAACTTTAAACTTGATGATGTGGCAATTGAGAATCTGGGGTTGACGATAGAAAACATTACCGCACAAACCATACCGGAAGATTTTTCGCGCAATCCGCGAATTCATTTCTGCTATGTGCTTACGAAGTGCCGATAAAACATGAGAATATTGGAAAAAATACGAACCTTGGTTGCCCAGGATTCTGTTCTGGTGGTATCGGTTATTGCCGCTCTTCTTTCCTGCATTGCGGTTCCCCCCCCGATGCACTCTATGCCACTTATTTCGACTGGCATACTTTAGTGCTTCTGTTTTGCCTGATGACTGTCGTAACGGGTTTGCGTTTTTTGGGCGTGATCCGCATGTTGGGTGAAGGAATTGTCCGGCGTATACATTCACGCAGGATGATTGCTGCAGTGCTTATTGCGCTGACCTTTTGCTTTTCTATGTTTATAACCAATGACGTAGCCCTTATTACGTTTGTACCTTTTGCAATTGTAGTTATGCATAGGGCTGCTATGGATTGGTATATGGGACCAGTTGTTGCGCTGATGACCATTGCTGCCAATCTTGGCAGCATGTTGCTTCCTATGGGCAATCCCCAAAACCTGTATTTATTCCAGATGTCGGGGATGGATGTGGCGTCTTTTATTTTGTTGATGGCGCCCTATACTCTAGGATCGGCGATATTGCTTTTGATAGCGGGAGTTTTAGTGTTTCGGGGGAGAAAAACCAAGGACGCTAGCTTGTCTAATCAGGACCTTTCTTATACACAACACGCCCCAAACAAAACTTCGCGTATCTGGCTTTATGGGACAATGTATGCCGTGCTATTTGTGGCATGCCTTGGTGCCGTAATAAATATCATCAATGTTTATTTGGTTGGCATCGTGGTGTTGGTAGTGGTGCTTATTGCTGACAGAAAAACACTGCTGCGCATAGATTATGGCTTACTTTTCACATTTATTGCTCTCTTTGTGTTTGTGGGTAATATGGCTCGCATACCCCTTATTCATGATGCTATATCGCAGCTCATCGGTAGCGCCCCAGTGCTGTCTTCAGTGGTTCTAAGCCAGGTTATCAGCAATGTGCCAACCGCATTGTTGCTTTCGGGATTCACCGATCAGTGGCCAGCGCTTATTGTGGGAACCAATATAGGTGGGCTTGGTAGTCTGATTGCTTCTATGGCAAGCATTATTTCGTTTAAGCTGATAACGGCAGAAGGACTGGTTAAGACGGGTTCTTATCTGCGTACGTTTACGCTCTATAATGGGGCGTTTCTCGTAGTCTTATTGGTGTTGTATCTGGCTTTGAGTTGCAGTGGGATAGGCGCATAGAAGCGTCGAGTACTGCATGCTTTCACTTGAGGAGCTTCAATCGTGAGAGGCTCTAATCGTGAGAGGCTTCAATCGTGAGAGTTTCAATCCAGACTACACAAAAGCGATAACGCTTATTGATGCTCCCGGTAAGGCTTTCCGTCTCGAAGTAAAGCATCTACCAATTCGTTATCCTCTGGATCGTGAGAACCTAGCGGCAATCCGCACGCTTCAAAGAAGTGGCTTCCTGCGAATTGGCGCGCGCGAAACGAATCATGTTCGCCATCATCAAGATAGCGAATACGGCTTCGCCCATCAGTGGTGCCACAATAAAGTAGTCCATGCTTTTTGACATAGCGCCGATATACTTTCGATTCTGACCACAACAGCACGCCCGCCATATTTTCAAGTTCGTAGGCAACTGCATAGTTGGTCCACGAAATTCCTCGTATGCGTACGTATCTATCAAGAAGCGATGCCATGCGGGTGACGCGCTTAAGCGTGCGGGTAGCACCAATAAAACGAACATCGGAACTAGCCAAAATACCATCACGAGCCAATTCGCTCAGAGCCAGCTGATACGCCTTATCTTCCAGCATGACAGCGGGTACCGTGAGTTTCATGGATTCATCGGGGAACAGCTCAATAGTCGAATGCGGAAAATTATGCGGAATGGCAGTGGACGTGTGAAAGATAAGAGAATCGTGTGCATGTTGAATGTGGCAAGCATAGTTGTGTTGTTCAAATGCGCTGCGCATCGCGCTTGCATGCAGGTTAATGTTTTCTCGCGTAGTACTTGGTGTAGTACGGCTTCCCATATGAAAGAGATACAGACTAAACAGAGGAAGCCCTCCGGCAGGGCTGGAGATGGTATAAATGATCGAATTGGTACTAGGTTGAGTTCCTGGATGAGTAGCTGGCGCTGTGACTTCGTTGGTGGCGCCATAGAATGGTTGGATAGTCTGATGAAAACTTTGGGGCGTATCTCCTGGATACCATACGGTGCGATGGCAGTATTCACGAATTTCCTGCGTGCGTTTAGTTGCCTTGTGATAGAGCTCAACCAGAGCCGATCCCATGGCAGGGCCTGACGTTGATCCTTCACGAATTTCTACCACGCCATCTGCCACATAGGGTGGGAAATCGCCTTCGTGCACTTGAACCACTACAACGCCAACCGAAGGGTTGTTTGGCTCGGCAATAAAACGGGCATCAAAGCGTGGCGTTGGTGATACGTGATGGCGACACAGTTCACCAAGGATTTGGGAAAAATCAGCTGAGGGACGGGCGATGGGGCAAATGTTTTTGGTGCCATCTTCAATACCGATGATCAGCCATCCTCCACGTGAATTGGCAAAAGACGCAATTATTTTGGGCACTTTGCTGCGCACATGGTCGTTCCAGGTGCGTTTAAATTCAAGTACGAAGCCTTCGTCAAGCGATTTTAATTGGTGCAAATCTGCAAAGGTTACTTCGCTGAGGTCTTTTGGTTTGCCCTGTTTGGTTCTAAAGGGGCTATACATAAGGGCGCCCTTTCTTAACGTTGTGCGAGGTCATGGTGCAAGCTGTTGCGATAGTTCTATTATAAGCAGCTTTTGATAGGGAACAGCAATAGGGCTACTGCGTAGTTGTGAGGTATTATTATCAAGCTCTTTATAGGGAGCAGAGCTGTCTTGTAAAGAAGCAGGACGTTTATAGGTAAAGGAACAGGTATGGATAACGCCGTAGTGGTAAGTCTTATTACTAACTTCAATGACTGGTTTTATAGCACCGTTTTGTTGGTGCTTTTGGTATTTTCAGGGGTATATTTCACCATTCGCACCAAGAGTGTGCAGATTCGCTACTTGAAGGACATGTTCAAGCAGATCACGGAAAAGAAGCATGTTCCAGGCAAGAAGTCCATATCATCTTTTCAGGCACTGATGGTATCTACCGCAAGTCGTGTTGGCACGGGCAATATTGCTGGTGTTGCCACAGCTATTGCTATGGGTGGTCCCGGTGCGGTGTTCTGGATGTGGTTGATGGCTATCATTGGCGCAGCCTCTGCCTTTATAGAATCTACGTTAGCTCAGATTTGGAAGATTCGCGGTAAAGAAGGTGAATTCCGTGGTGGCCCGGCGTATTACATTGAGCAGGCATTGGGTAAACGTTGGCTGGGCATTGTTTTTGCCGTACTTCTAATTCTGTGCTATGCCTTCGGCTTCAATGGGCTGCAGGCTTACAACGCCTGTAGTGCGCTGGAATACTATATGCCCGATTATGCTACCAATGGCGGCGCGGTGATCATGGGCCTTATTTTGGTGCTTATGACCGCAGTTGTTATTTTTGGTGGCACGCAGCGCATCAGTGTTATTACATCGGTTGCCGTGCCTGTTATGGCTATTGCCTATATTGCCATTGCGGTATGGACAACCGTCGCCAACATCACCTGGCTGCCCACAGTGTTCAGTGTGCTGTTTGCGAGTGCTTTTGATTTTCAATCCATCTTTGGTGGCTTTATGGGATCGGTAGTTATGTTGGGCATTAAGCGCGGCTTGTATTCCAATGAAGCTGGTATGGGTTCTGCTCCAAATGCTGCTGCTACGGCAAGCGTGTCGCATCCGGTCAAGCAGGGTTTAGTGCAAAGCCTGTCCGTTTATATTGACACGCTGCTTATCTGTACGTGCTCAGCTATGATGGTTCTGGTTTTTTACGTGCAAGATCCTGAAGTTGCTATGGCACTTAACGGCATGCCGCTAGTTCAAATGGCGGTCAATAATTCGGTTGGCGAAGTTGGCATTCACTTCATTACGTTTGCTATTTTTGTCTTTGCCTATTCCAGCTTGATTGGTAATTATTTCTATGCTGAAGGTAACCTGCGCTTTATTTGCCCGAACAACACAAAGGTGCTGGTGGTGTTCCGCGTGTTGTGCCTGGTAGCTATTTTGTATGGTGCAATAAATAGCTTCGACTTGGCATGGAGCCTGGCAGATTTGTTTATGGGCTTGATGGCAATGGTGAACTTGGTATCCATCCTACTGTTGGGCAAGTGGGCGCTGGCAGCGCTTAAGGATTATTCCGCACAGCGCAAGCAGGGAATTGACCCGGTATTTGTGGCGGATGCAGTGCCGGGTATGCCACATACCGAGTGCTGGCATATGAAGAACATTGATACCTATGGCGAAGCACCGGTAAAAGAGTACTTAGAAGATTCGATTCATGCCGAATATGAGGGCCTAAAGTAGTTGAATACGAGAGTCTAAAGTAATCAAAGATAAGAGTCTAAAGCAATCGAATATGAGGGCCTAAAGTAACTCCGCAACTCCGTACAAGACCTAGGTCTTACATACACGGCTTTGAAAACGAAGAAGCGCACGCTTGACGAGCAGATACTGAGCTTTCGAGCTTTAGTGTTGACTGCGATGCACGCTGCGCTTCACGTGTTCTAAAAGCGCAATGCAACCGGCACTCACGTCATCGTAGGTCACTTCAAAATTGCCGGTATACCACGGGTCAGCTACATCGTGCGGGTTTCCCGTCCAGTCCATTAGCAGGCTGGTTTTGTCTTTTGGATCGTTATTAAATAAATACAACATATCGCGACGATTGAACTTATCCATACCAATGAGGTAATCAAACGCTTCGTAATCAGAGCGCTTTGCCAAGCGAGCTTGACGCGGTTCGTAGGGTATTTGATAGCGGTCCAGTATTTCCTTGGTGCCATAGTGGGTATCGCTGCCAATTTCATCGGTATGTAGAGCTGCCGATTCGATAACAACAGCATCTTCAAATCCGGCTTTATGCACCAGGTCTTTCATGACGAATTCGGCCATAGGGGAGCGGCAAATATTGCCGTGGCACAGGAATAGAATTTTGATCATACGACAGACTCCGTAACAGAGGCGATTAGGATCCATATGCCCATGTTTGACAACATTATTGCCTAGAGTGTAACCAAACTGAGCGGTTCACATGTTACCAAAAAGGTATCAAATGACCGCTCAATTGACTTGTAGTACAGGAATTGTTTTGAAGCAGTGACAAACTGACTGGTAGTCAAACATAAGTGCCTGTTGGTTTTTCAATTGTTTCTCGAATGAAAATAGTTGAATGTCTCGAATGTGACACCCTTACTTTGTGCGTTCCATATCCTCGCGAATAAGATGCTTGATATAACCTGCTTGGTTGGGTTGTTTTTCTAGGTGTGCAAGCAGATCCTCTTCATTGGGGGAAAACCTAACAACCTTCGCAACCATCTTTTCCTTGTGGTACTTCGCCGTAGCACGTTTCTGAGCTTCGCTTACCATTGCTATAATCTCCTTAATGGAGGCAGTTAGAGTTTTTTCGGAAGGGTGATTGCTCGCCCTTCCCAGGAATACCTACCGCTTGCGGTTAAGCAACCTGCACCGTATGGATATCGTGAGGGCTAGTCGGCATATCCTTATTGTGAAACTCATAACTGCCTCCTTTCTTTATCTCGTTGACAAGTATTAGTATAGTGCAATACCTATATAGCATGTTTGAGAATAGCGACAAACTGACTGGTAGTTAAACCAAAGCACTAAAAAAGCCGCCCCGAAGGACGGCTTGGAATGAGTCATTGTATTTTTATTGGTTAGTACCACATAACGTAGCCACTGTCTAAATCAATATTCTTCTTAACGCGTTCCTGAAGAGATGAAATTAACTTGCTCGCATACATAACAGCGGATGGCTGCTTGTTTTCTCCGGTAATCTCTCCATCACATTTTTTGATATCGAACAAAACCTCGCCTCTTTTATGCTTGCTGTCTTCGATAAAAAATTCGTAATGGAGGATGTCACCATCTTGCCCAATTTTTTGAAAGTAAGCATTACATCTCAATTCTGTTATCATCCATCCATTGTTCTGCGACTTTTTGATAATTATACGTCTTGTTCGTCTTTTCGTGTGTCGCTCGCTGTGGTAATCCTTCCCGTATATATTTTGCTTCTAAGTATCCATGGTGGAATAACAACTTGTAGCGGGGAAGAGAGTTATTAGTATCTAAAAGCCTCTAGATATATTGCTCCATGCAGTAGTCAGGATCAAATCTTTTGCTTTGGAGAGTGACAAACTGACTGGTAGTTAAACTCCAATCGTCAGGACAAAACACCATATCAGATGTTCTACTACGAATACGGATACTACATCAATCATAGAAATGGTACCAAAGGAGAGCATCTATCCTGGATTGCACAGCTTGGGGCTACCGTGCATAAGGAGGTACGTCTTCTTTTAATAAGATCGATAAGAGTAAATACGAGAGCAGCAATGAGACTAAAGGCCATCTGGCGCATGAGATCATCGACTTGTCCATGAAGGAACCGAATGAGATAGGCGGTTTAAGCGATATGATTAGTGGAACAATGAACATGGACTATTGTGGAGTTAGGACCCAACCTCCTAGGTACCCAAAAACTCCTGGGATGATAGAACGTTGCATATGAAAAACTATCCACGGAGACATTCGCCCACTTTTTCGAATGTACAATGGCTAATCTCAACGCACTCAAAACCCTAAAGAAGTACTTGCCAGACACGTACAATGTATTCATCCAAATACTGAAAGGCTTCTAGCGATGGAATGGAACAGCAAAGAACTTGTAGAAATGTGCGAGAAATACGGCGAGACGTTCCCAGATTCTGGCTGGGGAACAGAGGGCTGTGGTTTGGCCCCTGATGAAGCATACGAGCTCATGCAAAAGAGCATTGAAACGGGTCATGATTACCTAGAGGAATCATTCCCGGATTATCCAGATTATCTATTATACGGAGCCTAAGCTCTAAAATACTGTAAACCAATTCTCAAAGCCGTCCTTTGTGGCGGCTTTTTAGTGCTTTGCGACACCTCTTATACCTTGTCCTTGCTTGGGATAGCGAGAAAAACCCACCTATTCCGCGCAGAGAAGCGCGCAAACAAACCTAGGTATTAGAAAGAAAAAGTATATGGACGGAGCCGTGACACACTGACTGGTAGTCAAACCCGCGCATGCAGAACGATCGAAGTTCGCGTGTTTTGGAGCAGTGTGACAAACTGACTGATAGTCAAACACGAGTACGTCGCAGACCACGAGCCAGAGTTCAAGGACACCACACCGCACGGGGACAGATTCACCACGCGCATGGTGATGGGCGGCAAGGACGGAAAGAGCGCAACGGTGAAGGTCGGCTGGATACGCGACAAGGACGGCGGTAAAATGAAGATGATTAGCATTTTCGTCAACGAGTAGGAGGTGCGGCATGAAAGAGCTTGATAAGGTGACACTTTCCGATGGCCGCACCGGCTATATCCTAGAAGTGTTCAACGACGGCGAGGCGTTTCTGGTCGAGTTCGAGACTCTGGAAGGGCCGGACAGATACGATGACGCTGTGTTCGAAGCCAAGGACGTAAGACCGGCTGAAGCCGAATAGCATCAAAGCAGAAGCCCCCGCAAGGGTGCCCTGAGCCGAAATCTCACGCCCCTAAGACAATCTCCCGCGAGGTGCCGCACGGCACCGCAGAACACGTTATCGGCAAGCCGCACGGCGAGCCGGGCGCGCCGCACGGCGCGGGAAGCAGAGGCGACATGGCAGAGGAGAACAAGCCTGTCGAGGGCGAGGGAGCCGAGCCGCACGGCGAGGAGAACGGTTTTGGAGCAGTGACAAACTGGCTGGTAGTCAAACCCCTTGTTGTTTGCAGGGGAGGAAGTAGTGGAATATTGCCTATCATGCGGCAAACTTAGTGGCAGCTGGTGATCTGTGTAATCAGTGCTGTCATGATAAGTGCCTAGCAAAGCATAATCATCCTAGACCTGAGTGTAAAACGCCAGTTGGCATAAAGGGAACAATAGATAAGAGCGGGTAACGTATGGGACATCCCCACACATAAGCGCGGTGTAATATAACCACAGCAACAAAGTAAGGGGGGAGCGGTTGTGATGCTAGGGTATGCAGCAAACGGCATGTTCATCGCTGCCTTTATCTTCTTACTGCTTTACGGATTTGACACACCAACTCTGTTCTGCTTTGTTGTGGGCTGTGTTCTTGTGATACTTGCATCGTTTAAACGTGAGCAATAATGCTTAGGTCATGTTTGCGTTGTGATCGCATCTATGAACCAGGACAATGTAGCCTATCTAACAAGCGGCGCATTACTGAGGTATCTCGTGAGCGTCGCTTTCGTTCTTCTGATGCATGAACTCGCAAGTCACGTAAGATTCGTGAAAGGGATGACTGCTTATGTACTGATGCTTTCCGCGAGGACCCACCTAGGTATGTGACCACTGGCTTGTCAGTGCATTACGTCGAACCACTCAATGAGCATTGAGATCGAAGGCTTGATGATACCAATCTCAGTTTTGGAACAGCGACAAACTCACCAGTAGTCAAACCGTGATAGGCGGGGTCGCCGTCTACGTCCAGCTTTAGAGTAGTGACAAACAGCGTAGATCAGATGCGCAGGGTAAAGCAATTTCAGATTGATTAAAGGAAAACGGTAGGTAAGGAGAAACCTTTTGTTCACTGACGAAGGTCGAGCAGAATACGAAAAGTGGCGTAAATGGATCGAAGACGAAAACTATGATTTAAGCCCGAATTTCGTACCTACAGAAGACACACCGCAAGGTGCTATTGATTACTATAAAGAAATGGAAAGTATGCTAATCAATTTTGATGACCCAAATTTTACGTGGCCCACAGGGTGTGGAATGAATTTATAAATAAATTAATTACCAAAGTTTTTGAGCTGCCCTGAAGGATGGCTTTCAGAATGGGTTTACAGTATTTTAGAGCTTAGGCTCCGTATAATAGATAATCTGGATAATCCGGGAAGGATTCCTCTAGGTAATCATGGCCCGTTTCAATACTCTTTTGCATGAGTTCATATGCTTCATCAGGGGTCAAGCCGCAGCCCTCTGTTCCCCAGCCAGAGTCTGGGAATGCCTTGGCATATTGTCTAGACATTTCAAGTAACTCTTGACCATTCCATTCCATGATTAAAGTCCTTTCAGTATTTTGATGAATGCATCGTACGTGTATGGCAAGTACTTCTTTAGGATTTTGAGCGTTTTGGAGCAGTGGCAAACTGACTAGTAGTCAACGCCCCTTAATCAGGAATTTGCGCGCCCATGTAACAACTGATAGCCCATATAATCGCAAAGAATATAAGTACTTTTGTACTTGTTTTCATTGGCGGTTTAGTTGCGCTATCTAACCACGCTCTAGTGTATTTCTCGTGTTTAATTCGCGCCGCTTCTATTTCTTCCTCGGTAGCGTTGTCGCTGCATTGTAATTCTATATACTCTTGCGACGCTTTATCTTTCGCTTCGCGTAGTGCATCAGTAGGAAAGTCAACGATGAAATACCTAACTACAAATATGATGCATCCTAGTAAAAAGCCTAAGCCTAGCACTATGAACATTGTTTGCCCTCCTGTTACCCTGATCATATTTTAATCGAGTGAACTGGAGCACATGTGCCTTAAATGGTACGAACTGAGCAACTGTTTTCATTGAATTATTCATGGAACTTGGAGCAGTGACAAACTGGTTCGTAGTTAAACCTGATATAATTTGAGTGCGCGGCATGCTGCCCTCTACAACTGGAGGATTTCGATGCCGCGCATTTTTATTGGCGTCCCGCCTAAGTGGAGCTGAATGATTTTGTGACTAACGAGCGTCGCATTTTGGTAGCTTGATCGAATGGCAATGGATGAGGGATGGGCTAAAAATAAAAACCCGCCTAAGCGGGTTTGAAAAATCTCTGGCTCCCCGGGTAGGACTCGAACCTACAACCCTCCGGTTAACAGCCGGATGCTCTGCCATTGAGCTACCGAGGAATAAGCTCGTCAGTTCTGACGCAAGAAAGAATTATACGCGAACTGTCGAACTTGACAAGAACTATTTTGCATTTTTTTCGACCAGGCTGAAAACTTGCATCTGACCAGCCCTGACCGCCCTGACAGAAAAACGATTCGAAATGATCCGAAACTTGCTTTAGCGTCGGCGAAGCGATAAGCGTCGTGCTCCTCCAATGCTTACGCCACGTTTGGTTGGGCGCTTAGGGTTAGGAATCAGCCTGTCGGGTGAATACTTAAATCCTTTTACGTCATAGGGTTCAAGCAGATGATGCGTGTAATATTCAATGTCA
This sequence comes from uncultured Coriobacteriaceae bacterium, assembly GCA_900539675.1. Lineage (GTDB taxonomy): Bacteria > Actinomycetota > Coriobacteriia > Coriobacteriales > Eggerthellaceae > Anaerotardibacter. The sequence continues at coordinate 504 of UQDJ01000032.1, read as the reverse complement.
CGGAAGGCGAGTAGCTCACCAGGAGACAAAAACGTGTAAGCAGCACCACTTTCGCCAGCACGCCCCGTACGTCCAATGCGATGAATGTAATCTTCGGGCGATTCGGGAACGGTATAGTTCACCACGTAGCTTACGTCGTTTACATCAATACCGCGTGCCAGTACATCAGTGGCCACCAGGACATCAATTTTTCCTTCCCGAAAGTTTCGTAGTGCCTTGTCGCGCTTGCTTTGAGGTTTATCGGCATGGATACTATCTGACTTAATGTTCGCTTCCTGTAGGCGACGAGAACATGAATCGGCAGCTTGCTTTGTTTTGGTGAACACGATGACACGATCGCCACCTTTTTCCTTCAGCAGTGCCACCAATAAATCTGCCTTTTGCCGTTCAGATACCGGCAAAACATATTCATGCACTGTGTCTGCCGTTTCCCCTTTGTGCGCAATTTCAATCGTTATGGGATCGGTTTGTACAAGCTGCGCTTTGGCTCGTACTTCTGGTGTC
>UQDJ01000031.1 GCA_900539675.1 uncultured Coriobacteriaceae bacterium | reverse complement strand
GATACTGCAGTACCTGGGCCTGGGATACGGGTCGGTATACATCTCCAAAACGCTGTTCATCTCCGACAACACCGCGCGCACCCACATCCGCAATATTTACCGCAAACTGGACGTCAGCTCGCGAGAAGAGCTGCTGTCGCTGGTCAACGGCATGAAATGACAGCCCGCGCCTCGCACCCCTACGCGGCTCTGTACAGCTGATGGTTTGACGCGGGTTCGCCCGCTATCGTGGTATGCTGTTACATTAGTGCAAGAGCAGAACGGTTCGAAGAAGAAGAGGGATTCCATGCGCATCGGGTTCGACAACGACAAGTACATCGCCCTCCAGGCAGAGCATATTCGCACGCGAATCAGCCAATTTGGCGGCAAGCTATACCTGGAATTTGGTGGAAAGTTGTTCGACGATTTCCATGCTTCCCGTGTCCTGCCCGGCTTTGAACCCGATAGCAAGATTCGCATGCTCAAGCAGCTCATTGATGATGTCGAAATTATCGTTGCCATCAACGCCAACGACATTGAAAAGTCGAAGGTGCGCGGCGACTTGGGCATCACCTATGACGAAGATGTTCTGCGCCTGCTGGATATCTTTCGCTCCATGGGCTTTGCCACAGCTGGCGTCGTTATCACCCGGTACGAAAACCAGCCTTCAGCCATGGCGTTTCGCCACCGCTTAGGCAGCCTGGGTATCAAAAGCTATTTGCACTACCCCATTGCAGGATACCCCTCCGATACCGCTCGCATCGTAAGCGATGAAGGCTATGGTCAAAACGAATTTGTTGAAACCACAAAGCCTTTGGTGGTTGTCACAGGCCCTGGTCCTGGTAGCGGCAAAATGGCAACCTGCCTTTCGCAGCTCTATCACGAACACGAATGCGGCGTTGAAGCAGGTTACGCAAAATATGAAACGTTCCCCATTTGGAACTTACCGCTCAAGCATCCCGTCAACGTCGCCTACGAGGCAGCTACCGTAGACCTCAACGATGCCAACACCATCGATCCTTTCCATCTGGAAGCCTATGGTAAAACCACGGTCAACTACAACCGCGACGTAGAAATTTTCCCCGTCCTTAAGGCCATGATGGAGCGCATTTTGGGCGAAAGCCCCTATCAATCCCCAACGGATATGGGCGTGAACATGGCCGGCTTTGCTATCGTGGACGATGAAGCGGTACAAGAAGCTGCCAAGATGGAAATCGTGCGCCGCTATTTCCAAGCTGCCGTCGACGCTCGTCGCACGGGTTCTGGTTCAGAATATGCAACACGCCTTGAACTGCTGATGAAGCAGGTAGGTATTGATGTGGATTATTCACCCGCACGTGCCGCCGCATTGGCAAAAGCCGAAACCACCGGTACTCCTGCTGGGGCTATGGTGCTTCCCGATGGAAGCGTTGTCACCGGCAAAACATCCGATTTACTGGGTGCTGCATCTTCACTTTTGATGAATGCACTTAAGGGTGTTGCTGGCGTTGATGAAGATATTTACGTTATTTCCGACGAAGTTATCGAGCCCATTTGCCGCCTGAAAACATCCACGCTGCACTCGAAGAATCCTCGCTTACACTCTGACGAAACACTGCTGGCACTTTCAGTAAGCAGCGCAACTGATCCTCTGGCCAAGATGCTGATTGATCATGCGGGTGATCTGCGCGGTTGCGATGCGTTCTTCAGCGTTATCATTTCGCCTACCGACGAAAAACTGTATCGCACCCTGGGCATCAATGTGTGCTGTGAGCCCAAATACGAGCAGCGCAGCTACTATCATCGCTAGGCGATTCGCCTGGCGACCTCACGCTCATAGGGCCGCTTTATAGCCAAACCCCCCAAGCGCGAAAACTGCTAAAAACCTACGCTACGAGAAGAACACACGAGAAGTGCGCGTATAAAAGGTTTCAGCCTTGTAGCGCAGCAGTACCGTAGGTTCATCACCCGCGCGCACTACCACACGACGCACGGGACGCTCCATTTCGATTATTTCGCCATCTAAGAACATCGTCGCTTCGCGATTGGCACTCGAGGGATCCATAAACACCTCCACCACATCGGAAGGACCTGTGACTAAGGCGCGCGAATGCAAGGAGTGTGGAGCGATGGGAACAACGACTAAGCCGCTATAGCCGGGTGCCACCAAAGGGCCCCCCGCAGACAGTGCATAGGCGGTAGACCCCGTTGCGGTAGAAACCACAATGCCGTCTCCTTTAACGTCTGCCACCATTTCACCTGCTACCGAATAGCGGCAATCGATCACACGCCCCTGTGCACCACGGGCGAGCACCATTTCATTGAGCGCGAAAAACTGTGCCGATGAGCCCTCAGTAGGCGATGCATCTGGAGAGGGCTCAACGTTTTCATCTCCTTCGCAAAACACATCGATCCGCAGATTGGTGCGTTGCTCGCTGGCCAGTTCGCCCGCCAAAGCAGCAGCCACCACAGGAATAATGCCATCCTCATTGGAGTTAGCCATAAAGCCCAAATGACCGAAGTTCACCCCCAAAATAGGGATACGGCGGTACTTAATCTGGGCAGCGGTACGGAGGATAGTGCCGTCACCCCCCAGCACAACTGCCAGGTCAAACTTATCGATATCAGGCACCTTTTCAGGCTGATTCATAGATAAAGACGCGCGTAAATCGTCCGTATCATAGGCGCGATATTCAATACCTTGACTTGCCAGATATACCTCTAACAACAAGGCAGATTCCAACGCCTTAGGATTGTAATTATTGCGAACAATGAGGATACGCATGCCTTTTTCCTTACTATTGTTCCGTTGCATTTAAACGCTAAACCCGAACAATTATAGACATAACACGAGGACACATGGCGAACGACTCAAGCGATAGCATTATTAAAAACACAGGTCTTATTACCCTGTGCACATTGGGATCACGCGTAACGGGGCTCTTGCGCACTTGGGCAATGGCATTTGCTCTGGGTAATACCCTGCTCACTTCGGCATATCAGATTGCCTACAACATGCCTGCCATGATTTATGAACTGGCCGCATCAGGCGTTCTGGCAACCGCCTTTTTGCCGCTCTACTTATTGCAGAAAGAAAAACATGGCAACAAAGAAGCCTACGATTTTGCCTCAAATATCCTATCTATCACCATCATCATTTTGGGCCTGTTAACGCTGGCCTGTTCGTTTTTCAGTCCAGCGGTTATCGAAACGCAAACCTTTACCGTAGATAGTGGCGAATCGAAAGAACTTGCCATCTTCTTCTTCCGCGTCTTTGCCATCCAAATTCTGCTTTACGGTGTTGGGGCCGTCATCATGGGTATCCTCAATGCCGAACGCACCTACCTCATGCCTTCACTGGCACCGGTGGTTAACAATATCGTGGTAACCATTGCGATGTTTGGATTTGTGCCACTGTCAGCATGGAATCAGGAATTTGCTTTGTGGTGGTTGGCCATTGGTACTTCAGCGGGCGTATTATTCCAGTTCGGCGTACAAATCCCCGCGCTTATCAAGCAGGGATTCAGATATCGCCCCCACGTAAACTTGCACGATCCCATGATCAAAGAAGCGCTCAAGGTGGCCGCGCCAATGTTTTTATACATTGCAGGCACGATGATCACCTTTAGCTGTCGCAACGCCTTTTCTCTCGAAGCAGCGCCGAACGGTCCATCCACACTCAACTATGCCTGGACATGGTATCAGCTGCCCTATGGCGTTATCGCTGTTTCTGTTTCAACGACCCTGCTAACCGAACTTTCCGACTGCGCTGCTCGCGAAGACTGGAAAGGATTCCGCGGGTTCGTACGCACCGGCCTGCGCAGCACATTCTTCTTAATCATTCCGCTCGCTATGCTGGTGGGCGCCTTAGCGCAGCCCTTGATGCAGCTTTTCCAAGCAGGCGCTTTTACCGCCGATCAGGTCAATAACGTTGGTACTATTTTGATGTTGTGGGTGATCAGTCTGCCTTTCTATGCGGGCTACATGTATATGTATCGCGTATTTGCCGCACTGCGCAGCTTCATGAAGTTTGCCATCATCGATTTCATTATTCGTCTGATTCAGGTGGCAAGCTATTGGTATCTGTGCCAGCCAGAGGTGCTGGGATTAGCCGGCATCCCTATTTCTGATTTGGGCTTCTACCTCATCATGTTTGTGGTGTGCAGCTTCATCGTTTCCGGCAAGGTGGGCAGCTACGGCAATCGTGGCATTGCCATTATGTTTATTAAAACCCTTATTGCCGCACTGATCGGCGCCGTTATTGCGTATGTCATTTCAACAGGACTTACGAACATTCTCTCCGGCTTGCCCATCCATGCAATTCTGGAGGCCATTATCGTGCTGGCAGTTTCAGGCATTGCAGGTCTGGTGGTCTCGTTTGGCCTGTGTAAAGTATTCCATGTCGAAGAATTTTCACAGCTCTCACGCATTGGCAACAAGGTTTTCGGCCGCTTTGTAAAGCCAAAGCACACCGGCAAGCACGCGCGCTAGCACCTTGTCCATCAGCACACTGATCAGTCCGCTAACGCTTCGCTGATCAGCGCGTTAACACCTTGCTGATCAGCGCGTCAACACCTTGCCAATCAGCACACTGCGGCTCAATCCCTTTAATCCATCAATAGCCACCGTATAACTAACACCGCCCCACCACGCTCGACACCCACTTTGAACAGATCCTACAATGAACCTGTTCAAAAATCTGGGACAAGGAGGGCCATGTGAAAACCGTTGCCATTATCGGTACGTTTGATACGAAGGGGGAGGAATTTGCCTACGTCAAAGAACGTTTCGAGGCGCTAGGCATCAAAACCCTTACCATTCATTGCGGCGTATTCGACCCGCAAACCAAACCTGACATCCCCAACTCCGAGGTAACCGCTGCAATTGATATTGAGCTTTCGGTTGTTGTGGAAAAGAAAGATCGTGCTTTCGCAACTGAAACCATGACGCATGGCATTGCCAAACTGCTACCAAGCCTGTATGCCAATGGACGCTTTGATGGCGTCTTTTCTATGGGTGGATCGGGTGGCACCACCATCGCCACCGCCGGCATGCGTGAACTGCCCCTTGGCGTGCCAAAGGTTATGGTATCCACAATGGCCTCAGGCGATACCTCGCCTTATGTGGGTGCATCCGACATTGCAATGTTTCCTTCCATCGTAGACGTTGCAGGCCTCAACGAATTTTCAACCACCATCTTCGATAATGCTGTTGCTGCCATGACTGGCATGCTGGAGCACCCCCATGTAGCAACCGTCGACAAGAAACCTTTAGTGGCAGCCACGATGTTTGGCGTCACCACGCCAGCAGTGCAGAAAGCGCAAAAATACCTGGAAGATCGCGGCTATGAAGTGCTCGTATTTCATGCCACAGGCACCGGTGGTCGCTGCATGGAAGCACTGATCAATGGCGGCTTCATTTCAGGCGTTCTGGACTTAACCACCACCGAATGGTGCGATCAGATCGTTGGTGGCGTACTGGCGGCAGGTGAAGAGCGCTGCGCCGCTGCCGCCCTCAACGGTGTTCCTACCGTTATCAGCGTCGGTGCAGATGACATGGTCAACTTCGGTCCGCGCGATACCGTACCCGAGCAGTTTAAGAACCGCAAGCTTTACCAACACAACCCAACCGTTACCCTGATGCGCACCACCGTGGAAGAAAACCGCGAGATTGGCCATAAGTTAGCAGAAAAGATCAACTTATCCACCGGTCCCTGCACGGTCATGTTGCCCCTTAAAGGGGTGTCCATGATCGATGCCGAAGGTCAGCCTTTCTATGGGCCACAAGAAGATAAAGCACTGTTCGACACGCTGCGTGCTGAAGTGAACCCCAAGACGGCAACCATCGTTGAAATGAATGCTCATATCAATGATGACGCGTTTGCCGAAGCTGCAGCTCAACGTTTGATCGATGAAATGGAAAGCGTCAAAGACGCACAGTAGAAAGGGAGATCACACCATGCTAGAACTATCACGCACTGAAATTATGGAGCGCTTCCGCAAGTCCATCGCTGAAGGCAATATCCTTTTGGGCGTAGGCGCTGGTACCGGTATTACCGCTAAATCTTCAGAAGCTGGAGGGGCTGATATTTTCGTCATTTACAACTCTGGCCGTTTTCGCATGGCTGGCCGTGGCTCTCTGGCAGGCCTTATGCCCTATGGCGATGCAAATCAAATTGTGGTTGAAATGGGCGCTGAAGTGCTGCCTGTCGTAAAGGACACTCCCGTTCTTGCAGGCGTATGTGGAACCGATCCCTTCCGCGTTATCCCTAAATACCTTAAAGAACTTAAGGAGCAGGGCTTTAACGGCGTGCAGAATTTTCCAACAGTTGGCCTTATTGATGGCACCTTCCGCAAGAATCTGGAAGAGACCGGTATGGGCTATGGTCTGGAAGTGGAAATGATTCGCGAAGCTCACAATCTGGATATGCTCACCTGCCCTTACGTCTTCGATGAAGAGCAGGCGGCCGAAATGACCAAGGCTGGCGCTGATATCATCGTCGCTCACATGGGCCTTACTACCGGTGGCACCATTGGTGCCGAAACGGCACGCACGCTGGATGATTGCGTCGAAATTATTACTGGCATCGTAAAGGTGGTAAAAGATATTAACCCTGATGCTCTGGTTATCTGCCATGGCGGTCCTATTTCCGAACCGAAAGATGCCGAATACGTCATCAAGAACGTTCCTGGCATCGATGGCTTCTTTGGCGCAACATCCATCGAACGTTTGGCTGCAGAACGTGGCATCAAAGCTCAAACCGAAGCCTTTAAGGCAATTCGCAAGTAAACAAAACACCCACTGCAGCATCTTGAGTGCTCTTAAGAGCTTTTGTTCTTTGACCCCTGTTAAAGGCTGTCTTGCACGAAGCTTAAAGACGCAAAGTGCCGCCTCACTTTCATGAGGCGGCACTCCTTATTTGAACTAGTTGTTGTTTGAGAAGTCGGTGACAACGCAGGTGCTTTCCACCCATCCGTACGCTTCACCAATCCATAGGCTGCTTAATCGTTTACCGGACGACGATGATCAGGTTCCACCGTCAACAGACGCGGACCATCTTCGGTAATAGCGATAGTCTTTTCAAAGTGGGCTGAAGGTTTACCGTCGCGTGTGCACACCAACCAACCATCACTCATAAGCTTGGTCTTGTAAGTGCCCATGTTGATCATCGGCTCAATGGCGATAACCATACCGGGAACCAGCTTGATGCCGTGGTGTTTACGACCATAGTTGGGCACATTGGGGTCTTCATGCATGTTACGACCTACGCCATGACCAACATACTCACGCACTACGCCATAACCCTCTTTTTCGGCGACTTCCTGAATTGCATGACCAATATCACCCAAATGATTGCCGGGTCTAGCAGCATCAATACCAGCCCACATGCACTTTTCAGTGGTTTCCAGCAAGTGCTTCTTCTCGTCGGAGATCTTGCCTACCGGGAACGTCCACGCATTATCACCAACCCAGCCTTTGACAATAGCGCCCGTATCAACAGATAAAATGTCCCCTTCCTGCAAGATTACCTGTTCGGAGGGAATGCCATGAACAATCTGGTCATTCACCGACGCACAAATGGTGCCAGGAAATCCACCATACCCCTTAAATGCTGGAATGCCGCCTTCCATGCGAATCAGCATTTCTGCAATACGATCAAGTTCCAAGGTAGAAACACCGGGCTTAACGCGCGCACCCACCTCACGCAAAACCTTAGCCGACAAGCGACCGGCTTCTGCCATCTCGTCGATTTCTTCGGGTGACTTCAAAATAATACTCATGCCGCTGTTACCTCTCTCTAACTATCGAGGCAAGAATACACCTATAACACGCCGAGCGAAAGCTTGGCAAAGGGATCCCCAAAATGATTCTACCGTGTCCGAATACAAGGTTTACCACAGTGGCACGAGGTCCTTTGATACCATGAAAGAATCGTTTTATATCCAGCAGAAACCTGCGTTGCATCTAAAAGCACTCAGCAGAATACTTTTAGATGCAATGGGGAAAATATAGGAGAGCCATGAACGATCCGAACATCCCGCGCCGCAACAATGGCCGCAACAATGCGCACCCCAATCCTCAACGTCCTTCACGTGAACCCTATAGAAAGGACATGGGAACGCAACGCCCTGGCCGCGATCCTTATCCGCGCAACGCCTATGCTCAGCGCGACGATAATCGCATCAATACTCCTGCCAGCCCCTCCAACAATCACACCGGCAGGGGCGATCGCTATCATGACTATCGCCGTGCGCCCCAACCTGGCCGTCGCCGCGATGCGAACCGTCATGTTATCGATGGACGCCCTTCGTCGTGGCGCGAAACAGGCACTGATCCTCGCGAGCAATACACAGGCGGCATTCCACGTCTTGACCCCAATGATCCCTACAATCCCTCCCCTGCAGGGGGCCATTCTCCCGCATCGGCATCGAGAAGAACAGCAGACCACAACTATTCCGATCCCTTCGAGCAACCTTCATGGTACGACCCTACCCACGCACGCGGATCTCGAGAGCCCCATGCCACGATTGATACCAGCATGGAAAACCCCCGCTGGTATTCCAACAGCACTGATGACGTCTACCTTAAAGGCCATCGCCCTCGAAAGCAGCGCTCCAAGCTGCCCTTTATCATTGCGGGCGGCATTATAGTGCTCATCCTAGTAGTGTTTGGTATCACACAAGCACTCGGAGCAATCAACACCCCTCAGCAGCAGGAACAAAACACCGATACCCTTGCGGTGAGCGATTCCACCACAACGCCCACAACCCTCACCCTTACCTTCGCGGGTGACTGCACTTTGGGTACGGATGCCAGCTTCGATCCCTCAACAAGCTTTAATGCTAAGTATCGCTCAGTTGGAGATCCGTCATACTTTATGGCAAATGTCGCCGATATCTTTGGCTCTGATGACTATACCGTCGTCAACATGGAAGGCACGCTTACCACATCAGGTGAGCGTCAAGACAAAACCTTTGCCTTCAAGGGTCCTGCCGATTACGCCAATATTCTTAAAGCCGGCAACATCGAAGCTGCATCCTTAGCCAACAACCACAGTCATGACTATGGCGATCAAAGCTACAACGATACGATCAGCGCTCTTGACGACGCAGGCATTGTAAATTTTGGGTATGACCGCATTGGCTATGCAGATGTCAAAGGAGTAAAGGTCGCCCTCATTGGCACCTATGAGCTGGCTGAAGGCATTGGTATCAAAGACGAAATGGTGAACAACATCAACACTGCTAAAGACAATGGTGCTCAGTTGGTTATCGTGTTCACCCACTGGGGCCAAGAAAAGGAAACAGTTCCTGATGAGGTGCAGGTAGAACTGGGACACGCCGCAATTGATGCCGGCGCCGATTTGGTGGTAGGTTCTCATCCGCATGTAATCCAGGGCTACGAAAAATATCATGGCCGCTATATCGTTTATAGCTTGGGTAACTTCTGTTTTGGCGGCAATGCCCATCCTTCCGATATGGATGCTATGATTTTCCAGCAAACCTTTACGGTTAATGGCAATGATGTGGCGCAGGATGACAATATCACCGTCATTCCATGTTCCATCTCGTCTGATTCGAGCATCAATAATTACCAGCCCACCCCCGCAGAAGGCGACGAAAAGGATCGCATTATGGCAAAGATTGAAAAGAGCAATGACGCCATTGCCTCGGTGTCTGCTCAGGTAAGCGGAAACTCAAACGCTAACAACTAGGAGACGAGGTTAGTATGTCAACTATCGATTCACCCGTATGGGTGATCACCGGAGCAAGTCGTGGTTTTGGCAAAGAATTCGCCCACGCTGCGCTTAAGCATGGCTGCCGCGTAGCGGCTACTGCCCGCAAACCCGAAGCAGTAACAGCTGCATTAGGCACGCATGAAAATCTGCTTCCCGTTGCACTCGATGTAACCAACGCAGAGCAGATCAGACAAGCTATAAGCACCATCATGGCTGAGTTTGGACGCATTGATGTGCTTGTCAACAACGCAGGATACGGCATCTTTGGCGCCCTTGAAGAAACATCCGCCGCTGAAACTCAAGCCATTTTCAACACCAATGTATTCGGCATGATGGATGTGACGCGTGCCGTTCTGCCCATCATGCGCAAGCAGCAATCGGGACGCATCGTGAATATCGGATCAATGGCAAGCTTTGCCTGCGATCCCGGCGGAGCACTCTATGATGCCACTAAATTTGCAGTTGCTGCCGTAAGCGAAGTGCTCTCGCTGGAGATGAAGCCCTTTGGTATTGAGGCCATGGTGGTAGAGCCCGGCATGTTCCGTACCAACTTTTTCGACGGTTCATCAATTCGCACGCCCGAGCATCCCATCGCCGCCTATGATGATTCTCCTGCGCGAGGCGCTTGTGAATACTGTCTCAATCACAACTACCAGCAGCATGGCGATCCCACAAAAGCTGCCGAACTTGTCTATGCCATTGCATCGGCTCCTGAGCCCATGCCTGTGTGGCTGCCGCTGGGCAAGGATGCTATCAAAAAGTTTGAAAAGAAGTTGACGGGCATGATGAAATCCATCCAACCCTACAAAGAAAAAGCGGCCAATCTATTTATTGAAGAATAACTCCGCTCCAGCAATCTATACGGTGCCACCACGCCTTGTAGAGGGTGCCCTATTCGTCGCGCTCTTCAGCGTGAGATTGCACAGCTTCGGTAGGTAAATCATTTATCTTGATACGTAATTTTTCCGTTGTGCCATCCAGATGATGGAACCGTTCACGCTTAATATCGGAGTTCAAAAATACCACCGCATGGGCTGCGTCCATGGCAAAATGAAAATTTGCCTCCTCAACATCAGCCAGCTCATGCGCCATGGTGCTATCCACCTGCTTTTCCAATCCTGAGAGCAGGTGCGCATTCATATGCAAGTAATACAGAAGCTGCATGGTACGATCATTGACCGCCGCACCACGGTCAATATCCTGCCTAATATGAAAGAGCAGCCGTTCGTCTACGCGTTTCATCTCTTGGAGCTTATGAGAAATAGTCAGGGTGCGACGTGCCTGCAAGATTCCAAACAACAGCGAAAGCACCACGAGCGTACCGCACAACACAAATAGCAACCGAATCATCAAGGTATCGCCCAGCGACATGGTTGAATACAACGCCGTCAGTGCAAGCTGAGTACCTGCTGCCATAGAAACAGCCGGATCAATCTGCAGCAAGATAATGCCATAACCCACCAGCAACACGAACAGCAGGCGAACCTCTACCGGAATAAAGTGCACCACGCCCACAAATACCACAATGCCAACCAGCATGCCAAGCAACTGCTTGCCCATAAGCTTCATGGTTTCATCGCGATACGTCTGCATCATTAAAAATGAGGTCAGGGGCACCCACGTACCAAAGCGTGTGTCGAAATACCAATCCATAACTTCAGCAATAGCGAATGCTACCCCCACAACTATTCCCAGCTGAAGAGCGGAGCGAATCTGTGGGTTTTTAAGACTGAGATTGTCCTTAATAAACTTGGTGCGGTATTTAACGCCAGCCCAAAATGGCGTGGAATTATCAGTTGATGCAGTACTGTCGCGAAATGTTCTTAACAGTGCTTCAAGGGTGGCACGCCATGCTGTGTCATGATCATAATTGTCCAGTTTATGCGTAGCCAAGAAGGCTTCGAAAGCGTCAATCATACCGCGCACATGCTGAATTTCGCCCTTACCAAAAGCTAAAAACACTTCTGATAGATCAAGCAAATAAGCCTGTTCACGTGCGCCCATAGTACCCACATTGCGAGATGCCGCATGAATCATATCAGCAATCTGTTCGGCACAGACCAAAAGTGAGAACGTATAGCGCTGACGACCGCTTAAAACCCCACCCTGTCGGAAGGTATTGCCGTATTCAGTATTGCAGTATTCCTGCACAATCTTAAATACCCGATGGGAATCAATGTCTTGCGTCTTACCGTGTGAAAGGTCAATGAGCTGAAAACCAATGTCGTCAAAAGCTCGCATCACAAAGGTGCGATCACGTGTAAGTTCACTCTGCTTCTTCCATGCCTTCATGGCGTAAATAAACAGCGTGGTACACACAATGGCAAAAATGGTTGCAATTAAACGCATGGGGATCTGCTCGAGTGGAATCGGATAAATCTCGAGCAATAGAAATCCCATTCCCAACATAAAGAAATTTCGTGGAATGTATGCATCGGAATTCAAAAGAGTGATGGCGAACATATACGCAGCGCTGCCTAACACCAGCGCCACCGGGTGCAGGCCACACAGAGATGAACATAAGCTCATCAAGAAAAAGAGAAAGGCATGCTTGAGATAATTGCGAAACGATAGCCCCAGATTATCAACCATCGTATGAGCGAAAGATTGAAAAACAATGCCTAACAGCGCATCCTCGACACCAAACAGGGCATTTTCAACGAAGAACAGCGCAACCAGAAACACGACGTAGGGTATTACGCCGATTATTCGTTTCCCCATTGCGCTCCCCCTTCTTAGCGATTAGTCCTCTTTGAGATAATCCTCATCCACGATAGCCTGTTCCCCATCCCAGGTCATGTGTTCTGCCAAGGAAATCATATTTTCAACCGCACGCGTTTTATGCACATTCTTGCGATACGCCAAATACACCTGATGAGCACCAGCACCGGCGCCATCAGCAAAGGGAAGCCTACGCAATTCCGGAAACGGCGTCAATCCCAGCGTATCTAACGAAATGCCCACCAAGCCTGGATTGACCGCCACTTCGCCACCAAGCGTTATTTCGTCATCACACCACTGACGAATTTCCAAATTAAGTTTTGCTGTCATAGACTTAACTTCACTGCCAATAGACGTTTCAGGACGATAGGTAACAATTTTTGCCTTCTCCAGATCAGCTACTGAGATGGCATCCTTTTGAGTGAGCGGATTATCTTCGTGCAACACCGCAATCAAATCCTGAGTAAGGACCGGAACGAATTCTATATCTGGACAGTTTTCAACATACGCGCAGATGCACACATCATAGGTGCCATCTTCCAGTTTTTCGATTAATCCTTGGGTTAAACCTTGATACAGGCGCACTTCAACTTGTGTGCCATAAATGCTGCGATACGTGCGTAACAATGCCGGCAAATAATCGGATTGCACCGTGAAAATAGTGCCCACATCAATCGTGCCAGAAAGACTATTGGCGTGCTCTTGAGCAATCTGGATACCCTTGTCTATAACATCCAAACCCTCAGAAACGTACTCATTAAACTCACGACCATACTTAGTTAGACGAACATTGCGCCCCTGCTGTTCGAAGAGCGGTACACCCAATTCGCTTTCCAGTTGCTTTATGGAGTTCGAAAGCGCAGGTTGAGTGATGTAGAGCGCTTCAGCGGCACGGGTAAAGTGCTGCACTTCAGCGAGCTTCCTGAAATAACGCAACTGAGAAAGATTCATGGTGCCCCTTCAGTTCTATTCCTAAAATAAATAAATGGGTCTCCGTCCAGTTTATCGGACGAAGACCCATTAGAGGCAGAAATATCTGAAAAAAGTTTTTGAGAAAACTTACTTTGCAGAAGGATATTCCAGACGGCCACCGAACTTCTCGCACTCACGAGCAATGGTGATGCGCTGTACGGTAGGTGCGCCTTCCTCGAGCCACATAGCGCGGCAGTCGCGATACAAACGCTCGGTAGGACCATAAGGAGAATCCTCGAAGTAGCCGTCGCCACCGAAGATCTCGAGCATTTCGTCAGATACGAGACGAACCGTGTCGATGGAGAGCAACTTAGCAATAGCAGCCTTTTCATCAACGTATGGGTTGTTCTCGTCGATGTCGAAGTCCTGAGCGAAGTCATACACTACGCAACGCAGAGCATGGATCATCATAGCCATGTTAGCAATCTTCATCTTGATGGCCTGACGCTTAATGATCGGCTTACCGAAGGTTACACGGTCAGCTGCACGGTGCAGAGAGATCTCCAGCATGCGCTGAGCCATACCGAGGTTAGAGCAAGCAATGTGTACACGAGATACGGACAGAGAGTGGATAGCTACTTCCATACCCTGGCCAACCTTGCCGAGCAGGCATTCTGGACCAACCTCAACGTTGGTGAACTTCAGGCCAGCATGGCCAGCGCCACGGCAACCCATCATGTGAGGCATTGGGATGGTCTCAAAGCCCGGCAGATCGTTCTTTACGATGAATGCGGACAGACGAGAATCCTTATCGCTCTCAGGATCAGTTACAGCGATTACATAGGTGTAGTCGGAGCAGTCGGTGTGAGAAATGAGCCACTTCTCGCCGTTCAGAATCCACTTACCCTTTGCTTCGTCCCATACAGCGGTGGTGTGGAGGTCAGCACCCGTGCCACCAGTCTTTTCGGTGATAGCAAAGTTGCAGTAAACGGACTTGTCCTGGAACTTGTCCATGAGCTTTGCCTTCATTTCAGGCGTGCCGTAATCCTCAAGGATACGCCAGTTCATGTCAGCTGCATGATGCAAGTGCATACGCATGCCACCAGGACCACGAGAGAACTCTTCCTGAACCTTCAAGATCTCGAGTTCGTTGAGATCCCATCCACCATACTGGGAAG
This sequence comes from uncultured Coriobacteriaceae bacterium, assembly GCA_900539675.1. Taxonomy (GTDB): domain Bacteria; phylum Actinomycetota; class Coriobacteriia; order Coriobacteriales; family Eggerthellaceae; genus Anaerotardibacter. The sequence goes on along the minus strand of UQDJ01000031.1, from coordinate 6,957 downwards.
GCAGATAGTAACGATAAAGATCGTTCTCCTTAGCAAGTTCATAGAACTTCTCAGGGAACGTGTTGGTTACCTCAATTTCCTTCTGCATTTCCTCGAATGGGCCTTCTGCCAATTCGCGGATCTGCTTGAGGTAAGCCTGGAACTGTTCATCCGTAATTTTTGCTTTAGGATTCATAGGTCCCCCTTCTACAGTTAGCTCAAGCTTTTCGCTTTTGCGGACATCTCTATTCTGCCTTCGGAGCGCTGGTAAATCAAATTATTTAAGGGCTTTACTTTAGGAATTTCCTATATATTTTTTGAATAGATATATTTCATAGGACCAGGCTATTTATATATTGACATTCGCGAAACGATTCACTCCGCTTACGTAAACACGTTCAAATAACATGTTCGCTTTTTGCCTAAAGACAAGGGCTTATTCTCTATAAAAGTTCGCCCAATATAAAGAAGGGACGCTCCGTTTCGAAGCGTCCCAACTCATCAGTACCCCTCACCATTTGCAAAGCATGTTCACAAATGGATCTGATGCAATATGAACATTACTTATCCAACGGGAAAATCGGAGCACGATCCTCTTCAGGCTTGATATCGTCACCTAAGCGGATGGAGCCCTTTTCCTTCAGACGAGCGATGGTTTCGTCATCTGCGCCAACCTTCTTGAGATACTCAGCAGTGTCAGCACCCAGAGGAGATACTTCCTCGAAATCAGCGATATTAACAGGAATCGTGGACAGATGATGAGGCAGGCCAGTCTGCAGTACGCGGCCAACACGCGGGAAGTCAACCCAAGCCAATGCTTCAGGATTCTCGCGGGTTATCTGCTCAACAGCTTCGGTCTTGGTATTTACCTTAGCAATGCAGAAGTCCTTGTCCTCCAGCCACTTCATCCATTCATCGGTGGTCTTGGACTTGATTACTTCCTCGACTACCTTAAAGGATTCAGGAGCTTCCCAGCGGCGCTTCAAACCGTCAGGCTTAATTTCTGGATGACCAATAGCATCGCAGAACGGCTCCCAGAACTTGGGCTCAACCATGCCAAGAGCAAGCTTGCCGCCGTCCTTGGTCTCATACACGTTGTATGCCGTGGAAGGATACTCAAGGTCATCCTTCGTGCACTGGCCACCGTTGAAGCACCAACGGGAATCCAGCAATGAATTCCACCATACAAAGCAGTCAAACATAGAGGTATCAATGTAGGTGCCCTTGCCAGTCTGCTCGCGAGCATACAGTGCAGCCAAAATTGCCTGACCAGCTACCATGCCAGAAGACAGGTCGCAGAGGTGCAACGGAGAAGTACCGCCGTGATTTACGGACAGATAACCACTTGTAGCCTGCATGTTCAAGTCATGCTGAGCCTTCTTAGAGCGAGGATCTTCAGCACCGTAACCGGAGATGGAGCAATAAATAATGCCCGGGTTAATCTTGTTAACCGTTTCATAGTCAATGCCCAACTTCTTGGTTACGCCAGGACGGAAGCTCTCTACGATAACGTCAGCTTCCTTGGCCATCTTCAAGAACCAATCAACAACTTCTTCGTCCTTAAGGTTCAAAGAGATGGACTTCTTGTTACGCCCCAGAGCGGTGATGTAATAAGAAATGCCGCCACCCATCGTAGGATAGTCATGACGCATGAAATCGCCCAGACCGGTGTCTTCAACCTTGATTACGGTTGCGCCCAAGTCTGCGAGAACCTGCGTTGCATAGCCACCAGGAAGGTAACGAGAGAAGTCAAGGACGGTCAGTCCAGAAAAAGGTGTAGTAGCACGTGCCATCAGTGATATCTCCTTTTAGTTCTTCTTCTTGGAGTGAGGACCATAAGAAGGCTTCAAAACTGCTTCAGGCAGCGGATCGCCGGTGTATTCCATTACCGCACCATCAGCAATCAGCTTATCTACCGAAGCGTCATCGTAGCCATACTCATTCAAAATCTTGCGGGTGTCATAACCGGTCGGACGGCTACGATACAGCACAGGATCACCAATGCTGTCCAGACGGAACGGCATCGTGGTAATGATGTAGTCGGTCTTTTCGCCGAAGGGGCTGGAAGGACCCTGATCTTCGTAGGTTACATAGCGCAACTGGTCGTTGTCGAATGCTTCCTGGTCAGACAGAACATCCTTAACGGTCTGAATCTTCTCGAACGGAATATCGTTCTCACGGAAGCGCTTCTGCAGTTCATCAAACGTGAACTTCTTGCATGCCTTGTGCATTTCAGCAACAACGTCAACATACTTGCCGTTCTCTGCCAAAGCTTCCAGCGTGTTGGTTTCTTCGTCTGCAGCCCAGTGAGGATCCATTTCCAGGGTATCGAATACCAGCTTGCAATACTTGTTGTAGTTGCCGAAGCACATGAGGAACCAAATACCGTCGGAAGAAACATAAGAGTTGTTCGTTGGGCACTTTGCTTCCATGCGGTCCTTCGGGTAATCGCAACCCTGCTGCTGTGCTACCAAGGCAGAGGTCATGCCCCAGGTACCGGTGTGATACAGAGAACCGGTTACCTTATCGCCCTTGCCGGTGCGCAGTGCGCCAGCATAGGCAGCCAGGATGCCTGCTGCCAAAGCGCAGCCGGTGTTCCAGTCGCCAAATGCAATAGGAGAATTGCCCGGCTCATAGCGAGCATTAGCCTGAGGAATAGCACTTACGAAGCCAGAACGTGCAGCAAATGCCGTTGCGTCAAAGCCCTTAGCGTCCTTCATAGGACCAAATTCGCCGTAACCACGGTTCTGAGCCCATACCAAGCGAGGGAACTTTGCATGCAGGGTCTCATAGTCAAGACCGAGGCGCTTGAGAGCACCAGAACGCAGAGAAGTAAGGAAGATGTCTGCAGTTTCCAGCAGGTGATACATCACTTCAAGACCCTCAGGGTTCTTGCAGTTAATAGCAGTCCATTCCTTGTTGAAAGAACCGCAGTCATAAGCCACGTCATCAAATTCGGTACGGAAAGCCATACCCCAAGCCATACCCTGGGTACGCTGTTCGTCACCGGTGAAAGGCTCAACCTTGATTACTGTTGCGCCCATTTCGGCCAGAGCACGACCAGCTGCAGGACCTGCTGCATACTGGGTAAGCTCAACAACCTTTACTCCTTCTAATCCTGCCATAGTTACTCCTAACTAGTAAAACACTTATGAACCCATTTTAGACGGAAAAGGGTACCGGCACCGAAGGTGTCAGTACCCCTCCTTCATCCTTGCGCACTTTCACCTTATCTGACGGTCAGAAAAACGCAAGGTCAGGAATATTTTTACGGCTCGAGGATAACGCGCAGACCTTCGCCAGCGTCGATGAGCTCCATACCCTTCTTCCAATCCTTCAAAGGAAGAACGAAGTTGGATACCAAGGATACGTCGAGACCGTTAGCCAACAGGTTCAAGCCCTGAGACCAATGCTTACGCTCGTAAGCACGAGAACCAACAATGCTAATCTGACGCATTGCGATCGGGGTCATAGGAAGCGTAGAAGGCTTTGCGGGCAAACCGGTGATGCCAATGCGGCCATTCTTAGCTACCATCTGAACAGCCTGTTCTACTACCGTCCAGTGACCAGCTGCGTCGAGGATAACATTTGGACCCTTGCCGTCCGTGAGTTCCTTAACCTTTTCAATTACGTCGCATTCAGAACCATTGATGGTGATTGCGCCGAGCTTTTCAGCAACTTCAAGACGCTTCTTGTCATTTGCCAAACCAGAGCACAGTACCTTCTTGATACCGTAAGCCTGCTTCAGAACAGCAACCATCAACAGACCGATTGGGCCAGGGCCCATTACCAATGCGGTGTCGCCTGGTTCAGGATGTACACGCTCTACAGCGTTCAGTGCAACTCCCAAAGGCTCCATCAAAGCACCCTGTACAAAGGATACGGAGTCAGGCAGAGGAATTACGTTAGTAGCACGGATTGCCATGTACTTTGCGAATGCGCCTGGCAGGTCGGTGCCATAGAAAGGACGGTTATCGCAAATGTTTACCATGCCGCGTTCGCAGTAGGGGCAGGTGTTATCGTAAAGAACTGGGTTAGCGGTAACACGCATACCTACCTTGAGGTTCTTAGGAGCATTCTTGCCAACTTCAGCAATTACGCCAGAGAACTCATGACCAAAGATTGCTGGGAACTGAATGTTATAAGAAGCAGCGATTGCTTCGTTCCAGCCATACAAAGAATGGTCGGTGCCGCAAATACCGCAAGCCTTGATCTCGAGCAGTACTTCGTCATCCTTAATCTGAGGAATGTCAACATCCTCGCGATACTCCCATGCACCAGCCTTAGGTTCGGTCATGAGAACAGCATTCATCTTACCTTCCATCGGTGAGACTTCCTTTCATGTAAGAAAACTGCATGAAGCTGCCGGCTTGAGGTTACTTTAAGCCGCAAGCCGGCAGATGTGGTAACTACAAGTTACTGAATGGACCAGCCACCATCGAGGATCAGGGTCTGACCAGTGGTGTACTCGGTAACAGGAAGAACGAGATGCAGAATTGCTGCAGCCATTTCGTCCAAGGAGCCCATATAGTTCGGCAGTGGAGTACGAGACTGTACGTATGCCTTCTGCTGAGGCTGCTCTTCGAATACCTTTTCTACCATTGGGGTCAGAACATAACCAGGTGCAATGCCGTTTACAATGATGTTCTTCTTAGCCAGGTCAACAGCCAAAGAACGAACCATGCCCATTACGCCAGCCTTAGCGATGCAGTAAGGAGCAATGTTCTCCATAGAGTTGATGCCACGAGCAGATGCAACAACAACCATCTTGCCATGTACACCCTTAGCTTCCATAGCGCGAGCAACGGATGCCATCAGGAAGAAGTTGCCCTTCAGGTTGATGCTGAACAGCTTATCCCACTGCTCAGGCTTAACCTCAACAGAGTTCATACGGGGCAGAGAAATGCCTGCGGAAGATACGAGGATGTCGATCTGACCGAAGTTTTCCTCAGCAACCTTGATTACGTTGTCGATGGATTCCTGGCTGGTAACGTCGCATGCAACGCCTACTGCGTTGGTGCCTTCCTTCTTCAGAGCTTCAGCCTCGTCGATGCAACCCTGCTCAGGTACACCAGCGATAACCATGTTTGCACCAGCAGCTGCGATTGCTTCAGCAGCGGCCTTGCCGATACCAGAGTTGCCGCCTACTACGACAGCGCACTTACCTGCAAGATGTTCTTTTGGCTGCTTTGCGAACCAATTAGCCATAAAAAACTCCTCCTCTTTCTTATTACAAGAGAGCCCTTCTCCATCTCTCTCGTTTCTTTCTTTGACACTTGATATGTTCTGCCAGAACAGGAATTGGGTCTAATTGTCTAGTAATGAAATTCAATAGCGAACAGGAATATTATTTGCTTAGATCTATTGGTTTGAACCTATTACTAATGCGCAATATATCGGTTTGAGCAAAATCCCAGTTTTTCCGAAATGTTTCATAGTCACCAACTATGAACACATTCACGATGAGTGAGAGCAAACCCGTTCGTGTGTATTACAGCTGCCAATAAAACATTTATGCCTTGCATTTTCTTGCGATTTGAGTATTTGACGACCGTTATTGTTTGGGCCTCTGAATGGCCTCTTTAAGACCCAATAATGTGATATCAGTTTAGGAATCCTTATAAAAAAGGCCCGACGTAAGTCGAGCCTAGACATAGTTATTAATTGAGACTATCAGCATCATCCGTACTTTCTCCATCACCAAGAGGTTTAGAAGAAGTAGGACGCTTCAAGTAGCTTTCTTCGAGCGGAACAATACCCGATGGAAACTTGATATGGCGTTGGGTAAACTTGATGAACTCTTCCACCAAATGCGAATGGAATGACTTCTTGTTGTAGGCCAGATAAATAATATGAAACGGCTCACGGAGCTCGGCAATAGGGACCGTGACAAAGTTCTCAAGGGATAGATCGTCCAAGGTTTCCAATATCACTGCAACCGTATTACGGTCAGACGCAACCAACGAAGCAGCGCTAATTTCGTCATCAAAACCCTGATCAATTTCCAAGCCATACGTCTTAAAAAGACCTTCAAATACCGTATGAGCGTAGGAATGAGAGCGATACGACGTTAACTTTACGTCTTTAAGTTCACGCAGAGAAATGACATCGCGCTTGGCAAGCGGGTTGTTTGCGTTGACGGCAAGCACCACGTTCTGTGAGAACTGAGGGATAAATTCAATATCGTCGCTCACATCATCTAATTTGCCACAGAATACGACATCGTATTTTCCGTCAGCTAAACCCTTTAAACATTCATAGGTAGTACCTTGATAGATATCAAAGACAACATCCTCACCAAAAGCGCCCTTAAAGGTGCTCAAAAGGCGAGGCAAATAATTACGCTGAATACTGATAACGACACCGATGCGAATGCGACCACTCAAACCCGAATTATAGGCGCGCATTATTTCGACAGCCTTATCAATTTCATCGAGCGCAAGACAGATATGTTTATTGAATTCTTCACCGTATTCAGTTAAACGAACATTACGGCCAACACGTTCAAAAAACGGTACCCCGATCTCTTTCTCCAAATTCTTAATCGAATTAGAAAGAGAAGGTTGAGTAATATAAAGGGCTTCCGCAGCCTTCCCGTAGTGCTCGTACTGAGCAAGCATACGAAAATAATACAGCTGTGCAAGGTTCATCTAATTTAGCCTACCTCTCCAAATTAACGTTGCCTCTTCCTCAACGTTGATAGTCCTAGCGGCTGGCACGAACAGGTAAAAATGCCCGTGGAAAGGACCTATTCGAATATAACAGAATTCCACTCAAAAGAAATGGGTTTATATTGTGAAGCTATCAAAAGTGAAGATAGTTCACAGGAAGCAGACTCACTGCACTAGTCGTTGAATACTAACTAAAAGATCGGGGAAGGAAATAACAATGCGGCCAAAAAAAGAAAACTACTTATGACATAAAAAAGTGCCCTGCATGAGCAGAACGCCCTATCCTCCCACGGACTACACCGCAGTA
>UQDJ01000030.1 GCA_900539675.1 uncultured Coriobacteriaceae bacterium | reverse complement strand
CAAAGAGCTTGAAGGCATGACTGCCGCCACCATTCGCGTGGAGGATAGATAATGACCTTAACCCGTCGCGTGGTACTGCTAGCAATAAGCATTGCTAGCAGTATTGCCCTTGCTTATAGCTTATTCGGTCTGGGTTTTGCCGTATGTACCACCCCTCAAGCAACCCAAGCCGTTGGTGGGACCTTTTCGGGTTGGCAGCACAGCACCTATCCCGAACAAGATATGGCTCAAATTGCAGAAGCGGTGCGCTCGTTTTCTATCGAGGGCACCTCTTCTGAAGACTTATATGCCACCATCAATGGCGTCATAGAGCAGGTGAAACCCGCCCTTGCCAGCGTATTTGAAGCGGGGTCTATTGCCGAAAGCGGCGTAGACCCTGCCGAGCTGGGATCGAAGAGTCTCTCGCAGCTCGAAGAGCACTATTCACTTCCCCAAGACGCCTTAACCCATCTGCAAGATTGCACGCCTATCTTTACCACTGGACGCATTTCTACCGGCGTGGTAGGTGCTTTTGGCCTTGTGGGCTTGGTAGCATTAGGCATTTTGGCTGGGCGCACCTATGTAGGGCGTTGCTTGCTAGGTGCTTCGCTGTTGGTGGTAGCAGTACTCATTGCCCTCGGCATTTGGGCAGCCGTCGATTTTGATGGCTTATTCACCTGGATGCACACGTTATTCTTTGCTCAGGGCAGCTGGCTTTTTGATGCAAATTCCCTTCTCATTACGCTATTCCCTGAAGCCTTCTGGGCTGCCATGGCAGGGCTTTGGATCATCTCCAGCCTCGTCTTTGCTGCCATTGCTGGCGCAGTGGGAAAAATCCTTGCACGTTAGCTTTAAGCCAACCGCTGCTGAAGCAATTTGGCAGCACCAGCCTTGTCGAAATTGCCTCCGGTCTTCTGAGTAAGAGCACCCATGACGCGGCCCATTTCCTTTTTGGTTGCAGCGCCCGTTTCCTTCAGCACCTCATCAACCAACGCTTCCAGTTCAGCGCCTTCAATCTGCTTAGGCAGATAACCTTCCAGAATTTCAACCTGATGCGTCAAGCGATCAGTGCGTTCTTGATCATTGCCAGCTTTGATGGAACCATCCAGGGTTTCTTTAGTCTGCTTAATCAAGCGCTTGAGCATAGCATCCACATCGGCATCGGTAATATCGCGACGCTCATCAACTTCGATATTTTTCAATTCGCCATGCACCTGGCGCAAAATGGATAGACGATCCTTATCGTGAGCTTTGAGAGCTGCCTTAATTTCATCCTGCAATTCTTGATACTTCATTGGAAATCCTCCTCATTAAACAGCCCCATTATACTCACCAGCGCAAGAGCACCCGAGGCGGATATGAGACCTATTTAATAAAAGGAAACACAGTAACTCATTACACGGAGTATACTTTTACTCATCCACTTACAACGTATACCACATTTATTGTGGCACTATCACGTTTGGTCTGCGTGCACCTTGCGTACTTTTTTGCCTGCACAATTTCAATGGCACAGGCAACGTGTGCAGGGTGATGCATCCCAAAACTTGGTTTTCTCTGTGTCCCATAACTACCTCTGTGCCCTTAGAGAGAAGGATTGAATGGCTTTCAGCAGACACTGGCATGCATTTTTCGACCGAACCGTACCCAATATGGTGTTACGTATCATACTTATGGCGATCGGCTTGGCATTTGTTGCAGGATCTGTTGCCCTTACCCGTGCCACCGGACTCGGTACGTCCCCTATTTCGTGTTTTCCTGCCACCCTTTCCTATCTGACTCCGGTCACCATTGGTAGCTGGACGTTCCTGCTCAATACCTTGTTTATTATTCTGCAAATAATTTTGCTGCGCCGTGAATTTCATCCTGTACAGCTTTTGTCGGTACCTATCACCATTGTATTTTCGGCCATGATCGACTTTTTTGTCCCTTTTTGCCAGCTCATTCCCATGCCAAACTATTTCCTGCAGCTCTTCTTTAGTGTCCTAGGCTGTTTTATGACCGCTTTTGGTGTATTTCTGCAGGTCAAAGCCAGTATCCTAACACTGCCGGGCGAAGGCATAGTACTTACCGTATCGCGCGTTACCGGCATCGCTTTTCCCAAGTGCAAGATTGGCTTTGATGCCACCAATGTTATTGTTGCCACCATCGTTTCTTTGGTTTGTTTGGGTGGCCTGTTCGGCGTCCGAGAAGGAACTATCATTTCTGCCTTGGCCGTTGGCGCCATCATTGGGCTATACAATAGGCTCTTTCCCCATTTCGAAACCTTCTGTCCCATACACGGCCACATCACCTTTACCGCCACCACGATGGAATCTCCCACAGAAACGGCCCAAACACAGGGTGGCAGTCCCTTTCACAGCGGTCCTACCACCCCTTTGGTGATTACCATTTCGCGCCAATTCGGTTCAGGCGGCCGCGAAATTGGCCAAAAGATTGGCAAGATACTCAACATTCCCGTGTTTGATCGAACCCTTATTGAGCTCACCGCAAAAGAATCCGGCTTTACGCCCGAATACGTCAAAACCCACGAGCACGAAGTACAGGGCAGCATTCTGTATAACCTGTACATGCAAAGTTATGAAAGTGTTGGACTGAAACCCACCCCTACGAGCGACTTATGGTTGGCTCAGGCACGCGCTATCACACATCTGGCAGACCAAGGCAGCTGCGTTATTGTCGGTCGATGCGCGGGCGCAATTTTAAGCAAGCGAAACAACGTCTTCAATGTTTTTATTCATGCCCCCTTAGTGCCGCGCATTGATCGCGTCATGACCCGCGAAGGGGTCGATCACATGAAAGCTGTTGCCATGATTGAGCGGGTGGATAAGGAACGCGCTGAACATTGCAAACAATACGTTGGCGCTGAATGGCTTGATATGCAGCACTACCATCTAGCACTCGATTCCAGCATTATTTCCACCGATGAAGCTGCCGAATTGGTGGCGCGCCTGGCACGCGACGCATATCCCGAAGCGGCGCTTGTGCCTACCCCTGAAAAACCTCATCACAGCCAAGAGGCGTCAAGCACACAAAAATAGACACCGGATGTGCTATAGACGTAAGTTCAGTGGCACGAATGTGATGGCGCGGCGCATTTTATCGTTGCTCCACAAAAGCGAATACTATCTTTTCGCGTGCATCGTATACTATCTATACCGCTATACAAACTGAAAGGAATGCCACATGACTGACCAGTCAAAGCCCGTTCGCGTGCGTTTTGCTCCGTCCCCTACCGGCGAGCTGCATATCGGTGGCGCACGTACCGCAATTTATAATTGGGCCTTTGCCCGTGCCATGGGCGGCACCTTTATTCTTCGCATCGAAGACACCGACCCCGAACGCTCCACAGAAGAAAATAAGCAAGTTATCCTGCGCGCCTTGCGTTGGCTGGGATTAGATTGGGACGAAGGCCCCGAAGTGGGCGGCAACTATGGTCCCTACCTGCAAACACAGCGCTTCGATACCTACAAAGAAGCACTGCAACGCTTAATTGAGCGCGATGCCGTATATCCGTGCTTTTGCACCAAAGAAGAACTTGATGCCAAGCGTGCAGCCGCCGAAAAGACCGAAGGCGGTTACTCCGGCTACGATCGCACCTGTCGCTCTCTTTCCAAAGATGAAGCCCAGGCTCGCATCGCCGCAGGCGAACCTCACGTATGGCGTTTAAAGGTTCCCGATAATCACGGTCCTATCACCTTTACTGATGCCGTATACGGCGAAATGTCATTCCCGGCAGATGTTATGGACGACATGATTTTGGTTCGCACCGATGGTACGCCAACCTATAACTTTGCCGTCGTGTGCGATGATGCCAACATGCACATTACTCACGTCATTCGCGGTGATGACCATCTATCCAACACTCCGCGCCAGATCTTGATCTACGAAGCGTTGGGCTTGGAAGTTCCCACATTTGCCCATCTATCCATGATCCTAGGCGCCGATGGTCGCAAGCTTTCCAAACGCCGCAATGCCACTTCGGTAGAGGAATACCAGAAGATGGGTTACTTGCCCGATGCCTTGGTCAACTTTTTAGCTCTTCTGGGTTGGTCTTTGGATGGCGAAACCACTATCATCCCTCGCGATGTGCTCTGTCGCGAATTCAGTCTTGATCGCATCACGCGCAAAGATGCCATTTTCGACGAAACCAAGCTGGATTGGATGAATGGCGAATACATTAAATCTATGGGCGCTCACGCTTGGGTAGATGCCGTAGCACCCTTTTTGATTGATGCCGGTCTTACCACACAAGATGATATTGCTGCCCGTCATGATTGGTATGAAAAGCTCTATCCGCTCGTTGCTGAGCGCATGAAGCGCTTAACCGAAGCGCCTGAAAAGCTCTCTTTCATCTTCGATGGTCCAGTGGTTCACTTGGATGAAAAATCAGTGCAAAAAACCCTGCTTAAGGAAGGCTGTCGCGCAGAAGAGGTTCTGCGTGCCGTACGCGACATTCTTGCCGACGAATCAATCCCCTGGGAATGCGATCCGCTTCAGGATACCTGCCGTGAACTCACCGAAAAGCTAGATCTTAAGGCTAAACTGGTTTTTCAGCCTATCCGTGTTGCGGTAACCGGCTCACAGGTTTCCCCACCGCTGTTTGAATCCATCGAGCTTATGAAGCGCAGCGATGTTGTAGCTCGCCTAGATTACACCTTATCTGAGGTTTTTGGTGCCTAGCCAAGATCCAACATATTCAACTCAGAACACCTCAGGAGTATCCACTGACGATACGCCTGAGGTGTTGCCTTCTCAGGATCCTGTTCAGAACCCTTCTCGGGACCCTGTTCAGGACACTGCTCAGGACACCGTTCAGGACACCGTTCTCAAAGATCTCTTTCCTCGCGAACCTATAGCCGCATTGCCATTTTGGTGTACCGGCGCCAAAGGATCGGGTTGCACTCGTTGTGTCGCGGCATGCCCCTGGAATGCCATTTCATTGGGCAACGATGGCCCCATTATTGATGAGGCTCTTTGCACCAGTTGTGGCATTTGCTGTGGTATCTGTGACTCATTTCAGTGGAGCCGCATCACCTTGGAAGATTTGGTAGCTCGCGCAGAACGCGAGGCTAACGATACCGGGTTTGTATGTTTTACCTGTAACGATCACCTATCAGCGCAAGATGCTCCCACCAGCAATGTCGTGGTGCTGCCCTGCCTTGCTGCAGGACCGCCCGAATTTTGGAGTGCGCTGTTAGCAAAAGATATAACGGTTAAGCTCTACCTGGATCAAACCCTTTGCGAAACCTGCAGTGCAACCAATGCTACGGGCAGCATGCTTTACAATTATGCCCTCAAGCAGGCAGAGCTCTGGACCGGCAAGAAGATTCACCTTGCACATGCCCTTCCTCAGCGCGAATCCTTGCTGGATAAGTATTCACACATCGATGATGCCGACCGTCGATCACTGTTTAGCGGATTTGCTAACGAAAGTTTAGATATCGCATCGGGAAAATATCGCCGCCGCAATGCGGGTACGGTGGATGCCTTCCATGAAAACCAAGAGCGCATGCGTGCCCAAGGTCGCATTCGCAGTGCACAGGCCTTACATGATTTACCAGAAGTCATTGCTCAAAAGCCCGAATGGCCCAGACAAAAACTCATAGTGCAAGCGGCGTGCGCTTTGCCTGATCGCGCTGATTTGCTGGAACGCTACACCACAACTACCAACATGGACCTTTGCAACAAAAGCCACACTTGCGTTACAAAGTGTCCAACGGCAGCTCGACATATAAACGAGCAGGGTTATCCTGAGGTTGATGACAGCAAATGTATTGCTTGCGGTCTTTGTGTAGCCCACTGCCCCAATCAGGCGTGTGACTTTTTCGCAATCACCGGTTCAGCATATTGCGAAAGGAAACTTCATGCCTAAGACGCCCGATTCTTCGTATTGGGGAAATCCGCCAGAAACACCGCGGGCAAACCATCGTTTTAGTCAATCGCCCTCCAATCAGGCACCTCAAGCCCCACAGATGCCCTATGGATCACCTTTTCAACAGCAAGGCACTCCCACCCCAAACACAGCAAACCCAACACAGGGATATGTACCCCAACACGGGCAATCCCAAACCGCTGCCACACAAGCATATCCTGAGCAACACTCACCAAATCAATCACAGGGCCAGCCTTCTGTATCTACTAACCAGAATCCCACAACACCAGTAGGACAACCTGCTGCCACGGCTTTCGCAAACAACGCCCCAACTTCAACACCAGAACAAAGCTCCACTTCCGCGCAAAAACAAACCTTTGCTTCCACGCCGGGACAAAACTTTGTTTCCCCGCCGATGGGGCACTATTCAGCAGGAGCCTCCACCTATAAGCCAAAGCGCGGCATTATTACTGCCATTTTGATCGTAGTATTCATGGTCATTTTCTTGCTGGCTATTATCTGGACTCTTTTAGGCGGCGTTGCTTCTTCGGTATCCTCTCAAGCACCCTCCATTACCGAATCGCTCAACATTCCCACACCGCAAGAACCTCCCTCCACTCCCAGTGCACCATCTGACCCCTCCACCGCGCTCAACAACGAATACACGCGTGCCCTGTTCGGCCTGACGGGCAACGCCTCATTTACTACCGACGATTTAGACTATATTGAATCGCTCTTCCCTAGTACCATTCATGACCCTGATTCACAGGGCAACTATCCCAATGGCGTATATTTCGTAGGACGTGATATTCCCGAAGGATCATATTGGCTGGAAGGCAACGATGCTTCCACATCCAACTTCTTCATTCTGCAGCCATCTAAAACTACCGATGGTGCTTATGATGTGGTGCTGTCCAACAGTTACTACGGCCACAACATTATGGATTTGCACAACAACGAAGTGTTTATCCTGGCAAACAACAGTACCTTTATGCCCCTTGAAAACATGACCGAAACGTTCAGCGCTCCATACGGCAATGGTGTTTATCGCGTAGGGACTGATATCCCTGCTGGCACCTATCGTTTAGGCCTTGGCAAAAAGGATGATTATAGTGCCTGCTACGTCATGAAAGATTTGAACTATACCGACGATAGCTATCTCTATGAAGCGTATTACATTACTGGCGATAAGCCTGACGAAATTACCCTGACTGAAGGCACCTACGTTGAGCTATACAACATGAGTGCATCGCCGGTTACCGCTTAGTATTGCGGCCCTTACTCAAACGTGACTGAGCACCGCTTCCTTTGCTCGGACGTGAAGTGGTACGCATACTGCCAACAGTGCCCGACTTCCATCTGCCTGAATCCAAAGCTGAAGAGGTCCTGCCAATTGTTGAAGTTGCTCTGCCACCTCCCGAAGAGGTTTTGCCAGCTTTTGAAGAAGTTCGATTTATCCCTGAAGCAGCGCTTTTTGCCGATCCGCGTGCCGCAACCAATGTGGCAGGTTTTGTGGCAGGTTTTGTGGCAGCGGCATCCTGTCCTTCGATAGCTTCTTGATTCTGTTCGTCAAACAATCCCTTCACGTAGGCAAATACCTGCTTTAACAGGGGCACATCTTCTTCGGAGGCATCGCTATTCACCTGCGGCACAAACACCCGCAGCGGCACCGTCATCTTCTTTTTGTCCGCCACATACCTACCCGCACGTCGACGCAAAGCAGATGCCTGTGCGCGCGTCAGGGTGATAGGTTCCACAACCAGCTTTCCACCCGTAACTGAAATCATATGAATGCTGTGCTCATTGGCAAATGCCTTTAAGCGTGCCTTGTCGAACTGATTATGCGCTGCTTGCGGCATTTCAGGATGCTTCGATAACAACTCCTGATAGATACTTTCCACCGCATCAAGCGTATCAGCACTGGCAATTTTGCGATAATACAGCACGCGTTCATCAGCATCAGGTAAGTATTCTTCTGGCAAATATGCGTGACCTGGAATATTCACCACAATATCCGAAAGCGCTGGCGGCAAGAATTCGTCACTTGATGTATCACCCTCGCGCGTCATATTTACCGCCGTTGCCAGCATTTGCGCAAACAGATCAAAGCCAACAGCAGACATATTGCCGCTCTGCTCGGCGCCCAACAGACTGCCAGCACCACGAATTTCCAAGTCGCGCATGGCAATTCGCATGCCGCTTCCCAGCTCGGTATGCTCATTGAGCGCCGTCAGTCGAGCCATGGCTTCTTCGGTCATGGTAATGTTATCCGGAAAGAGGAAGTAGGCATACGCCTGCGTGGATGACCTTCCCACACGGCCCTTCAACTGGTACATTTGCGCTAAGCCTAAGCGCTGTGAATCTTCGATAATCAACGTATTGGTATGCGGGTTATCAATACCGCTTTCAATAATGGTGGTTGCCACCAGCACGTCCAATGCACCCGCCGCAAAATCTTCCATGACATGTTCAAGCTGTTCTTTGGTCATCTGACCATGCGCCACACCCACACGCGCTTCGCCCGCCGCAGCTTTTACTCGCTGGACGGCATCCTGGATAGAGCGCACGCGATTTGACACGTAATATACCTGCCCATGACGGTCCAACTCCCTGCGAATTGCATCGCTCACCAGATCGGGATCCCATTCACCAACATGAACCTTTACCGGATGGCGATCATCGGGCGGCGTAAGGATAAGACTCATATCGCGCACTCCCGAAAGACCCATCTGCATCGTACGTGGAATAGGTGTTGCAGAAAGTGTCAATACATCAATGGATTCGCGCATATTCTTCAGCTGTTCTTTATGGCCTACCCCAAAGCGCTGTTCCTCGTCGATGATGACCAAACCCAAGTCATGGGGATTCACATCACGCGAAAGCAAGCGGTGCGTGCCAATCAATACCGTCAGATCGCCCGAAGCGAAATCTTCCAGCGCCTTTTTTTGTTCTGCGGGCGTGCGGAAACGTGAAAGCACTTCCACTTTCACTCCATAAGGCTCAAAGCGCTCAGAAAACGTGGTGTAGTGCTGCTGCGCCAAAATAGTCGTTGGGCACAGCACCATAACCTGTTTGTTGTCTTGGGTTGCCTTAAAGGCAGCACGCAGAGCAACTTCAGTCTTGCCAAAGCCAACATCGCCGCACACCAAGCGATCCATGGGGTGCGGGGATTGCATATCGGCTTTAATATCGGCAATGGCAGCCAGCTGATCGGGTGTTTCTTGATACGGGAAGCTTTCCTCCATTTCGCGCTGCCAAGGCGTATCTTCCTTATAGCGATAGCCCTGGGTAGCCGCACGACGGGTGTATACGTCAACCAAATCGAAGGCCAGTTTTTTGGTAGCTTTGCGCGCTTTCAGCAACGCACGCGACCAATCCGACGTATTCAAGCGAGTCAAACGTGGCGAAGATCCTTCCGGGCCCACATAGCGCGTAACACGATCCAACTGTTCGACGGGAACATATAGCTTGTCGCCTTCTGCGTATTCCAAGAGTAAATAATCGCGCTCAGAACCACTCACATCCTGACGCACAATATCCCGAAAGAACGCCACACCGTGCGCTGCATGAACGACGTAGTCACCCGGCTTAAAGGGAAACGTAATCTCTGTTACGTCAACACGAGAACGCTTGCGCGTTGCCATAGAGCCCTGCGTATCGGCAAGCGAAACCAGCGCCAGCTTTGCCGCAGGGAAAATCATGCCCAAAGGAATGTCTACATCCACAATATTGACTTGGCCACGACGCAGCTTCGCTTTGGGATCATCCACTACATCTAGCACCTCATTGATGGGAATACCCAAATCAACCAGGGCAAGCTTCACTTCTTGACGTGCTCGAAAATGCGGTGCAGAAAAAACCACGGTAAAGCCCGCTTCAGCCAGTGAGCGCAAACGACCATACAGCTTTTCAGGGTCGCCCGCCACTTCAACGCGCTTAACAACCCGTTCACTATCCAACTGCACACCCACACGCATGATGGAAACATAGGTAGCGCGTGGATTGGTACCAAAATCAAGTTTGCTGGCAGCAACAAACAGATCATCCACCGTAATGGAGGTGCCCTGTGCCTGCTTGGCGTATTCATCTAAAGCATGTTGCGCATCATCCACAAGTGTTCGTGGCTCAATCACGACAGTCAACGCCTGCTTGGACAAATAATCACCCACCGAAGCGGTTTCACCTAACAGATATGCCGCCATTACATCGGGCAATGCCTTGGAATCATCTTCCAAACGCTCTAACACATCGCGCAAGCCTGGGTCTGTTTCCGCACGGCGAGCCAAACTGCGCTGAGCCAAGCGAATATGTTTCGTACTGGCCACGAATTCTCGAACCGGATAGATGGCCACTTCATCCAGCGATGAGATAGTCTGACCCGTGGACGGCAAGAACCGGCGAATTTCATCCAACTCATCACCGAAAAAATCACAGCGTACCGGGTATGACATATTGCCTGGATAAACATCAAGCGCACCGCCCTGAAGGCAGAACGAACCCGGTCCTTCCAATTCGCCCGTGTTTTCGTATCCCATAGAAACCAAGCAATCCGCCAGCTCTTCAAAATTCGAAACCCCATGTTGAGGATTCTCCGACAAGTCAATACCCGTCTTAAGCGTTAACGGCTTTGCCAGCTCCTCTTCAGGCTTGGCAAGTTTTCGCAGCAATGCGCGTGCAGATGCCACCACAACCACTGGCTTGTTGGTTTGCAGGGCCCAAAGTGCTTCGAGTCTTTTGCCATGGAGCTTTTGCTGGGGCTTGGCATCCAGCGAAAAGGGATTGCCTTCGAAATCAGCAAAGCGCAGCACGCGTTCTTCGCCAATATAGGCACCCACATTGCGCGCGAACGTATCGGCACCCTCTTCGCCCGCCGTTACCACAAGCGTAGGACGCGGATCGCGAACAAAACGAGCTGCCACCAGAAACGGACGCGCAGATGATGCCACACCAACCGTGCAGTCTTGCCCAGCGTCCAACTTTGACCATGCCGCCTCCAATGCGCCTGATTTTTCAAGCGTGGCAGAAAGCATATCAATCAGCATGGGTAGTACCTTTCTTTATTGTCCTTAATGCTCGTAAATGAGCTAGGCTGGTAGCAAGCATCTCTTATTAAGTCGCATGTCGTACTATCAATTTACTATTATTAAGGATTGTCACCATGGCTCGAGAGAAAAAAGCAGACAAACTAGCTCGTGCACTCGAAGTAGCACGCCGCATGAATGCGCACTACCCCGAAGCACAGTGTGCTCTCCATTTCACAACGCCCTTCACATTAACCATCGCCGTACTGCTTTCAGCGCAGACCACGGATGCGGGCGTCAATAAAGTGACCCCCGAACTGTTTGCCCGCTATGGCACCCCCGAAAAAATGGCCCAAGCAAATCCTGAAGATGTTATGCGCATCATTCACTCCATTGGGTTTTATCGCAACAAAGCTAAGAATTGTATCGCAGCAGCCCAGATGATCATGACCGAATTCGGGGGCGAAGTGCCCCACACCATGGAAGAGCTTCAACGCCTTCCCGGCGTTGGCCGCAAAACGGCCAACATTGTCCTCAACGAAGCGTTTGGTATCGTAAAGGGCATTGCAGTGGATACCCATGTGTTCCGCATTGCTCACAAATTAAAGTTCGCCGGACCCTCATGTGATACGCCCGCAAAAACCGAAGAGGCGCTGCTTAAACTTTACCCCCCAGAATACTGGAAGCCCATCAACCACCAATGGGTACTATTCGGACGCGAATACTGCATTGCACGACGTCCCCGTTGTGCAGATTGTTTCCTGCGCGATATCTGCCCCAGCGCGCCCAAAGAATTACACGATTAATGCATCCTTAACAGGTTCACCTCTTTTAAACACCGTATAATAGGTGCCCAAGCAATGCATCTCTCACAATGCATCTATCAGATTATGTACCTGCCAGCGTCTTTCCTCTCCTGGCATACCTAATCGCTGCCGCTCACATCACACCACTTGTTAAGGACACCCATGAATCTTTCGCATCTCAACTATTTCATCACGCTTGCCGATCAAGAGCACTTCGCAAACACCGCTCAATCATTGGGTATTGCGCGCAGTACTCTTTCGCTGGCAATTTCTCGTCTGGAAGATTCACTCGGAGCACCCCTGTTTACCAAAAATGGCTCCGTTTTTGTACTAACCCCATACGGTCGTGAGTTTTATCGCTACGCTTCTCTGGCGCTCAAAAACATCGAAACAGGCATGAATAAGGTACATGCCATGTTGGAAAGCAAAACTGAAACGCTCAACATTGGCGTTCCCTTTACCATCCAAAGCGAAGATTGGGCGCGCGTCATACGTGCCTTTCGCGAAGAAGCTGACCCCAGTATGTCTATCAAGATTGTGCAAGGCTTTAGCGGCAGCCTGCTTACCGATTTGGCCGCTGGCGTATTGGATGTAGTTTTCGCCGCAAAGCTGGACAATGCCCCAGAGGGCTTGACCTTTACCCCTTACTGGTCGCAGCAGCTTGTCGTTGCAGTCAATAAAGAAAACCCGCTGGCACAGAAAACCGAACTGTCCCTTGATGATTTGCAGGGTTATCATATTCATTCTTACGCCAAGGGTTGGCCCCCTCACGATGAAATTTCTGCCGTTGTTGAGGGGCATGATTTAGATATCGAAGAAGCGTATCGAGAAGAAATTTCCATCTGTTCGATGGTATCCGCTGACCGCAGCGCTATTGCCCTGGTTGATTATTCATTTTTGGTCAGCGCATTCAGCGATATTGTGTGCATTCCTATCAACGATGTGCCAAAGGATTTTCACAAGCTGTATCTGATTCACCGCACCGAAGAAATAATGTCGGATGGTCAGCAGCACTTTATTGACTACATGAGCAACCATCCCATTAAGCCTGCACAGCTCTAGCGATAAAATGCGCGTTTACATGGTCTGGAGGGGTTGGCCATCTTTGCGCGCTATCTCGCACCCACGGCGCACCAATTCTGCAATAACCGTTTCTGCCAAGAAAGGCACTTTTTCGGCTACCTTCGGAGTAAGCCCAATCGTAAATTCTGCAGGCTCCATATTGTCTACCTGCATCCCATAGCACAAGCCTTCCGCTTCATAGCCCAACATAAGTGCTACATCGAACAGATCAGCAAGCTTCACATCATGCAGCGACATGCGCTCACCTTTTGCGCGTGCAATATCATGCGGCTCATACCGGAACACCGTGCCCGGTTCCGCATCGGTACCATCAACCGCATCAACCGTGATAAGCAAATCGTAATCACGTACCTTATTCATCATGTCAAGACTCATGCATCCCACGTCAAATAGATCAACGTTTTTGGGAAGGGTGTAGGTTTCTTTAACGAAGTCATACACCGCAGGCGCTACCCCATCATCGAGCATTAAGCGATTTCCTACGAAAAAGACTGCAATTTGCATTCAAACATCCTTATGACTAGGCACCCATTGTGGGACGAATAACTAAGTTGTAGTACGTTGCCGCCACAATAAAAATTGCCGCTAGCAACCCCATTCCAATAGCCCATGCACGCTGACGCTTAATGTAGGCCTGTTTCGTACGTCCCTCACTGAGCCAACGATGAAGTGCATGCACCTGTGAAGCACGAGCAAACACAATCGTTACCCCCGCCAGAATGAGAGCTGCAACAATAGCAAGAACCACCGTTAAAGGCTGCGGGTGTTCATAGACTCCATAGAACAAATTGTCTGCCAAAAGCCATGCCGGATAGTACAGGATCGTAATCCAAATACCGTGCGCCGGACCCCAAATTGGCGGCATGAACAAAGCGCCTAAATTTATTGGCGGTAAACCATCCAAGGACAGCTCTTCTAGTGGAACTTCTCGGGGTTCAGATGTTTGCTTGCTCGATTTATCCTGCACGGGAAGCACTCCTTACACCTGCGGCATATGATTGGCATATGACCTGTGAGATATAAGCCAGCGGGGCACATGACCCGCGGCACATAACCTAGGACCTATAGCCAGCAGCACATAACCAACTTCACAATTTCATGTGTCGTTATTATGCTAACAAAGACTTACTTCTTTTTTGCCGAAGTGCCCTTCACCCGTCGCCACACCATCCGTCAACGGCCTTGACTGTACCTAACGAAAGCTGTTGCAGCAATCTCTAGCCATACACATCCACACGAGCCACCCACAAGTGTTTCGATCATTTTTCAGTCTGTGCACTTATCGGTAAACTTCCTCAATCAAAAGAAAGCTGTGGTACAAACAAAAAAGAAGTGCATTTACATGAACGCTCTTCTTGGCCTATATGAATACTATTCTTGACCTGAATCTATCTTCGGGAGGTTTATGGCATGTCAAGTTCATCTCAGCCTACCACTACGTCTGCTTTTGAGATTCTTGGACCCATTATGGTAGGTCCTTCATCATCACACACGGCAGGAGCCCTACGCTGCGCACATGTAGCTGCATCGCTCTTGAATGGCAATATATCCAAGGTGCATTTCACCTTGTGGAATAGCTTCGCTCGCACTTACAAAGGTCACGGCACTGATCGAGCTCTCGTAGCGGGCATTTTAGGATTCGCTCCCGATGATAGCCGTATACGCTACGCATTTGACTTCGCTCACGAAAGAGGGCTCGACTTCGATTTTAAGGTTGCCGGCGCCAACGCTGACTTACACCCCAATACGGTAGATATCGAAATGACTAATGCTTCTGGCGTTCATGCCACAGTACGAGGCGAAAGCCTAGGCGGAGGCAAGATACGCATCAGCCGCATCAACGGCATTGCAGTAGATATTTCTGGTGCGTACTGCACGCTTTTCATCGCGCATCGCGATGCTCCCGGCGCCCTGGCAGCTCTTACCAGTCTACTGGCTGAAAAGCATATCAATATCGCTTTTTGCCGCACCTATCGAACCGAAGCAGGCGGACAGGCCTATTCTGTCTTTGAAACCGATGGGCGTTTGCCTGGCAATGATTTTTTGGAAACTCTACGCAAAATTGCCCTTGTGGACTACGTTGCCACCATCGAAGTGCCTGGCGCTTCAGCTCCCCTTCTATCCGCCACCGATGCCCCGGAATTCTTTACCAGTGGCAAGCAGCTTCTTGAAGCCGCCAAAACGCTCCATGCAACCATCGGTAGCGTCATGCGTCAACGTGAAGAACACCTTACCACCAAAGATGCAACCTCCAAGAACATCAATCGGGTACTTGACGTTATGCGTGAAGAAACCACCGAACCTATTGCAAACCCCCACCCTTCTTTGGGTGGCTTTTTAGGCGGGGAAGCGCAGAGTATCTTTCACGAGGGTGCTCGCTTCGCACCGGCGCTCTTAGGCACCGTTCAAACTAATGCCACAGCACGCGCTATGGCGGTGCTTGAGCGCAGTGCGTCCATGGATGTTATCGTTGCTGCTCCCACCGCAGGATCAGCCGGCGTTGTTCCAGGCAGTGTGCTTGCTTTAGGAGAACACCTGAGCGCTCATTCAGACCAACTCGAAGACGCCCTGTTTTGCGCCGCAGCTGTTGGCCTTTTGCTTTCCAGCCGCGCATGCGTTGCCGGCGCTGAAGGCGGTTGCCAAGCAGAAGTTGGCAGCGCCGCCGCTATGAGCGCAGCAGCTCTGTGCCAAATGATGGGGGGAACGCCCGGACAGTGCCTGAATGCTGCGTCTTTGGCGCTAGCCAATCTTTTAGGTTTGGTATGCGACCCAGTAGGTGGTTTAGTAGAAGTGCCGTGCCAAAATCGCAATGCTATCGGCATAGCCGCAGCATTTTCTTCAGCACAGCTTTCCTTATCTGGCATTAAAAGCTTGGTGCCCTTCGATGAGATGACTAAGGTCATGCTTGAAGTGGGACATGCCCTGCCCGCCACTTTGCGCGAGACAGCCTTAGGTGGCATCGCTATCGCTCCTAGTGCACTCAATGCGTGCAGCGGATGCTGCTAAACCGTCACACACAGCGCTGAACAACGCAAATAATCCTACGTTTGAGATGCCATTTTTAACCACAGGCACAAAATCTCATGGGTCAAAACCGCACTTTACGATACAACGTAGTCAGAGGATAAGCATGCTTCTAACCCCCGAACTAAAGAGGCAGCCATGCCAAAGACTATCTTCGACTCATCTGCACAAGCCGCAAATGCGGCTGGTAAAGCAAATTTCGTAGTACCGTATCTGGTACATCTGAAAACGCGCTCACGCAAAATGAAATGCCTTTGGCTCCAGGGTTCTTCTGTATTGATTGCGCCCTATCAGATAGCGCCCTATCAGATTGCGCCCTATCACTGCACTCACCTTTATCGAAACTACCAAAAACGCCGTTCAAAACACCGTTTTTGATTCTTTTTACCTGCACAATCGCTGTGCCTGACGAGGGAAAGGACCTTCATGAAAACGGTTAAGCTCAATACAACAACCCCAGAAGAAAAGGCATTTGTCAACGACATTGCTCAACATGCCAATGTCAATCTTCATGATTGTTATCAGTGTGGCAAATGCTCAGCAGGTTGCCCCATGGCTGAAGCTATGGATCTACCTCCTCAGCAAATTATGCGTTTGCTGCAGATGGGAAAGATAAACCAAGTTCTCCAAGCTGAATCCCCCTGGATTTGTGCCCAGTGCAATACCTGCTCTGCTCGCTGCCCCCAAAAGATTGATACGGCAGCTATCATGCGTGAAGTACGGCGTGCTTCCCAGCAAACCGGCCACCACAAACACCACGATAGCAACGTCTTTGAAACGCTGTTCATCAAAGGCATATCTGCCAATGGCAAGTCCAACGAGCAATACCTTGCTGCGCAGTACAACCTAGCTTCAGGGCACTTCATTCAAGATGCCCTTAATGCCCCCAAGATGTTTCAGAAAAACATGATTGGCGTCTCCATTCAACAGAGTGAAAACCCGAAAGCTATAGGCGCACTCATTGAACGCTGCCAGCGTGAAGCCACCTACGAAGAACATATGCCTTCTTCTAAGTCTTTGCATAAAAGAGGTGATGAGTAATGGCAAGCGCGTATTCCTTCTTTCCGGGATGTTCGTATCATTCGACCGGCATCTCGTACGCTGAATCAACCCACTATGTTGCGGCAAGCTTAGGCATTGAGCTGTATGAAATAAAGGACTGGAACTGCTGCGGTGCAACAGCGGCGCCCACCGTCAACGACGATTTAATGTATTCATTATCTGCAAGAAATCTTGCGCTCAGTGAAGACCAGCACCCTTATCTATCTGTTCTAACCCCCTGTTCTGGTTGCTATGCAGCCCTTAAAAGAGCAGAGGTTAAAACCAATAACGATCCTGCATATCGCCATCATATCAATCACATTATCGATATGAATTACCGCGGCACCGTTCACGTCACCAACCTGCTTGACGTCTTTAGTGCCCCTGACATGATTGAAAAAATTGCCCAGCGAGTAAAACTGAGCTTAGGTGGCATGAAAGTGGCCTGCTATTACGGATGCGCCCAGGTAAGACCCGAAGCAATAACCCAGGTTCCCAATTCTGAAAACCCCTGCACTATGGAACACCTCTTAAATGCCCTCGGGGCTGACTGCATCGACTGGAGTTTTAAAACGGAATGCTGCGGCGCTTCAAATCATGTTATTCGTCCTAAAGCAGCAAGAAATGCTGCTGAGAAGATATTTCATAATGCGCAGGTCAATGGTGCTGAGTGCATAGTTACCGCCTGTCCCTTGTGTTGGATGAACCTGGATATGCGCGAAGAGAAAATCAATCAGGAGCACCAGAGCTCATACCACATGCCCGTCTACTTTTTTACCGAACTTATTGCTATGGCACTTGGCGCCTACCCCGAACAAGCAGGCATCACGCGCCATTTCGTTCCAGCCGAACCCCTATTAGCAGAAAAGATAACCCCTTTTGATGGCGCAACAAAGGAGGTGGAATAAATGAGTCGAATTGGAGTGTTTGTCTGTCAATGTGGAACCAACATTGGCGGCGTGGTAAATACCCAAGAGGTAGCCGAATTCGCTTCGCATCTACCCCATGTTGTTCACGTTGAAAATAATAAATACACCTGCTCTGATCCCAACCAAAAACAAATTAAAGAAGCCATTGAAGAGCATCATCTCGATAGAATTGTGGTGGCCGCATGCTCTCCTGCCATGCATGAACTGACCTGGCAGAAACTGCTTTCTCAAACATCGGTCAATCCCTATATGCTTGAGGTGGCCAATATTCGCGAACAGTGCTCCTGGGTTCATACCGACAAAGCTCAAGCGACCGAAAAAGCTAAAGACCTGCTAAAAATGGCAGTTGCCAAGGTAGAAAAGGCAAAACCGCTCTACACCGAGCAAATTCCTATTACCAAACGAGCCCTTATTGTTGGCGGCGGTATTGCTGGCATGCAAGCTGCCTTAGATATCGCTGATGCGGGATATCAGGTAACCATTGTTGAGCGCAAGCCGACCATCGGCGGAAAGATGCCCAAGCTCGACAAAACCCTTCCCACCTTGGACTGCGCTGCCTGCATTTGCACCCCGAAGATGTCTGAAGTGGGAAACCACCCCAACATCACCATTAAGATACTTTCTGAAGTTGAAAAGGTGGAAGGCTTCGTCGGCAATTTTCAGGTAACCATTCGCGAAAAAGCAAAGTACGTTGATCACAATCTGTGCACCGGGTGCGGACTGTGTACCACCAAATGCCCAGAAAAACATATTGCAGACGAATTCAACGAAAACATGGGAACGCGCTCGGCAATCTATAAATCATTTGAGCAAGCCGTTCCCTCCAAGCCAATTATTGATGCTGCCCATTGTCGCAAGCTTACTCAAGGCAAATGCGGCGTATGCGCAAAACTATGTCCAACCGGTGCAATCAACTATAACGACGAAGATGTGGTAACCACAGAAACCTACGGTGCTGTTGTGCTGGCAACCGGCTATGACCTTATTCGCTGGCAAGACCTCTATCCCGAATATGGAGGAGGCGCGTATGCAGATGTTATTGACGGCCTCAGCTTTGAACGCTTGGTCAATGCTTCAGGGCCCACAGAAGGACATATTTTAAGGCCGTCGGATAACACCGAGCCCAAAAATCTGGTCATCGTTAAATGCGTGGGAAGTCGCGATCCTCATAAGGGTAAGGCGTACTGCTCACGTACCTGTTGCATGTATGGCGCCAAACATGCTCATCAGTTTCTTGATAAGGTTCCCGATGGCAACTGTTACGTGTTCTATATGGATGTTCGAACGCCTGGACGACGCTATGACGAGTTCTATATGCAAGCAAAAAACGATGGAGCCCTTTATATCCGTGGCCGCGTGAGCAAAATATACCAAGAAAACGATCATCTGGTGGTTATGGGTACTGACACCTTATCGGGTGAAAACGTTATTGTTGATGCCGATATGGTCGTGCTTGAAACTGCTATGGTGGCGTCATCGGGCGCCAAAGAAACGGCGATGATGTTTGGGGTCCAATGCGATGAAGATAACTGGATTACCGAAGCCCATCCAAAGCTACGCCCGGTAGAGACGGCATCTCGAGGGATATTCTTAGCCGGCACGGCACAAGGCCCTAAGGATATTCCTGACACGGTTGCGCAAGCAGGCGCTGCCGCTGCAAAAGTGATTGTGATGTTTGCCCGCAACTTCCTTGAATCTAACCCACAGATAAGCCAAGTAGACCTATCGAAATGCTCTGGCTGTGGCACCTGCATAAGCATATGCCCCTACGGAGCGTTGAGTCTCGTTGAAAAGACGCTGCGCGAAAATTCGGTAAAGGTTACCCGCACGGTCTGCGAAGTAAATTCTGCGCTCTGCCAAGGATGCGGTGCTTGTGCGGCCGCCTGCCGCAGCGGCGCATTGGATCTGCTGGGATACTCCGACAATGCCATCATGAAGGAGGTAGATGCCCTATGCCAATGGTAGAGCCAAACAAAAACGGCGCGAAGCGTTTCGATACGGCAGCTCCCTCAACAAAGAAATCGGTGTTGAGCACCCCTGCTACACAAGAGCCCTTTAGGCCAAAGGTCTTAGCCTTTACCTGTAAATGGTGCACCTATGCGGGTGCCGATCTTGCAGGGCTCAATCGCATGAAATATCCCGCCGATATCCGTCTGTTGCGCGTACCCTGTTCAGGCAGAGTGAACCCCCAATTTATCCTTGAGGCTCTTCAACGCGGATGCGATGGTGTCATGGTATGTGGGTGTCATCCAGGCGATTGCCACTACTCCACAGGCAACTATTACGCTAAGCGTCGCATGATGGTGTATAAACGATTGCTTGAATATATTGGCCTTGAACCTGACCGATTCCAAATTCGCTGGATTTCGGGTGCTGAAGCAGGCAAATTCCGTGATGTTATTACCGATTTTTGCAAGCGCATCACCGAGTTAGGCCCTATAGAGAATGACTTCACCCTCAGCCCTTCTCTGGGATCGTCTATCTATGGATCTCATATCAACGAAAAAGGAGGCGAGGCATAAATGGATACCATCCAAGATAAACTTCGCAGCCGCGCTTATGCCTTGCTCAAAGAAGGATCGGTCTATGCAGTGGTGGGATGGCAAGCAGGCCGCTTTCCCAACCAAACTGCCCCCCTTATTTGCTTTAAGCCCGAAGATACCCATCGCTTAGTTTTCAACGAGTATTGCCACAATACTCTTGCTAAATACCTTCAGGACCTCAAAGGCAAAGGTAGAGTAGCCCTTGCGGTTCGTGGATGCGATGGCCGCGGCATCAATCGCATGATCCAGGACAACCAAATCAAACGTGATGAGGTATATCTTCTTGGCATACCTTGTCCTCGCATGAAAGATGCTGATACCCATATGATTTTGGAGAAATGTCAGTATTGCGAATTCCAAAATCCACCCGATTATGACGAGCTCCTTGCACAACCCGTCAATGATTATGCGTTAGAGAGCGGCGAAGAATTGGCTGTTGCGCTTGCCTCTATGAGCCGTGAAGAGCGCCAGGCATTCTTTGACGATATGTTTGAAAAATGCATTCGCTGCTATGCCTGTCGCGATGTGTGTCCTGTCTGCACGTGTCGCACGTGTTTTGTTGATGAGCGGACTACTGAATGGCTTGGAAAGCAAAACAACCTGAGCGAAAACCGCTTCTACGGCATCACCCGCGCCTTTCATGTCTCGGATAAGTGCATCGGTTGCGGCGAATGTGAACGCGTATGCCCTATGGGACTGCCGCTCATGACCCTTAATCGCAAGCTTCATCACGATATGGAGCATCTTTTTGGAAAAACCCAATCCGGCATGACGACAAACAACACCGACGCACTCAATCACTACAACCGTGACGATATAGAAGAATTCATGTGAGAGGAGGGATCTGATGAAACTCTTACCGAAAGAAAACCTCACCGGGCTGCTTAGTGAACTATCCAAAACAGCACTGGTCTATGTTCCTAAAGAAGTATCGGGAGTAATCAAGTTTGCGCCTTTCGTATCGTCCGATCCGCTTCGTTTCGATACGTGCAATACCCTTCTTCCACCGAAGGATTTACTGTTCCCTCAGTGTCAAAAGATGTATCACTATGGCGTCGATGCGGATAATGAATTGTTTGTCGATCCCTTAGTCGAATCAAGCGATCAGATTCTCTTTGGCGTACGCCCCTGCGATATGCGCTCTTTGGAATGTTTAGATGATGTATTTCTTACCAAGGGATACCTCGATGAGTACTACCAAGCCAAGCGCGATAATCTTCTCACCGTAGCTATTGGGTGCACACAACCCGCTCAAACTTGTTTTTGTGAATCGATG
>UQDJ01000029.1 GCA_900539675.1 uncultured Coriobacteriaceae bacterium | reverse complement strand
GCTTGCGACAAAGCACGCGAAGAGTTGGGATGGGTTGCAGAATACGATTTGCCGCGCATGTGCGAAGACGCATGGCGCTGGCAAAGTAATAACCCCAACGGGTATAACGCATAACGTTCTGCTTGGTGCGTCTGCTCGCAATGCCGCACTAGGCGCACATAAATAAGGCTCTAGAGTGAGGTGAAACTCTAGAGCCTTATGGGGACTTGTATGCTGGTACTAAAGCCGGCGCTTAGCTAAACAAAAAAACCGTTGCTTAGCTAAACAGGGGGTCTGTTTTCGCTGCTGCAACAATGCGATCAATGGCTTTATCCAAAACGCGACGCGGACATGCCAAATTCCAACGTTCGAAGCCAGGACCGCCTACGCCAAACAGCTTTCCTTCATCGAATTCAACCTTGGCCTTGTGCTTAAAGAATTCTTCCAACTTATCGGCATCCGCACTATACGCACGCCAGTCGGTCCATGATAGATACGTGCCTTCCAGATGTGAATAGTTCATCTTCGGAAACGCTTCGACCAAGCGCTGCTTTACGTGCTTATCATTTTCACTGATATACACTAACAGCTCATCAAGCCAACCTTCAGCCTTGGTATAAGCAGCCATGACAGCTGCACGAGCAAAATTGCTGGGTCCATTAATGACCAGGCCATACATATGCGAATTGAAGTAATCTCGCATAGACGCATTGCTAATCCAAATGTTGGAGTTCATCAAGCCAGCCTGATTAAACGTTTTGGATGTTGAGTTGCACACGATGGCGTTCTGCCTCAACGATTCAGGCAGATTCATCACGCTGACAAACCTGTGATTGGGCATAATAAGGTCGCTGTGAATTTCATCTGCCAGCAAAATGACATTATGCTTCTTGCAGATTGTAGCCACCTTTTCAACTTCTTCATACGTCCACACCCGTCCAACGGGGTTATGAGGATTGCAGAACAGCATCAACTTCGTCCGAAAATCAGAAGCCACCTTTTCAAGACCTTCATAATCGATGCTATAGGTGAGATGCCCATCTTCGGCAACCTGTTCAACCAGAGGATTGTTAGCAATCTTACGGCCGTATCCTTCGGTCACCATGTGGAACGGATAATACACCGGCTCCTGGATAATGACATTGTCTCCGGGGTTGGTAAACACCTTGACCGAGGCGCAGATCATCTGGACAACGCCCTGAGCAGGAACGAGCCATTCAAACTGAGGCTCCCATCCTTGACGTTTGGAATACCAATACTTGCACGCTTCAAAATAGGGCTGGTCGGAGTTTTGATAACCAAACACTCCCTGATCAACCAAATTATGTAACGCCTCGCGTATCTCTGGAGGAGCCACAAACTCCATATCGGCAACCGAAAGTGGAACCACATCTTCTAAGGGAGCATCATCGGGCACGTTAACCCACTTGGATGCCCCAGTGCCACGTCTATCAACCAATGTTTCAAAATCGTACATACGATTCTCCTTTTCGGTAATTATCCGTACAGGAAAGATGCGCTGGCTGCCCTCAGAGCAACCAGCGCACCGGTTACAGCTTAGCTGAGGTGATGGGTCTTCCAGAACAGCGCACTCTGTTCAAGACATTCATTGGCTTCGTCAAGCATCTTGGTGTGATGAATAAATGCGTGCAGAACACCCTCATAAACAACATGCTCACACGGAACGCCATTATTCTTGAGAATGGCAGCCAAGCAAGCGCTATCGTCACGCAGCGGATCTAAGCCAGCCGCAGCCACGAAGCACGCCGGCATGCTGGTTTTCAGATCGTTATGAAGCATGTCCATATAAGGACTCATGGAATCCTTATCGAAATCGGGCAGGTAGCACTGCATGTAGTAATCAAGATCTTCTTTGCGCATGCCATCCACGATCGTACCATACAGACGGCGGGAAGCGGAGTCCTGCAGACCATAGAAGCCGTAATACAACAAGCACGTCTTGATAAAGGAGTTGTCGCCGCATTCATCGCGCAACCACAAAGACGCTGCCAGTGAAAGAACGGCGCCACCAGAATCACCCGCAAACGATACATCGTTACCATCGATACCCTTTTCAGCGCCATGCTCATGCAGATACTGCGCTACGGTAACGCACTCTTCAATGTTGGTAGGATACTTCGATTCCGGAGAGAGCTGATAATCCACTGCCACCACGGCTGCACCAGTCAAGTCGGCGAGTAGGCGACATACACGATCATGGGTGTCCAAGTTTCCAACCACAAAGCC
This sequence comes from uncultured Coriobacteriaceae bacterium, assembly GCA_900539675.1. Lineage (GTDB taxonomy): Bacteria > Actinomycetota > Coriobacteriia > Coriobacteriales > Eggerthellaceae > Anaerotardibacter. The sequence goes on along the minus strand of UQDJ01000029.1, from coordinate 20,080 downwards.
GCCGCCATGAATAAATTCAATTACCGGAAGCTTTTCCGCTTCTACTGGATAGTAGTAGCGAACCTTAAAGGTGCCCTTTGGGCCTTCCATCTCTTCATCGACGGTCTTGTACATTGACGGACCGCCCTCGTTCCAGAATTTGCGTTCTTTGATGTAGTTTTCGCGCATCTCCTTGAATCCAGCATTGGTGTCGAAAGCATCGCCAGCCATTTCAGCCTGCTTTGCAACAACAGCCTTCATCTGCGCATTCATAAGGCTGTCAACGTCCAGTTTGTTTTCCATCGTCGAACCTTTCTTTCACGTACTTACTTGTCAGATTGTGAAGTGTCATCCTTGGTGTTTTGTGTAGAAGCTCCACCGGAAGCTACCGCGCTTTCCTGCTTGTCAGCAGAAGTAGCACTTGCAGATCCGTCAGCTGCAGGTTTATCAGTCTGAGATCCATCGGTTGCAGATTCGTCTCCCGTAGCGCCTTCCGCAGCCTTTTGAGCAGCCAGTTTTTCTGCGTTGCGCTTGCCAATCTTGAGCGTCAATGCCGCAAAGATAACGATCAAAACAGATGCGCCCAACATGATGGAGAAGATGGTGTCATAAGCAGCTTCGCCCTGTGCGTCAATAATGGCACCAAACCACGTGTGAATAAAGGCATCGGGCATCAAGCCAATTACCGATACCACACCTACGCCAGCACCAAACAGATGCGGAGGGATATGCGCATCGGTCAGCTGACCGGAAGCAATGCCGTACAGGCCGTTTGTTACGAACGACAGCAGGCACACAATGATGGCAACCAGAATAATCATGCCTGGGTTGCGAGGCAAAACAATGAGCAGAACTAAACAGATCATTGCACCTACAACGCCAATCATAATGGCCTTAGACGTGCTCTTCGTAAACTTGGTAAACCAACCAAACAGAGGAGCGGAAATGATCGACACGCCAAACGAACGAATAGTACCAATAAGACTTACAACCACTACCGGAGCAGCTAAGCATGCGGTCATAAACGGGGTGGTAAACGTAGTTCCAATGTAGATGAAGTAGATGAAGAACATCGTCAAAGCTGCCAGCCAAACACCAGGGTTCTTCAAAGCTTCGCCAGCCTCATGAAGGCTGAAAGCGTTATGAGCGTCTTTCTTAATTTCTCCTTCAAACTTTGGAATAAGCAGGAAGGAAAGAATGGCGCATAACAGAATGAGTGCTGCAGATACACCCAATACTACCTGGATTGCCTGACCTGCATCCAAAAACATTGCAATAATGCCGGTCTGAATAAAGGACAGAACCAAACCTACGGCACCGTAAATACCGTACGATAAACCGATCCTTTGAGAATATTCTTCTTCGGCACAGATCAAACGCACCAACTTGTAGCGCGTACCCCACCAGATAAGAATAGAGAACACCGCATATCCCACAAAGATGCCCATCAGCACATCATAGGAAGGCAGCATCATATAGATGATGGTCAATGCGGCAACGCCGGTATAGCCCACCCAGCTCAAATTGCGTACTCTAAATTTGTCAGCAATAATGCCAGACGGAAAATAGAAGATAACGGCGGCAATACCATACAGGCTAACCAAAAAACCCAGCTGTTCGTTGGTAACATTAAGCGCTGCCATCAGCGGATCGTAGAACACGATCTTCAAATAAATAGGACCGTAAATAACCGATGAGCCCATGCTTACCAAGATAAGCAGGAACCACCGGCGAGCCTTGGAGAGATCGGTATACTTCTTCTCTCCTGACGTTGTTGCTAAAGCCATAGCAACCTCCTTTCAAACTATGCGCTCCCTCAAGTCGCATAGAAGTTTGCACCTTATAACCGCGCAAACCACACCCTACTCAGCTCTCAGAGCACAAGCGGCATAACACGAGGTGTTTCTGAAGAGCCACGGTCCATATTGCCCCTCATTATTTGGTACTTCATCATGAGAATCCGATGATTACTGTTTTCACCACTGAATGGTGAGCGGTCACCATAGGTCGTTTAGCTACACCCAGTATATATTTAAGTATAGAAACGCTATACTGCACCCTAAGGGGAAGCGCGATGCCGTGTTAGCCAGCTAATAATGGATGCTACGTGCCTTATGCAGAAGTCAGAAAAACGGTTCGCGCATACAACAAGGGGGAAACTTGGCTATGGAGGGTACACCATCTAAGCCCGCGACACCGTCCACACCAAATCAATTCAATATCGCAAAACTTTTGCGCAATGGTAAGTACTTAGGTTTGGCTCTTCTGGCAGCCTACAGCAATTTGCTCTGGCTGACTGAAGGCACGTTTTACTATCGTTCTATCACCAATTGGGACGTAACGATTGCCTGGATTATCAATCTGGTAACGTTAGCAGCAACCTTACCAGCAGTGCTTTTCTTCTTAGGCAGAAACAAGCATCTATTTGAACACCGCTCTGCCAGTATTGTTGTTCCTCTGGCAACGACGATTATTTCGCTGGCGCTCTGTTTTTATCCACCTGAACCGGTCACGACCCTCGGTTTTTACATCTTATCGTTTTTACTGGGCGTAGCAGAATCGCTCTTTTGGATTTTATGGGCCGAATGCCATACCTGCGGACGCTCCCGCTATTCATTCGGTCATATAGGTATCACCTTCGGGGTAACCTATATAGTAAGCATTGCGGTTGTACTGTTGTTGCCACCCATTATGTTGCCGGTATTCGTGTCAATTCTTCCTGCCATATCAGGCGTACTGTTGGTCTTATCCCGCAAAGAAGTAGGCACCACGTTTCCAGTACTTCTGCCAAAGAAAGCAGCCGCGATAGCCTATCCCAACGTGCGCGTTATTTGCATAGTCTGTTTTAGCGCATGCGGCATCTGTAGCTTTTTAGGCGGCATTATCCCTCAAGGTCAGCTCCCTATTTCGCAGGGCCTAGCCTTGGGCATGTCCTTCTGTGGTGCCATTTTACTGATACTCGTGGGGATTTATTTTGCCACCGGCAAACGTCAGGGTATCTTTCAATTGTGCCCCTGGGTGGTTGTGCTGTGCATTGTGTCTTTTGCGCTGTATTTAAATGGTGCCGCTACCCTATTTCCTGCTTTTGGTATTGCCTTGGGATGTGCTCTTATCTTTCAAATACTTTTGCTTATCTACTTCGGCAAATTGGCAACCAAAGGATACGTGGCAGCCACTCTTACCTTTGGCATGTCGGTAGTATGCACCTATTCCGGCTTTGCTATTGGCGATACCATTTCACTGATCGTGGAAACCTTTAATGCTCCGCTCTACTTGGCAACCACCAACAGCATCTGCCTGCTGTGCATGTGTTTGCTGGCACTGTTGCTAATTCCTCTCACGCGTCAAGAATTTGCCCTAACCAAATTGATGAGTGATCCGGTTTCACCTTCGCGCAGTGAACAGATTCAAGAAGAGATGAGTAAAGAATTCAACCTTTCTCCTCGTGAAACAGAAATTCTTAGAATGCTGGCAAAAGGTGCCTCCACCAATAAGATTGCGCAGACGTTCGTCATATCTCCGAATACGGTAAATACCCATATCCGCCATATCTATGAAAAGACATCAATCCACACACGCGAAGAATTAATCGACTATGTCAATATGCGTAGCACTGAAGAACAGGAAGTGGCTCAACACCTCAATTAGGCACTCAATTAAACACTCAATTAAACAAAACGCAATATTTCGCAGGGATCACCGATCAGCTCATCTGGATTCCCGCTGTTTAATTGCTCAAGGGTTTGATAGCCCCACGTGACGCCAACGCCATACATGCCGGCATTATGGGCTGCCACCATATCCCCTGCCGAATCACCAAAGTACACACAACGATCTGGAGCAAGACCCATTTCGCGTGCAGTTGCCAGTAAGCCACTTGGATCGGGCTTACGCTTAATGGTTTCACTTTCGCCGTGTGCAACATCGAACATATCGGGGAAGAAGTGTGCCTCGACTTCTTTAACGCCCTGCTCAAATTTGTTGGATACAATGCCCAGCTTTTTACCTTTGGTTTTAAGGGTATGCAGCGTTTCTACCATATGATCAAACGGCTTGGTTTTTTCCATACCGAATTGTGCATACATATTCTTAAAGTTATTAAACACGCGCTTTGCTTGTTCATCTGACGTACCGTCTGGCACTGCCTGCACAACTAACGACATAACACCGTTGCCAACAAAGTGAAGTATTTCGTTGCTCGTCCGGGGAGGAAGCCCTTCCTTTTCAAGAGCCATATTAGTAACAACTACCAAATCGGGCAGTGTGTGAAGCAACGTGCCATCCATATCAAAAATAAACCCGTCAAAACCAGAACGTGTCATAGCTTTATTCCTCACCGTATAGCAATTAAACTGCATCAAGTATTTTGCAGCAGCAGATAAGTATCAACCATCATCGATGATTTTCCTCAATTGAATCACCAGTTCAATCATCTGCGATGACCTCCCCGGTGATCCGTTGACGTTCCTCGAACGGCTACCCGTACTACTTACGCGCGTGTTTACCCTTGGGGCGCTTCATCCGACGATAAGCAATTGCTGCACTCGTTGCTGCAGCTGCCAACACTACCGCTATAACTGCAATCAACGGAGCAAGTACATCACCCGTCTTTACCAGTGTGGCCAGGTTGTTGTTATCCCGTTCGTTAGTCACGCCGTTGTCCTGCCCGTTATCCTGCTCGGGGATAGAAGGCTTGTGATCAGTTGGGTCGTCTGGATTGAATCCAGGATGGTTGGGATCCGTTGGGTCGTCATCCTGCTGAGGTGGATTCTCTTCTTGTGGCGGATCTGATGGATCTGGTTTATCGGATCCACCAGAAGGATCGTCAGATGGGTCATCAGATGGGTCGTCCTCTGGTGCCTTATAGATATTCGTAAATATCGCAGCATCGCTTATCAGCTGCCCGCCTGCCTCTGCCGGGTGAGCATACTGCCATGCTACCGTACAGGTGCCATCACCCTGATCTGTAACGGTTGCCCAGACGCTATAGTGAGTCTGATCATACGTTACGTGATCCTTTTGTACTCCCTCTGTTTGAGCATCGTCGTCTTCGGGAAGCACTTCATACAGGTCAAATTCATAGCGTCCTGGGACAGTAAAGGTAACTTCGGGCATCCACACTTTACCCTGTTCATCGTTGGTGCCAATCACCCCGTCAGGGCTAACAGCGCCTGAGGTATTGCCCGGAGTTTGTTTGCTTTTCATCTCGAACGCAAAATCGCCCGCTTTGAGCGTAGCGCCCTCCAGCTTCTTTTCAACGGCCACAGAGCTGCTTACCGCTTGTACGCTATAAGTATTAGCGAAAGAAAAGAGCGGTTCGGTTTCGTTGGCTGGTTGACCATCGACAGCAATGGACTGCGATAAGGTGCCATCGCCGTTATCGGTGATCGTAACTTGAATGGTGTGTTTATCTACGCTATCGTTCGTCACCCCGGCAACGCCCACAGAACCACTTCCGATGGGCAGCTCTTCGACCGTATACGTAAAAGTTTTAGAACGTTGCGCCGGGTTTGGCTGTGCGTATGCCTTGGTTGGCAAAACAAACTGCGAAGCAGATTGCGCCATATAGGCGAGCGTTTCTTTGGGGGCACCAAGCGCACTAACGCCCTCAGATTCACTGAATCCGTCTTGTTCAGAGGCATCGATGCCATTGGTCATATTATCGGCGGCATGATCGCTACCATCGGTGGCTTGATCTTCCTTTCCCCCATTTGTTTCTGCAGCGTCCAATTGTTCGGTTGTGTTGCCGCTCGCATCTGTGGCTTCAGTTTGATCTACCCTGCCGCCGTTCGTTGCGTCAGATTGCTTATGCTCTGCAGAATCGGCTGATGAGGCGTTATCCTCTGTTGCGCCTGCCTCACCAAACACATTTTCCATGGTGTAGTGAATCAGGCCAAAATCAATCGTTCCAGAGGCATCATTCGTTTGCGTTTTGATGCTGCCATTTGATCCTTCAGGCATAGGAGCACCGTCTTCACCTGTCAGGGTAAAGCTGTACTTACCAGCAATATCGCTCAAACTCGGCGGAGTGAAATCGCCTTCGCTTTGAGTCTCTATATGTTTTGCGCCAGTAAGGGAAATCTCCGCACTTCCTGATGCACCATAGATGTTTTCAAATACCAGACCGCCTTCGTAGCCATCGGGGTAGGTCACCTGGGCAGAAAGGTTGCCCTTACCGTCATCCGATACCGTTACTACCACATTAAAAGCACCCTTAATGGCGGTATAGCCTGCACCGGGATCAATTTCTTCGACACAATACTCATACTGATATGTACCATCAGCGGTATAGGCAGCAAGGCCCTTATCAACATCTTCAGACAAGTTTTCAAACGAATAATGCAAGCTGTTAAACGCAATAACACCCGCTTCATCATTGGTTGCTGTCGCTACCGTTTCGCCCTTGGCATTTTTGACGATAAACGAAAACATCCCCTTATCGATTTGCTGGTTTTTAAGCGTCTTTGACGCCTTGATAGTTGCCGTCGCATCATTTGCTGAATACGTGTTAACAAACGATGCATCGCTGCGTGCTTCGCCTTCCTTCTTGGCAACATGTGTCACAAGAGAGCCGTCTCCCGTATCAGTTACCTCTACGGTCACGTTAACCGTATTGGTTGCATAGGAAATTCCCTCTGTAGTGCCCCCTCCAGCTGGGCTACCCGCTGCGTTAAGCTCGGTCACCTCATACGTGTAACTACCCGCCTTATCGTAGGTGATTGAACCAATATTAAACGCTGCCGTGTTGCCCGCGACCGGTTTTGTTACGGTCTTCGTAGCACTGCCATCAGCAGAAACCATTACCCCTGCACCCTCATCAGCAAGAGGCATAGGAACTTCAGATGCATCTATGATTTTCCCATCAACGGTGCCACCCGTCGGTTTTAGCTGGAAGACGAATGACTGGTCATCCTGCCAGGTGCTGTTTTCCAGGCTCTTGGAAAACTCAAGCCCGTCAGGCACACCAACAAAGGCGTTTGTTTTATACGTATTGGTGAATGTGAATGCCGGATTAGCACCAGTGATATTTTGCTGATCAATAACCTGATCAATAACCAGCGTGTTATTTGAAACATCTTCCCGCACTTCAACCAAAATGTTATGAGGCTCTGTGTCATATATCACACCATCAAGCATCCAGCCTGCTTTGGCACGCTCGTCATCGGTCGTATCAGCACCGCCATACGTCTTGCCTGGAACATCGGCGTTGGTGGCATTGTTGGGTACCGCTTCCTTGACCGCAAAGACATACGTACCGGCAGCCTTAAATTCGATATCACCAAATGATGCGGTATGTTTATCGGTATCGTCCTTGATCGTGATGCCTTGTTTTGCGCTTTCAGGTAATACCACCGTGCCATTCTGGATAGCATCGGCGGTTGCGCTGCCCTGTTCTACCGAAGCAGCGGCTGGACCCAACGTGAACGTAAACTCATCGTCGTTCTGCCAGGCTCGACCAGAGAGGTCCTTTTTCACAGCAAGATTGTCTTCACCCGAAAGGACGGCAGGACTAAGCGCGTACTTGTTAGTGAACGGTATGGTAACCATAACCTCTTGATCATCAGCATGCGATGAATCACTATCATCTACTTCGCCCGTAGTAAGGACATCAGCAGCAAAGTCGCCCTGCGCCACTGCTTGTTTAGCTTCTTTGGCCTGTTCATCGGTCGGATCAAGCGCAATATAACGGTGTAAATGCCGCTCTTCGTCATGCGTATCTTCATAAACGATTACCAACACCGTATGCTTTGTGGAGTCATAGGTGATACCATCTTTCACTCCATCAATTGCGTCTTTGGGTGTCAATTCTTCTACGGTGTAGGTATAGACTCCAACATGGCTGTAGGTATAACGACCCGTGTTGAAACGATAGTACTGTCCGTCACCGTCTTCGTTAGCAAACAGGCCTTCGTTTCCAACAGAACCGCCCCGCGTCGGGTGAATGTCTACCGTATATTCCATCAACGTTTTATCGTTTTGTTGTTCTGCTTTAATGCTATCGGCGCGCAATACCGATCCAGACTCGTTGAACGTAATCCTCGGAAGATCATCTATGGCAATACCTACCTTTGATCCCGAGTCATTTGGATCGACAGTCTGAGCTTCCAATGACACCTTAAACGCAAAGGTGTCGGTATCAGTAAAGTTACGTCCTTTGATAATTTTTTCGATATTGTTGATGCCGGTGACCGTTTCCAGGTCATAGGTATTAGTAAACACCATCGAAGACAGCGGGTTAAAATCCTCTACCGGCACTGGCTCAGAATCAATCAGGTCCTGTTTGGTCACACTGACATCGCCAATACTCAGCGCACCGCGGCCATCATCTTTTACCGTGATAGTGATGTTGTAGATACTGGGATCCATCTTTATGTGTTTGCGCACGGCAGCTGGCACTTCATCGTTCATGGTAGACGACTCCACCAGACGATATTGATAGGTGCCACCCTGAGTAAACGTGATAGAACCAAACTCAAATGACGCATAATCACGTGGATCCTGTTTTGAACCCTGCTTAGAGTTTTCATTCTGCGCTGCCACGGCAGGATTGGTACCCGACCACGTTTCATCTGCCTTATCATGCGCGGGAAGCGGAGCCCCCGTGGTTACCGCAGATAAATGGAAGGCAAACTGGCCATCTTCAAGATGGTATGAACCCGGATTATCCTGTACGTATTTGGTACCCGCAAAGGATATGCCCGTGCTATTTTCATAGGTCAAAGGGCGTGGATTATATGTATTAGTGAATGTGGTATCGCCATCAATCACCGGCTCACCATCAAGCACCAGCGCACCGGTTGTGGGATCGTCTTTGACCTTGTAGGTCAGAAAAACTACATGCATATCGTAGGTGATGCCTGTTTTGTCCTGAACCCCTGGCGTTGCAGGATCGGCATCGTCTGCTTCAAGAAAATCTTCCTGCACAGCAATTTGGTAAATACCTGGCTTGAATGCTGTCATGTTGCCGAAGCGCACTGTGCCATCAGCACCATTGCGAGTCGCTGAAGGCAAAATCATGCCGTCAGTAGCCACCGCTGCGTCATTTGCAGGCTGAACAGAGAACTGGAATTCGCCTTCTTTAAGAACTCGTTGATTATTGTTGGCATTATCATCGAGCACCTTAGTGAACTGTGGTAGATCGATATTAATCGCGGCAGGACTATAGGTGTGTTCAAACACTACCTCATCTGCAGGGGCAATCTGCGTAAACGTCTTACCGTCGAATTGGCCTTCAACAATAGGCGCACTAGACGCTAAACTTGCCGTTAAATTGCCATTGCCGTCATCTTTCACGGTTATCGTTACTTGGTATGCTGTTGTATCAGCAATAAGTCCTTGCTTCCACGAAAGATCGTCCTTTGGCTGTGACGTGACCACATACACCAGATCACGCGAGCGAGAGCCATCTGCCGCACGTTCGATGCCATCAAGCACATCTGCAGAGAAACTCATGTTCTTAAACAGATTATCCATCGTGGCGGTATACAGAGCGCCACCTTCACCATCTTCGCTCGATGCACCCCACGCATCAGGCGACACTACCGAAGGAAGATGATCTCCCTGATTCAAATCGAAAATCTGCGCTGAAAAATCGCCTGCTTCAAAGCTATGTCCTTGAACCTTGTTAGTTGCCGAAAGCGATACGTCAGCTTTATCAGTTTTCGTCTTATAGGTATTGGTGATAGTCAGCGTAGGTATAGTGGTATCAATCAGTTTGTCATCAATATAGGTTTGAAGCTGCAGATTGTGCCCATGTCCAACCTCAGGGCTATCTGCATTAGTACCCTGATTGGTGTTGTTAGCCGAACTGCTACCCTGGTTGATATTACTATCTGGCGGATTGGTGACTTCGACCTTAATAGAGTGAGATTTGGGGTCAGCGCTCACACCGCCATGCAAACCGTTAGCATATTCCGTGATCGCATAGGTGTAGGTGCCGGGAACCTTGTAGGCATACTGGCCCGTAAAGACGGTATATTTGTTGCCATCTTGGGCTGTGGGCTTAATAGTCACATCTCCCTCAATAACACCATTTGTTGAGTCGTAGCCCGTTGAGTTCTCGAACTTGATATCGCTATTGAATATGCCAGGAAGATTGTCTTTAGAGACAGCCTCGCCATCATTGCCAAGCGCGGTCAGTTTTACATGGAACTTGAAGACATCGCCATCTTGGCCTTCTTTAACTTCTTTAAATGGGCGACCGTCGAGCTGTTTCACGACCTGCAGTGATCCAAACACCTCGTTAACAGTATGCACATTGTTAAAATCTAGTTCATCAATCGAAGGCTCAAGCAAAGGCGCCTGATCAGAATACAAGCTGATAACTTCAACCTCAGGGTCGTTATTGGCAAGCGCCAACTTGCCACCCTGATCAACCACTTCGTAGGTAACTTTATACGACGTTCCTGTAGGATTTACCTGTACGCACAGTGGCAGCTTTTCGGTCTGGCGCAAAGTGATGTTGTAGACATAGGTGCCGGCATGGTCGAAAGTGAGATTCTTACCAAACGAATAATTCCAAACATGCCCATTGTCGTTATCGGTCCAGTCTTCCTGGGTATTAGTAATAACAGCGGCATCCGCATTCTTGAGCACAGATTCAGTTTGGATGCCCTCACCCGAAGGCAGCAGGCTATCCCCTCCTACCTGATGCATGACTACCTGGAATTGCCCAGCCTGCACAACCAATTCTTTACTTTCATCTTGAACCGATACCGCACCAGCTGGAAGTGGTGCAGCCAAAGGCTCGGGCTTATAAGAGTTGGTAAAATCACAGGATTCTTTTTCTTCACCCGGCGTTACCGTTGCCATCAGTTGTCCGGCAACGTCCACTACCTCAACGCGAACAACCCCGATATGCGTGTCGTAAGTAAGTCCCGTACCGGCATCCTGTTCAGGAACAGGATTGCCCTTATCATCGGTCTCATTTATTGCAAACGTATAGCTACCGGGAGACTTAAATGTAACTTCACCATCACCAAAATTAAACGCAGCCGACTTGCCCTCATCAGTCTTTGTTGAAGGAACGGCTACCGTCTGCAGTTTTCCTTGCGCCGGATCACCGGCAGCCGGCATCAGGCTGACTTGTCCTTGCGCCGGATCACCGGCGCCCGGCGTCAGGCTGATAGCACCACTCTCAATAGCTTTTTTGGTTGCATCGTCTCCGCCGGCAAGAGTGAAGTGGAATTCTCCCGCTTCCATTGCGCGACCCGTCAAGGTTTTAGAACCCGCAAAAGAAGCGGCTGAAACTTCTACCGAAAGCGGAGCGTACGCATTCTTGAACTGAATAGAGTCTTGGACGGGGGTGACCAATGTTTTCCCGGTGTCTTCATCAGTGATACGTTCCACGGTAGGCTTGCTAGCAGTAAGCACACCTGTGCCGTCATTATCCGTGACTTCGATAGTTACGTGCCATACCGCCTTAGAGTAGGTGACGCCCTTGCGTACACCTTGTTGCTCGCTCACGGTATAAGTGTAGGTACCTGGCTTATCAAACGATAAGCCATCCAAAAGATTATCTATGCTAGAGGTTGCTTGGCCACTGTTATTTGCTTGTGCCGCCGGAATGGCTATCGTCTTTGATAGATTCTCGCCGGTAACGGTAAGGTAGAATTCACCCGCTTCAATAGAACGACCAGTAAGCACCTTAGTTGCTGGTACCTTATCTAATTCTCCATTGAAAATAGCCTTATAGATATTGGTAAACGCTGCTGCGGTCGTGACATTTTTATCGGCTTCGGTGGTAGCAGACTGATTGTCATAGGTGATGCCTTCCACTGTCAGGCTGCCACTTTTATGATCTTCAGTCACTTCAATACGCACTTTTGAAGTGTGCCCATCATAGGTGATGCCGTTACTTTGCACTCCGGCCAAACCTGAATCATCTTCAGGGAGCTGTTCGGTTATCTGGTATTCATAAATACCGGCACAAGGAAACGTTATGGGGCCAGTTGCACCATGAGCCACCTGGGGGTTTTCAGCATCGGGTGTCACTGCAACAACTGCCGCATTGCCACTGGTTCCCTCAGGCAATACGGTGCCCACACCAGCAGGTGAAGCAGTATTTTCTACCTTGAATGAAAACTTGTCGTCTGTCTTGAATTCGCGACCATCAAGCGTTTTCTGAACAGAAATACCCCCGCCAAGCGTTGCCGCCTGAGGCTGATATTTGTTCTCAAACGTGAACGACGAGGATCCGTCTTCTTTGTTTGTTACGGTGCAGGCGACAAAGCCGGTATCTTCCCCCGCATCATTGCGCGCTGCACTCACCGACACCGTAATGTACTGCGCAGCATCGTAGGTTATGCCGTTTGCCTGCCATCCTTTTTGATCTCGCTCATCCTGCGTAGTAGCAGAGTCGCCATATTTCTTGTTGCCTGACACCGCAGGGTTAGTGGCTTCATCAGGGATCACCTCTGAAATACGGTACAGATAGCATTTGTCCACCATCTCTTTGGTGAAGGTCATGGTGCCAAATTGAACGGTTCCCCCGCCGATGTTAGCCACCATGGTGTGGTTTCCGTCAATGCCCCCATCCGTAGGAAGAGGCTGGCTATCATCTTTTGTTGGGTTGTCCCAGCTACTTTCTCCAACGGTGCCGAGCGCTTCGATTTTGAATTGGAAATCGCCTGAATTGATTTTATAGTCGCTGTTGGTCACCAACAGCTTTTTGGTGCCCGTCAGTTTAAGCGTTGCCTTTTCAAGATCGTAGTTGTTCGAAAATACGATTGAATCAACCTGACTAAACGAGCTGTTGACACCCCTTTCAAGATAAGGGTTGGTGGAGTAAGGGATTTTAGTATCAAGCTCGCCGGACTGTTTCATCTGTGCAATTTCCTCAGGCGTTGCGAGGCAAAGCTTATGGGTTTTCTTATCTTGAACAATGACAATATCTAAGTAGTACTGGGTCTTGTCGTAATGCACGCCCAATACGCGATCTGCCCCATTTGGCTCATCTTCAGTAATTATGTAGCGATATTCACCCGGCTTGGTGAACGTGATATTCGAACCCAAGCTGGTCGAAGCCGAATAGACATCTTCTGCGTCGCCGGTTCCCTGCTTCAAGTCTGCCGCCTTGATAGTCGCAGTAACGCTGTCCTTGTCATAGGGCAGCGGCGCTGTGGCATTGGATGATGACGCAACCATCCTGAACGTGAAGGTATCCTGATCAGTGAATTCGTGCGTTTTTGACGGTAGACCTGTCAACGCTTTGGTGATGTTGAGTGCGTGTGCCACATCGATTGTGGCCGAAGTTGCATAGCGGTTGGTGAACGCCACCTGAACATCCTTATCACCAAGCGTTCCCGAAACTTCGTGAACTGCGTTTCCCTCATCATCTGTTACCGGCGTGGAAGTTGCACTATCCCCTAGGCCCTCAATGCGTTCAACCTTTTCGAGCGAAAAACCCTCGGGTTGTTCTTCTGCTTCGGTGATCGTGTACTTTGACCCTTCAAGGCCATAAAATTCAATATGTTCGCCATCTTTGAGCTTGAACTGATAAGATCCCTTGCCATCAAACCTGCCAGTGAAGGGCGTTGCCTTATCCGTTGAGCTGTATTCAATGCCGCCAAAGGTTTGGTTCTGATGTCCTTCAACGGTCAATTCATACGAAAAATCAGTGCCGGGGGCATTCATCCCCTCGTCGGAGATAACCTGTTTAGACACGCCGAGTGCTTGCGCTGCTGGAAGCGTCATGCGCCCATTGTTGCCAAGGTATACCGTAAAGCTGAATAAGTCGCCCGATGCCTTATCGTTGTAGACAGGGTAGCGCACAGTATCAGCCGTCTGTGTTGGGTTCATATTGGTTCCCGCTGCAGCACCACCGGAGTTTTGCTCTTTGGAAATCTGGAACACATTAAGGTTGCCAAGTCGGATAGAGCCCTTGGTGAACACCCATTGACCGTTAATCTCCTCGACGGCCGGATTACCGTAACCCTGCTCTGTGAGATACTTGCCATCACGTTCGATAACCGCATCCACTTTCTGTGTACCGTTGTAATAATTAATCTTGAAGTAATAGCGTGTGCCCGCTACCGGCTTATCAGTTACTGGCTTGCTACATTCCTTGTCGTAATACAGCGGCGCATTTTCAGTCAGATAGAAGAACGGGTTGGTTTCGGCAGGGGTAAATTGCACAGAGGCATCGCCTACCGTCTGCGAACTATCGCTGTTTGGTTTGTCTATCGAACCTGCAGTTTTAGAAGAATAGTTGCCACCGTACAAATCTATTGAATCGGTGTCCTCATGATAGTGGGACTGCACGTAATCGGCATCGAGCTTCGACAGGTCAACAGAACGAGTACCGTCGTCGGACGTGGTAAGAATGTCTTCTTTAGCCCCTACCGAATAGCATACGCGCAATGGCATTACATTGCTTGCGGCATTTTTGACCACATTCTGTTCTGCGGTCGTATCCACTGTCAGCGTATTGATGCGCACAGGCAGCAGCGATGCCGGAACTTTTACGGTCATCGTTTCGTTACCCTTGTCATCGCAGGTTACTTCAACAATAAGGTCCTTCAGATCCCCCGAAGGATATACGCCATTAGCTACCGTACCTTCAAACACATATCGTTTAGGGTATGACGTAGTATTCGATTTCGTCTCGCTGTAGTGATAGACGTTATCGGCATAAACTAAACCCTTAACATCCTTCACTTCCATGTACTGGCCAATGGGGTCGGTATAGGTAACATAACCCGAAGCTGCTTCCCCTTCATCAGTTACCTGGGTGGGAGCCTGCGGGGACACGGAAGTTATTTCGCTTACCACACTGCCAAGGATTCGATCCCATTCGTATTTAGCATCGCCTTCTTGGTCGTTAATAAGGTAGCGCGCATCGTTGTAGTAGAAATCCTGCTCGGTAATGCCGTTTTTGGCATTGAAATGCATCCAGCGCTCCTGCAATGCATTGGAAGTAAGTAGGCCACTTTGAACCCGGACCTCACCTTCTTTAAACAGCGTCTTTATCAGATACTTAAAGCGTTCGGCCATAGTTCCGTTCTGCTTACTTTCGGCGCTTTTAACCGCACCAGAAGGATTCAGGGCAATTTCGGCCAAGCTTGGTGAATCAGCGTAATTCTCATCAATAGCAACAGTATAAAAATGAACAGGATGCTTGGTGGGATCATTTGCATCTTCGCTGTAATGTTTAGATACTTCCTTCTTCCAATATCCAGCTGACATCATGGTTGCAAAGGTTTGAGCATAACGTTCATCATGCGAATCAAGCGCATACTTTTTAATATTAGGTTCGTCATCACCATCCCAGCTCGTACCCTTATAGCTTTTAGTGCGAGGGACCTGGGTCAAACTCACATTATTCGCTTCAGGTTTATATACCCAGGTACTGCCAATCTTTGGCTCCCCTTCGCTCATGAGTAACATTGCAGGTTCTCGGTGAAACTCTTGATCGTTAACTTTAACCGTCAAATCGCTCGTTGGCACTTGAAGCAATTCGTTCAGGGCGGTATAGACCCCCCATCTGCGTATACTTGTTAACGTTACTACCCGCAAGCTGGGCAACAGGGAAGGTATCTACTACCTCATCATTTACTTTAACTACAACGCTGCGTTGCTTTTCAGGAGCATTGTCCCCACTTTCGCCTGCAGCTACCTCAAGTTTTATGCTGCCTGGCTCATAGTGACCAAGCTTAAGTAAAACCCTTGCCTGGTTCGAAAAGCCAACGAGCGTTACACGATTATTATCCCCTGCCTCCATAAGGTCGTTAATCGCATCTTGAGTTGCGGTGAGCATAGTCTGTAGCTTGCCATCACCCGTTGGATTTTCAGCTGTCTTGTCTAGGCTGTCGTTGCACTTTGGTGAAAGATCGATAGCTATGGCGGTATCGATAGGAGTCGATACTTCAAACGTTTCTCGCGTCGCAGTTCCCAGCGCCGAATGCGTGACTAAAAAGTCATCGCCATTGTCTTTATTAAGCGAAAAAGCAGACTTTCCATCAACATACGTCACATCTTGCGTGTTTACTGACTTATCCACCCAAATGCGACCGTTATAACGAGTTGATGCATCAGCACCAAGACCAGCGTTATCAACATTGATATACGTGTTGGCTGTTGAAGGATCAGCAACTTTGGATTCCGAAGAAGCACTGTTGTCTAGACTGTCTTCCAATCCAAAAAACGACATAACTGCATGCGCTGCACCAGCAAAGGGATTGTTATCCTCGCCCTCGGAAGCAAACGCACAGACCGGAAACACAAGCAACGCAGCAAACGCGAACACAAGCACAACTTTAAACAAGCTGGAGCGTTTCACGTGGAAAGAAAGGATGGAACTCTGTCTTTTGCGGCGGTGTTTCATATAGGGCCCATTCATTGTTACTAAATTAGTAGCATTACAGCATAATCATTCATCTTAACACCATCTTTATGCTTTGCAAGCTTACCTGACAAGCTTCAATTGGCGCTATGGGATAAACACATATCAGTCATATTTGGGTCAGTTGATCTGGCATTCCCTTGGTACAAGCACACCCCTACATAATTCCTGCCAGAGCGCATGCCAGTACAGCTGTATTCAGAGGATCCTTATAGCTTTATATTGTTGTTTATTCATTACAGCGTAAGACAGATAGATACCCGCTATCGCCGAACCGCTACCTAAAAGCTAAAAGCACCTCGTTGCTTTAGGCCAGCGAGCGCGAAGCCGCCCGCAACCGCCGTAGGCGCCCCGAAAATAGGAGGGCGCTCGAAGGCGCCCTCCTATTTTCGCTACCAGCCCTTTACCGGCAACGTTATTTTGCAGCAAACCCCTTCGCAGAGGTCAGACGCTAGCGTCGTGCCTTCCTGCGGCGTGCAACGACAGTGCCTGCACTTGCCACGATAGCAGCAAGAGCTGCCGCTAACACGATGACGGGCATCGCCCATGCATCCAGCGGGTCACCTGTTCTCGCGAGCTTGGTTAGCCCGCCGTCTTCCGGCCCGTCACCGTCTGCCGAAGGCTCGTCGCCTGAAGTCGAATCAATCGGAGTTGCTGGGGTCAATTCCGTCCAGGGAATCTCGTCGGGATTGTCATCTCCCGATTCCTCCGGGGCATCACCCGGTTGCGGATCCGTCTCCATTGCTGTGGCGCTGAACGTACGGTAAGGGTCATTCTGCGCAGCCGCCAGCACGTAGAAGTGGCCGCGGTACCCCAACGCCGCTGGCACCAGAAGTTCCTGTTCAGAAGCCTGCTTCTCGTAGGCCGAAAGCGCATAGGAGCCGCCCTCGCCCGAAGGCGTGAGCAGGTAGGTGTCAGCATTTTTCTTGTCGCTGTCGGGTCCGGCGACGGCAAAGCCATCCCGCACCGCACCCGCGGCCCACGACAGCTGACCCGTCTCGGTGACAAGCGATGTATAATCTACCGGCGTGCCAGCCCACGAGGACTCAATCGGCTTGTCCGCATCGGCATCGTAGCCGCCATCAACCTTCTCCACTACTTCAATACCCTGCGCACCACCGAACTGAACACTCGGGGACGCACTGATGCCGCCCGAAACCACAAACATACCGTCACCGAAAGCAACCTGAGGACGAATGCGACCGCCGGTCAACTGACCCGCCTCAATAAGCTGTTTGCCCTCGAAATCGACCTTCAGAATACTGGAAGAGCCCGCTTGCTGAGCAGATAAGGATTGCATCGTCACACCACCGAACAGGTAGAGGCCATCGCCATCGTTACCGAGGGTAGCAAGATAGGGTCCTTCATACACGGAAATAAAGGAATAGCCCAACGACTCCCACTCATTATCTGCGGTCAAGCGAATAAAAGCGCTTGTGGATCCGGTTTGAACCAGCAGAATCAGCGAGCCATCGATGGTGGCTCCTGTCACGTCCTCGACTATCGCCGGGTTATCCAGACCCGCCTCTGCCAGCACCTCGGCGGGCAGCATGAGTTTCTCCCACTGCTGCGTGGAGGGGTCGAAGCGCTGAATCGAATCATGGGTCAACTCTGAGCCAGGATCGAGCGGGCTGTCCACCTGCGTTCCGCGCGGCAGCGCGTACACCTTACCATCAAAGCCCACCAGCTGCCAGGCACCCCAGTCCTCAATACCCTCGAACAGCGGCAGGTTCATCTGGTCGTAATATGCCTCAGGGTCAGAGACTTCAGACGTCGCCGAAGCGGACAGCGTTGCCTTCTCCATCGCGCGCTTGTCGTTCTGCTGCACACTAACCGTTACCTGACCGCCCGCAAACCCGGCGAGTTTGCTGACCTTCAGAGCAACCTTGCCATCGCCGAGGTCCTTCGCCTCGATGACAGGCGCCGGGGAATCGCCGATCGTCGCCTGAGCATCCTTGGTGAAGAAATAGCCCTCCAGCACCACGGAGTCGCCCGCATCGGCCACCTTCGTCAGCGCAGGGCCGGGGTTGCCAGCTCCATCGACTGTGGCGTAGCCTCCCGTCGAGCAAATGTCAGCATAGCGCTTGTCAGGCTGCGCCGCGCCCTTCACCAGGGCTGCAAGCTTCTCGGCGGATTTCGCCGGGTCGCCCGCAACCTCCGCCTTGCCCGTGCCGGCAATCGCCGCCGCTGCGCCCGCGACGGCAGGGGAAGCCATCGAGGTGCCGTCCATGTAGGTGTAGGGAACGCAGTCGCGTCCCAGCCCGATGCTGTCAACGACCACGGTTCCGGGAAGGCCGGCTCCGGGTGCTTGGTTTCCGCCCACCATCGAAAACTCCATGACCGGGAACCTGAGCCTTATCTGAAAATGCTCCCAATCCGTGTTCTCAGGCAAGGGAACAGACATGCCGGACCACGATGCCGTAGTGACTCCCCACGACGAGCCGGCTTGCGCCTGGTTCACCGACAGATCCATCCAGCTGGCGTTCCCCTCGTCATCGATCACCCGAATAGCAGGAGTGACAAGAGTGATACGCAGAGGATCGTCGGTTGAGTTTTCTAGCGCATAGCGATAGCTGAGGTACTGAGGCTTCTCTGCAACCTCGGATAAATCGATGGCAGTGCTGTATGCCTGACCTGCATTCGGAGAGGCGGGGTCGTAGTCAAATTGATAGGCTGAGGTGCCGTCGAAGGTTTTTACCTTATCCGATGCCTCGCCGACGCTCACCGGCTCAGCCGATGGCTCATCGCCGACCGACTGCAAAGGATCCTGCTCGTAGAACGACAGCACCTGTTTGCCGCCGGAAAGCGCCGTGCCATCGGTGCCCTTCACACCTTGGCCCACAAGGGTTTCCCCGTCAAAGCTCTCGTACAGCACGGCATCCTCATCTTCCTCGCCCAGATAGACCGGATGGTCATGGGCGTAGGTGGAAAGGATAGTGCTTCCCGGAGCCATGACGTCGATACTGGTCTGCCCGTATTGGGACGAGATTGATCGCTCGCCATCCGGCTGGTACGAGCCGACCGCCAACACATAGGGGTTATCAGCGAGCCTGGTGGTGACCAAGTGGGCGGCATCGTTGTCGGTATCAGAGTTGCCGGCAGCGAAAACGCTTACAACACCCTTTTGCCCCAGCTCGGTGACGGCAGCGTCAATCAAACGCCACGCGCCTTGGTCCATCGTCCAGGAGTTGTTCGTCACGCGCACATTTACGCCTGCATCAATTGCCCGGCTCACATACCCAAAGCCCTCCAAAACCGTAGCAAGAATGTTGGCGTGCCGCACCGACATCAGCTCAACGTTCGAGGCAATGCCCGAAGTGCCTTTACCATTCCAGGCAGCACCGACGGTGCCCGCCACATGCGTGCCATGCCAGTTGGTAATACCGGTGGTTGAAGTTCC
The DNA here is from genome assembly GCA_900539675.1 of uncultured Coriobacteriaceae bacterium. Classification (GTDB taxonomy): domain Bacteria; phylum Actinomycetota; class Coriobacteriia; order Coriobacteriales; family Eggerthellaceae; genus Anaerotardibacter. Next base: position 359 of record UQDJ01000029.1, on the reverse strand, counting down.
CGTACCACCCGGCACAATCGCTCGGTAGAAGCCGTGCTCATCCTCCCTGCCCGTGGTGACGAGTTTAGATTCCATCTCCTCATCCATCGTCCACATGACCGGCTCCAAGTCGGGATTGGCAGCATCTATGCCATCGTCAACGACCGCCACGACGACCTTCTCAGAAGAGCTTTCGCTCTGATTGATCCACGCTTGGGAATCGAGTTCGTGAGCACTAGTCTCATCCACGTTGCCCATGCGGCCATCGTTATCAAAGCCCCAGACGAACCCGTTAAGGTTGGCGGCGGCGCCGTCGTCATCCACACCGAACACAATCTCGCCGGCTGCCGCAACGTCATCGGAGTCCTCCGCTTCATCCG
>UQDJ01000028.1 GCA_900539675.1 uncultured Coriobacteriaceae bacterium | reverse complement strand
GGGGTCGATCGTGGGCATCAATCGACAATGGAATTCGCGGTAGGTATGATCCTGTTGCTCAAGGAGCTTTGTGTAAACCCACGTATCAACGTTGTCTGGAAGAGGGGAGTCATCGGTGCAAGGTTGGTCTTGGATAGTATGTAAATCTGTCTGTAGTCGAGATAACTTCGGCATTGCCATTCCTCTTTTTCTGAGTATTGTTTTAAGTTATGGTAATGAAAACTATGGCGCCTGATAACTAAAAGGTGGATTTCTATGTTTGATGTCATGCCTTACTGCTTTAGCGATCGTCCACGTTTAGACAAGCTTGCTCCCAATTTGTATCGCGTTGATCTGTGTATGCCGCAGGCTGTTGGTCCCACCAATTCATATATCTTCAAAGCTGATGGTGTGCACGATAATGGTCGTTCGCTCATTATTGATACCGGCGCCAATCATTACACCACGAAAGCTATCTTTGACGAAGCACTTGCCGCGCTTGATATTTCGTGGGATGACGTGGATGTACTTATCACCCATTTCCACTGGGATCACTGCGCTGGATTGACGCGTATCTATCGACCAACTATGACCGTGTATGGCGGCATTGATTCTATTGATAAACAGGGTGCTCCTATCATGGCAGCTCGTGGGTTTGGGAGTATGGAGCGTAGAACAAGCGCGTTTTTTGGTATCGATGATACTTTTGAGGCAAAGTATTGGTATCCGATGACGTTGGGATGCGCTAAACAGGTTCCGCTGGTTGTTCCAGAGGAAGGACACGTGTTCTGTGTGGGACCCTATAACTTGCGCGTTATGCATGTGCCGGGCCATGATATGCATCAGATTTGCTTATATGATGAAGCTGCCCAGCTGTTTGTGGCTGGTGACCAGGTACTGTATAACCAATATACCTCGGTCATGATTGAAGAGGACATCGATCAGCTTGGTATCATGATGCATTCGCTGATGCGCTTGCGCACTGTTAAGGCTTCTTTGGTGTTGTGTGGCCATGGCAATGAAGGGGATAGTTTATCTGGTCGCTGTCAGCAGACACTCGACCATTTTTCGCGCCAACTCAACGCCTTTTATAAGGTATGTCTGGAACATCCAGACGATCATGATCCTGCTCATTTGGCTTACTGGTCAACTCACACAGCGCATCGTAGGCCCTGGGAAGATCGTCCGATGTTTGCCCGTCGTGCCCTTTTGATTCAAACGATGTCATTCGTAAAAGCACTGATGACGGCTGGCAAAATACCTAATGATTATCCTTTGCTATATGCGCGCTGGTAGAGTTACTCTATGCGCACTGGTAGAGTTTGTACTCAACTTTTGCAATTCATTAAACAGGCGCTCGTAGTAGGTATCGAAATAGGTATCTCGCTGCCACACAAAACAGATATCGTGCTCTAATTCCGTGTCTTTAAGCGGGATTTCTTGTATAAGACCCATAGCGCGCTCTTTTGCGATAGCGGGTTCATAGGCAAAAGTAATGCCTGCACCTGCTGCCGCCATTTCGCGTGCCATGCCAAGACTTTTTACGACAACGATATGCGCAAAACTTTCTGGCTGGAGGTTTTGGTTGGCTAAAGATGCTTCAAGTACTGCGCGACTGCCTGAGCCTTCTTCGCGAAGGATCAGGGTTTCATCTAAGAGATCTCTAAAGGTGTAAGCAGACTTATGGCTGTTTGGCTTCCAATGAGGGGACGCGATGCACACCATGCGTTCATGTGACCAGAGACGGGTGGTATATCGACTTGAATCGAAAATGCCTTCAACTAAGGCGCAATCTATTTTTGAAGCATCCAGCTTGGAGAGCAACTGTGATGTGTCGTCCACATCGACTGAGAGGCGGACCTGAGGATGAGCGTTGTGCCAGAGCGCTAGTGGACCTGCTAGCAGATGTTCGCCTGCGGTAAGGGTAGCGCCAATAGAAAGATGATTGCCGGTTTGAGTTACCGCAGTGAGTTCTTTGAGTAACAGAGTTTGGTTTTGAGTTTGTTTTTGAAGGAATATGCGAGCGAGTTGTCCTGATTCGGTTAAATGCAAACGCTTTCCCTCTCGAATAAAGAGGGTGGTATGAAGTTGCTGCTCGATCCAGGAAATATGCTGCGATACAGCAGGTTGGGTTATGTTGAGTCGTTTGGCGGTATGGGTGTAATTGAGCGTCTCGCACACGTCCAAAAAAGTTGTTACGCGCCAATCAAGCATAATGAATCCTTATTGTAACCAAAGAAACCATTAGGAACTCTTTTAGTATAGATCACTCATACTGGAAACTACACCCGTGAAAGATGATTATCGACAGGATGAGGCTATGATTCGCTCGTTTCTTGAAAGTGTTCCCGTTCCAACAGCTGGCTTAGCATTGGGTGTGGTTGCACTTGGTAAGCTGTTTGGTGTATATGCTTTTGGGGTAGAAGCAGCGTGTGCTATCGTGGCGTTTCTGCTCATTCTGTTGGTTAGTGCTAAGGCGATTTTCTGCAATTCAGCGTTGCGTTCAGATTTACAGGCACCCGTGCAAGCCGCAGTGTTTGGTACGTTTTTCATGACTTACATGCAGCTTTCTACTTATCTGGCGGGAGTGGCCCTTTTGGCTGCTCAGATCATTTGGACGCTTGCTGTTATAGGTCATTTCACCTTGATGGCGTGGTTTACGTATAAGCGTATACGCTCATTTGCCATTACTGATATTTTTGCAACATGGTTTGTTTGCTATGTTGGTATTATTGTGGCTTCTGTCACCAGCCCAGCCCTGCAGCTTGAAAGCGTTGGCCAGGGACTGTTCTGGATTGGCTTTGCTGCCTATGCCGTGTTGCTTTTCATTGTGACAGCTCGTTATATCAAGGCGGAAGTTCCCGCTCCCGCTGCTCCAACGTTTTGTATTTATGCAGCACCTATGAGCTTATCTTTGGCGGGATATCTGGCAGTATATGAGCCAAATGTTGTGTTCGTTGCGGTATTAGAAGTTCTGGCACAGATACTTTTTGTGCTGGTGCTCACTCAGCTGCCAAAGTTTATTCGTGGTGGCTTTTATCCCAGTTTTGCCGCTATGACGTTTCCCTTTGTCATTACGGCAACAGCCCTAACGGGTGCGGTAGAAACTTTGCGTGAGGTGGGTATCATGCTTCCCGTAGTATGCGATGTACTTATCGCTTGCGAGATGGCATTTGCTGCTGTTATGACGTTGTATGTGCTTGCTAAGTACACTCAGTTCTTTGGTGGCAAAGTACGTGAAGCCATACAGGAGCGCTCAACGGCTAAGCAATCTGTTCTTGAAGATGCTTCGTTTGAGCGTGCTGCTCTTGATGAGCGATAAAGATGAGCAGTGAAAGTTAGCGGCAACAAGTAACGGCAACAAGTAACGGCAACAAGTAGCGTCACTCATTGGCGGCAACAAGTAGTGGCAAAGTTAGCGGTAAAAATTTCTTACCGTATCCGCTTCCTTGTCGCGGGTAGGCATCGAGCAGGCTTCTGCAAAAGGACCGTTTTCTGGATCCAGACATTCATCGATTGGCACGGATACCGGATGGAACAAAACTTCTAACCCTTTACCCTGAGCAAGGGCTTGTTTTTCAAGTGCTTCAGCGAGGGGTTTTGTCATGTTGTACATGCATCCTGAAAACGCCACACCGGTAAAAGCAGGGATAGAACAGGTGGCAGGAAGCTTTTCGGGCATATGTTTACACAGTTTGCTCAGCAGCACATTTTTGGCTTTATTGCTTGCTGGAATGTCCTTGTCATAACCTAGTTCTTTAAAGGGTGCCAAGTTTTCGACAGGCATGCGCATTTGGCGTATTACAGCACCCTCATCTTCAACGGCTTCCAAAAGAGCATCGAGCACTTCTGGAATAGCATGGGTATGCTGATGAGAATCGAGGCGCAGCGTGTCTTTCTGTTTTGGAAACAGTTGAAAATAGCGGGATAGTTGGGCTTTGCATTCGCATACGAGCTGCTGATAGTAATGCTTGCGGTGAAATTCTTTGAGCTTCGCTAAATGGCCCATAAAGTTATGACAGAACATTCTGCGATCGTTAATAAGATCGGGCACATCAATAATATCGGCGCAGGGCGCGCCTTCAACGATGTTGAGGTGCAGCGCAATATCGATTGATCCCGCATCGACGTACGGTTGTATGAGCGCTGCAGCTTCCTCAAAACAGGGGCTGTTAACAAAAATGCTGACGCTTGACAGGGCGCCGTCACCTTCACAATCGTCGCTGAGTGCCAAAATCGCTTTTGCCTGCGAAAGCGTAATTCCATAATCATCTGCATGAATATCCATAGCAACCTCTTTTTTCCGATAGAGCAATGCAAGGTACGCAACTCGGTGTAATTCAAGGCGCGGCTGAAAGAAACAGAGAGTTTACGGAACTGTTACTAGTACGAAAATATTCCCACTCAGGGTCTCATTCCACAAGCTCAATGATAGATTAAATGGGACGAAAAAAGAATTATGAAAGACGATACGCAAAAAGGGAGCACTATGGATTTCTCTTTGATTGTGCCCTGTTACAACGAGGCAGAAAACATACATCTCTTCTTTGGTGCGGCGTGTCGGTGTTTTGAAAACGCTGATCATACATGCGAATTCGTCTTTATTGATGATGGTTCAACCGATGGTACTATCGATGTAATCCGTCAGCAGATTAAAGATTATCGCGACAACGGCGGTGCCAAGCTTTCCTTTACAGTTATTGAGTTTTCCCGCAACTTTGGCAAAGAGGCGGCTCTTTATGCGGGCCTGCAAAATGCAACGGGCAACTATATTGGATTTATTGATGCGGATATGCAGCAGGATCCGGAAGTTGCACTCAGTATGCTGGAGATGCTAATCGATGAACCTGAATACGATTGCATTGCAGCGGTGCAAAACATGCGCCGTGAAGGATTGTTCATTCGAGTGGCAAAAGAGAGCTTCTATAAGCTGTTCAATCATATGTCAGATACGCATCTTTTGGCTGACGTGAGCGATTTTCGAGTGTTTACACGCCAGGTTGCAGACGCCATTTTGTCCATGCCAGAGCATTTCCGTTTTTCAAAGGGATTGTTTTCTTGGATTGGTTTTCGTACCAAGGTTATTCCCTATGAAGTGCATGAACGCCATGCGGGCAAAACGAAGTGGTCGTTTAAGAAGCTGGTTTCCTACGCTTGGAATGGGGTTCTGGCGTTTTCCACTTTGCCACTCAAAATCATCATGTTTATAGGATCGCTGCTAGCAATCATCGCATTGGCTCTTTTGATTATTGATGTAGTTCAGAAGTTTGTCTTTAACGATCCGATTTCACTTACCATGATGCTTATGTATGTGGTGGTGCTGTTCAGTGGCATTCAAATGGTGGTACTGGGTGTTATTGGCGAATATATGGCACGTGGATATTTGGAGACGAAACACCGACCAATATATATTGCGCGCAGCACTACAACGGATAGGGCTGAAGGGGTACAGGGCGTGCCTTGTGGATATGACGATATTACCCAGCGTAGCGGCTTTGGAGTATCACGTCCGGGTATGCATGTATCTCAGGTACGCGTAGTGCCCTTGCCGAAACAGCCTGCTGCAAAAGAGTCTTCCTCGAAAACGGCATCCGCTGATTCGCACCACTAAGCATCAATAAGGAAATACCATGCCCGAAACCGAATCTTTTGAATCTCCCGCACCGTTGAATGATCCCACCTTACCTTCAATTACCCATGCCAAAGCTTTACAACTTGACAGAGCTGGCAGTAAAGTAGCTCGATTCATGGCGAAGCCACAAGCGCATATTGCTCTGTTAGTAGTGGGCACCCTGTTCTTTTTGATCACGGCGTTTCACGGCAATATTTGGTTTGATGAAAGTTATTCGGTAGGTATTGCGAATAAGTCATTTGGTGACATTTGGAGCATTGGCGCCAATGATGTGCACCCGGTTTTGTTTTACCTGTGTCTCCATATACTGAATTGCGTATTTGGTGACAGCATTTTGGCATATCGGCTGTTTGCAGTTGCTGGATCGGTCGCGTTGGCCATTTTGGGTTTTACTCATATTCGTCGAGACTGGGGTGCAAAGGCGGGGGTTCTGTTCTCCTTTTTGGTATTTACCGTACCCTATATCGCCCTTATGGCGGTGGAAATTCGCATGTATACGTGGGCGAGTTTCACCGTTACGCTTTGCTTTATTTACGGTATGCGTATTGCGCGCAGTGTCTATACGCGTTCAAAGGTGGCCGGTAGGGCAGATGAATCCAATGCTGAAGTGATATATGTAAGTTCCGTTCCGTTTCATTTTTGGATTGTCTTTATCCTTTCAAGTCTTGCAAGCGCCTATCTGCATTACTTTGCTGCAATCAGTGCGTTTTTGATCAATGTGGTGTTGCTGGGCTACCTCATTACTCATCGTCATTACGCCAAGCGTGAACTGGTCATACTGATCGTGGGTGCTGTGTTGCAGCTGGTGGCGTACGCACCTTGGCTCATTGCTGTGGCAAGCCAGCTTTCGGTTGTGTCCGATACTTACTGGGCTCAATTCCATTTTCCTTTGACTCTTTTTGAGCTGACGCTGTATCCCTTCTTGGACAGCCCTATGATGTTTGCTCTGCAGGGTGCTTACGGCATTGTTTTACAGATAGTGACGATTCTATTGATAGCACTTTTAGCGGTTTTGACGATTGTGGTAGTGGTGCGAGCGATTCATCGAGTGCGCATGTGGCATCAGGATGCAACAGACGCCGACAAGCGCTATGCTCAGTCTCTGATTGATTATTCGCACAATACTGCTGCAGCATCTTTGATAAGCCCAGAAGCAGACGATCTTTGGGATGCTCAACAGCATTCGTGGTATGACTGGGTTGCGCAGTCTTGGTGGATACGTGCCGTTGTAGCGGGTCTTATAGTGTATATAGGACTTATCGTGATCGGGGCTGTGGCATCGCTTGTTATGGGTTCACTCATTTTGTACTATCGCTATCTGTCGGTAGCCCTAGGTCCACTTTTACTTGCGATAGTTTTGCTGTTGGCGCATATGAAACGGCCCTCTTTGGTGGCAGGGGTGTGTGCAGTTACTTTACTTTTTGCTCTGACCAATCAAGCGCTGCTTGCTCATGACGATTACAGCGAACAGAACGCTTTGCCGCTTGAGGCTTTTGTGGCTGCTGTCAATGAGTGTTCTGAGGCACAGGCGGCGTCTGTCGTGCAGGATTCTAAACTTGTAGCATCAGGATCCGATCTTCCAAAAGAGGATGAATCCGATGACATATCACCCGCAGATTCATCGAGTCAATCTGCGGGTACGCCTGTATCTCCGGTGTTGGTGATGTCTTCTGACATTGGCTTTATTGGCGTTACCTCCATCTATTTTCCCATGATTCCTCAGGTGTATATGGATTGGCAGCATGGCAATTGGGATAGAGCATACGAAGCCTACAAGCCGGCGCTCAAGAGTGTGAAAACATGGGAAACGGTTTTAAACGACTACAACGGAAAGTTTGTGGTATTAGGTCAGTCTAAAGATACTCAGGTCCCACGAGATATTACTGATGTTGCTGCTAAGTCAGGTGTGCATCAGGAATCGCTCGAAACCTATTACCGTCCTTATGAGCGCACGTATTTTTCCATTGCGGTCATGAGCCGCGATAAGAGGTGAAACGATACATCTTTGCAGCTTTGAGTCTCGATGATGATGACGATATATCTTTTGCAGTCACGGGCCTCGATTGTCTGATGCGCCATTCCATACAAGTTCCAACGAGATGCCAGTACAACTTATTGTCGTAAGACTCAACAGCATATTTACGATTAAACGAGAAACAAAAAGCCGCACGTCAGATGACGTGCGGCTTTGTTGGCTTGTATGCTGTAGGTAAAGAAGCCTTATAAACTCTATGAACAAAAAAGGAGAGAAACTTACTTGTTCTTATACTTCTTAACCAGCTGACGACCAGAAATGTAGTCCATGATTTCGTTGGTGCCACCAGCGAATTCATAACCCTTAAGGTCGTTCCAAATGCGGCCTGCGTTGATTTCCTTGGTGTAGCCAATGCCTGCATAAATGGACAGAGCATGTTCTGCAACCTTGGTCAGGTTCTTGCATGCATAACCCTTAAGCAGTGCAGATTCCAGACGAGTGGACTGACCCTTGTCCAGCATCGTGGTTACCTTGTACAGGCGGGTGCGAACATTGTCCAGAATGGTTTCCATTTCTACCAGATGCTGCTGGATAGCAGGAATATGTCCAATTGGCTTCTGGAAGCAAATACGCTCGGAGCAGTAAGCACCAGCTTCATTCATAACAGCCTGTGCCTGACCTAAAGCCTGAGCAACAACCAAGCAGCGTTCAAATTCGAGCTTCTTCATCAGAAGTTTCCAGCCTTCACCAGGCTTGCCAAGGCGCATGTCTTCAGTCAGACGAACGTTGTCGAAGAAGCAATCAACAAACGGAACGATCTGCTGGCCAATCTTTTCGAGACCACCGTAGGTGTAGCCTTCAATGCCATTGGGAACCATCCACAAAGAGTACTTGTCGTTCTCATAGGACGGATCTTCATCCTTAGCTACAACGATGGTGTACAAGGACAGATGAGCCAAGGTAACCCATGTCTTTTGACCATTCAAAAGATACGTGCCATCAGGTTGCTTTACGGTTACGCAGGTCATAGCGTTGTTATCCGAACCAGCGCCTGGCTCAGAAATTGCCGTTACAGCAACACTGGTGCTCTCAACGTTGTTGACTGCATCCATGATCTTTTTCTGCTGCTCTTCGTTACCAAATTCGATAACGTCCATGATGGAGTTGAAGTCAGTCTGGAAGGGTAATACGCATCCGGTGAATTCGTGCAGTTTTTCCATCAGCACAACCAGCGTCAGCTTATCGCAGGGAATGCCACCTACTTCTTCAGGCAAACCCAGGTGCATAAAGCCAAGCTCGCGGAAAGCCATAGCAGCTTCTAGGCTGATATGGTGATCTACTTCATAGGCCTTCTTTACTGCTTCAGGAGTGAAGTACTTTTCCGCATAGTCCTTTGCACTTGCAATAAAGAGTTCCTGATCCGGTGTGAAATCAAAATCCATATATACCCCTTCCTTACGGATACCTCCAGTTAGTGCATCAGTCTTGCTCTAACTGAGCGTTATGCTTCGCCGATAATTTTGTTAACTATGTTTCACATACAAAACGGCATGGTTTCTCACGGAGAAGCACTGACGCACTAAATCTATTTTACGTTTCCGATAGATTTGCCCCAAGCTTATAGCAGAAGTCCTTATATTTATTTTTCATCGATATATAGAAGAAACTAATAAATAAGCTAATTACTTTCATAAGGCGTATGTATATGCACGGGAATCCATGCTTGGAAATCTGCAAGTGGGGGAGGAGATACGCTCAAGGAGTCTTGTCCAGTCATGGGTTGAAAGGTGTTGTCACTCCAAAACGTTACATCGGCAGTTCGATTGTGCCATTCAACGCTATACGTGCCATTGGCTATGGGATCGTATCCGTTATCAGCAGTACTAAATCCTGACGGTTGTGCAAAAGGCCATGGAGATGATAGGTAGTAGATATCCTGCGAGCTTAACAGGAGAAAGCTGTTTTCTACTACGAGAACTCTATCTCCTGAAGGACTTGCAGTAGAAAGCAGATAAGGAGTGCTTACAAGGGCGAATAGTCCGCCAACCAAAAGGGCGCAAGCTATAGCTATGCTGGAAGCTAGGGCAATCATAGTGCGTACAATGCGTCGTGCTACACTGCCTTTTTGTGTCTTTTTGCGGGTTACAAAAGCGATAAAGAGCAGTATCGCGCTCATGACAACGCAAGCAAGTCCGCAGTCAAAAGCGGGATTGACCAGCACCCAATTGCCTTGAAAGGGTAACGTTAAAACCAAGGGGTTCATATCGGCTAGCGACTTGCTTGCCATAAGACCTAATCCAAGCAAGAGCACAATAAGGCCGGTGGTACGAAGTATGCGTGAAGCACCGGTAGGATATTTGGTTGAGTCGCTGGAGTTACTTGATCTATCTGGTTTAAATTCGCAGGTAGGTGAAGCTATAGGCGCAAGGGGTTTATGTGCTGTGGTGTTATGCATGCTACCTTTCTTTTGCCTATAGCTTTTTGCCTCTAGCTTAACAGCCTATTATGAAGGGATAATGGGTAAGCCGCATCCGCCTACGTTTTTACCAGCAGCGTTGCGATCAAGATAGAGTGCCTGGTAGAAGTTGTAGCCGCCTGCAATGTTAGTGCAGTGATAGCCATGCTGTGTCAGAATGCGACAGGCAATGTAGCTGCGAATACCGGTGGCGCAATGAACCAATAAATGCTTATCGTGCGGAATTTCATCTAGACGGCCGCGCAGATCATCAACTGGAATGTGGATGATAACATTGGCCTGGTTATCCAAGTGACCCCGTTCGAATTCGCCTGGAGTGCGAACGTCAAGAATGACTGTATTGGGATTGTTTGCAGCCTCTTCGAGTGCATCTTCCCAATGGATTTGCGCAACGACACCATCTAGTACGTTAGCAATGGCATAGCCTGCCATATTGATGGGGTCTTTAGCTGATGCATAGGGGGGCGCATAGGCCAAATCCACTTCGGTCAAATCGTAGGCGGTCATCTTGGCGGTGATGGCGAGTGCCAGTACATCGATACGCTTGTCTACTCCTTCGCCGCCGATAATTTGCGCCCCTAGAATGCGTCCTGTTTTGCAATTGAAGAGGACTTTCATGGTCATGGTTTCAGCGTCAGGGTAGTACGTGGCATGAGATGCAGGAGAAATAATAACGGAATCGAAATCGACGCCTGCCGTGAGACCTGCTTGTGTTGCGGTGTGGTCGTTCATGCCGGTGGTGGCCACCGTCATATCGAATGCTTTCATGACCGAAGTTCCAAGCGATCCGGCAAAATGGCGTTCAGAGGGCGCAAGAGCTATTGCATTGGTGGATACGTCTTTGGTGGTATCATCAGCGTTTTCAAACACATCTGTTGAAGTGGTGGTAAAAGCACTTGTTGCAGCATTTCCTTGAGTGTCTGCAGAAGGGTGCACCGTTGCTACCATGTCGTTGGCCACAATGCGCCCCTGTTTGTTGGCTGGTCCTGCGAGGGCGATGTGCGCTGGCTTGCCCGTTACAATCTGCGTGGTTTCTATAGCATCGCCAATGGCATAGATATCAGGATCGCTGGTACGCAGGCGATGGTCTACTTTAATGGCGCCTTTAATACCCAGCTCAAGTCCTGCTTTTTTGGCGAGGGCACTTTCCGGCATAACACCGATCGCCATAATTGCCATATCGCTTACAACTTCATGAGACGGTGCATCATCTGCTTCATATTTGTAAGAAAAAGAAGCGGTGATGTGATGTTCATCTTCCATAAAGCCGGTCACATCGGCATTAAAATCAAGGGCAATGCCGCCTTCACGCATGCGGTTGTGTAACAGTGATGCCATATCGTCGTCTAAGGTGGGCATCAGGTGGCTAGGACGCTGCAGGACGGTAACCTCAATGCCACGATCCACAAGGTTTTCTGCCATTTCAAGACCAATGAACCCACCGCCTACCACCGTTGCGCTCTGGGGCGCTTCGCGCTCAATAAACTCTGCAATGGCAAAGGTATCTTCTACGGTGCGAAGGGTGAAAAGGCGCTTTGAATCAAGCCCAGGCAGATTGGGCCTTATGGGATGTGCGCCGGGCGAAAGCACGAGCTTATCGTACGTTTCGGTGTAGCATTGTTCAGGCGCATCAGATGAAGAAAGCTTACGAATATGAACGCATTTATGTTCGCGATCGATGCTCGTTACTTCCTCATCGACGCGCACATCAATATTGAAACGGCTCTTAAAGCTTTGAGGTGTTTGAAGCGTAAGCTTGTTCTTGTCGGTTATAGTGCCACCAATGTAGTAGGGAAGACCGCAGTTTGCATATGAAACATAGTGGGTGCGTTCAATGACAATAATTTCGGCCGATTCATCCAAGCGGCGCAAGCGGGCAGCCGTGGTTGCTCCACCAGCGACACCGCCAACGATAACAACTTTCATGACTGAATAATCCTTTCATTGCTAATACAGCTTGAGAAGCATGTGTTCTGAACATGAAGTCTCAAAGACAGGCACCTCAAGAGAGACTGATTTCGGAAGTGGAGACTTTATAGACAGGCATCTCGAGAGGGACTGGTCTTACCGGCGCAGCCAAAAGGGTGCTGCGCTGACATTTTGGGGATAGGTTATTTGGACCCTTTCACCACGGTACCCGACCAGGATCTAATGCCACCCATGTTGGTGATGTTGGTATAGCCCTGCTTTTTGAGGTAGCTGGCAGCATTGCTGCTGCGCGCACCACTCAGACAGTACAAATAGAGGGGAGTGGCAGTATCGGGGAAGCGCTTAGTGGCTTTGTCGATTGAATCAAGCGGAATATTGATGGCTCCTTCAATATGGCCTTGAGCATATTCTTCCGGGGTGCGTACATCCACAATGGATGCACCAGCGGTCTGCTTGGCGCTTGATACTAATGCATTGATGTCTGCTTTATTGGAAGAACCAAAGAAATCAAATAATCCCATGGCAAGCTCCTAGAATTCTAAAACCATTTCAATCGTTTCAAGATAATAAGTAGTACTGCCAATACGATAACGGTTATGCCGGTTACGATGCTGAAGCCATAAGGGTTTTCGGCCAAAGGAATGCCAGCCAAGTTCATACCAAACATGCCGCCAATAACTGTTGGTACACACAGTACCAAGGTTAACGTAGCTACCAACTGCATGGTGTGGTTCAAGTCGTAATCTAAGATCAATCCGAAATGATCAATTGCTGAATCCAGGATAGCGGAATAAATTTTTGTGGTCTCGAGTGCCTGTTGATGTTCAACTATCACGTCATCGAACAGATCGATTAATGCGGCATTGCCCGATGCTTGCACGTGGCGGCGATAGCGCTCGAAGACGGTGTTATTGGTTGCCAGCGAGGTTTGAATGTAAACCAGCGAATCATTCAGAGCATAGAGTTCTTCCAAATCGCGACGTGAAGGGCGTTCGATGGTGGAGGTAAGGGTGCGACGACGCTTATCTAAAGCCTGAAGCGATGCAAAGTAAGCTTGCGAAGAAGCGATGAGCAGATCGCTGACGAACTCCTTGGTGCTGCTGGTGTCGTGCAGCTCATCAGGGCGACTCTTCAAGATGCGAATTAAAGGAACCTTATACACAGAACACACCGAAATAACGTGTTGGCGTGTTTGGAAAATGCCAATAGGAATGGTTTTGTAGCGTTTTTCGCCTGAAAGCTTGTCGTGGACAGGGGTGTCCACGATGAACATGACGTAATTGTCATCTTCTATTTCGATACGAGAGATTTCTTCTGGATCTAGAGGGGCACTCAGATCATCTGGATCGATGTGGAAGCGTTTTGCGGTGCTTTCAAGTTCTTCATCGGTTGGATTGAAAAGGGCTATCCAGCATCCGGGCAACTCTTCAGGTACACGAATGAGCGACTGCGTATTAGCGTCCATGACGAAGTATTCAATCATGTGCCCCTCCAATTAAGCTTACATTGGCTTTGGTTTATCTGCGGTAACAGTGTAACGCTAATTCATTGTGGCTAAAGCCAGGTAAAAAAGAGGTTAAAACTCGCGCTTTTTAAACAGCGAAATAGAAATGGCCAGACTGATGATATTGAGTATAAAGACAAAGCCAACCAGGCCAGCAAGCAGTATTACTCTAGCATGTTCATCGGTTGCCACCCACCAGGTGAGATTCGATGCGTAAGCTGAGAGCAACCCACCTTCATTGCCAAGGACCATTGCCAGCAAAAATAGCAACGCAAAAGCAATCGGGATATAGCGTACTGCACGGGTCATACCAAACTTTGCAAGAAAAGGCAGACTGATAGCTATGATCACAAGAGCAAAAGCGCTGCCAATAAGGCCACATATCCATATCAGGTCGATAGGGTTACTCTCAAGGGTCAGGGATTCCATGGCGGGAAATGAAGGTGCTAACATGGTTGCCGCCAGTATTAATAGCGAACAGAGTGCTGCGGCTATGACAACGGAGACGCCCGTTGCAATCACAACAACAACAAGGCGAGAGATCACCATTCCCATGCGCGTTATCGGAAGCGTAAGCTGATATTCTTGCCAGCGATTAATTTCATCACTCGATCCTAAGGTCAGGAAATACAAAAGGGGAAGCATAGCTGACAAGGCTGCAGTGACAGGAACCATGGTTTGGCTTAAAACACCTGTGAATATGATGACAATAAACAAAAAGCCCAGGGTGCCGACCATATTTTTTGCAAGGTAGCGCAGTTCAAATACTATTTTACTCTTCATTGCATTTCTCCTTTGAGCATGAAGCGCATATAGTCTTCAAGGCTTGCTCGATCTATAGGGATAGTGGGCAGGTGCTCTTGAAGAAGTAGGCGATCGGGCACCAGAATGTCGGTGTGATACGTGCTTCTCAAAATACGCACGGTACCTGATGGAAAGAGTTTGCTTTCAATTATGAGAGGTACTTGGTCGGATCTACAGTGAGCAATACCGGCAAAGTCACATATAACATCACGTTCTTCGGTAAAACAGATCTTTCCGTGATCGATGCATACAATATGATCAGCAATCTTTTCTAAATCGGATGTGATGTGAGATGACATAAGAATGCCATGTTCTTCATCGCTGATAAACTCCCTAAGCAGGATAAGTGCTTCATCGCGTGCAAGAGGGTCAAGTCCGGCAGTAGCTTCATCCAGAATTAAAAGGTTCGGCTGATGGGCTAAGGCGAAAGCTAGCTGAAGCTTCATGCCCATACCACGTGACAGATCCTTGATAGGTTGTTTATGATCTTTTAATTGGAAGCGCTCGAGCAAGTTGTTAAAGAGTGCCTTGTTCCAGCTGTGATAGGTAGTCTGTCCGAGGTGTGCAATATCATTGATGTTAGATGCATTAGGAAAAGGGCAGGTATCAAAGACAACCCCTAAGCGCTCTTTGACCGATCGTGTTATTTCATGACCGGTTATGGTTTCTCCGAAAAGGGATATGCTTCCTCCATCCGCTCTAATAAGGCCAAGAATTGCTTTGATTGTGGTTGTTTTGCCCGCTCCATTACTGCCAATAAAGCCAGTGATGCAGCCTCCTTCAACGCTTAAGGACACATGATCAAGGGTAAACGAATCATAGTGTTTAAACAGATTCGTTACCTGAAGAATGGCAGACATGGGTGTCCATCCTTTCGTAATCGTGCAACAAATGATCCTATTCGGGTTCTGCTAAGGTGTTGATAAGCTCATGGACTTCCTTAAGCGATACACCGCTTTGAGTTGCGCAATCCAACGCTTCGCTCAGCAGGGCTTCCAGATGACGCAGTTGTTCTTCGCGGAGAAGTTTGCTGCTTCCACCTGCCACAAAGCTGCCTTTACCCTGGCGGGTTTCAATAAATCCCAGTGCTTCCAAGTCGGAGTAGGCTCGCTTGGTTGTAATGACACTTACCTGCAAGTCGCGCGCCAAGGCTCGAATGGAAGGCAGAGAATCGCCAGCATTTAGTTCACCCGATAGAATGGCTTGCTTGATCTGAGTAGCTATTTGGTCATAGATGGGCTTATCGCTAGCGTTTGAGATAATGATGTCCACTGCGCTTAAGTCCTCCTTTTTGTTGGGTAATGCAACGTTGCATCGGCCACTGAAAACATGAGGTGTGCACAGCTTCATGACTTCAGTGTTTATATCATGATAGATACAGTATATACACACTATACACACCTGTGCAAGATGTACTTGTGCAAGAGATTAGCTATCCCGATATTTCGGCTTGTTTGTTAACCAGAGCGCCAGAGCAGCTTTTTGATTGCAGTTGTTGACTGGTGTTTTGGGAAAAGAAGACCCTAAGTGGGCACTCACCTACGAGAAACATCCTTTAGCAGGATGGAATAGGATCCATAAAATGAACGTGTTCAAATCTTGATAGACTAAAACAAATAAGTTCGCAAAAGAGAACTTAGTATCACAACACCTTAGGAGGGGTTGCAAATGACAAAGAAGGTACTTCTGTTCTGCGGGGATTTTGCAGAAGACTACGAAACTATGGTGCCCTATCAGGCGCTTTCTATGCTGGGCTATCAGGTAGACGCTGTATGTCCTGATAAGGTAGCAGGTGAAACTATTGCTACCGCAGTTCATGACTTTCTAGGCGAACAGACTTACACCGAGCTGCGCGGTCATAATTTTGCTTTAACAGCAACCTTTGATGAAGTACAAACCGAAGATTATGAGGGCCTGTTTATTGTTGGCGGTCGTGCGCCGGAATATATCCGCCTCTATCCTCGCGTGCTTGAAATAGTGCGCGAATTCTTCGCTGCTCAAAAGCCTGTTGCGGCAATCTGTCACGGTCCGCAGGTGCTTACGGCTGCTGGGGTACTGGAAGGTTATAAGGCAACCGCCTATGCTGCAGTAGGTCCTGATATTGACCTTGCTGGCGGTGAATACGTCGAAGTTGACGCCGATCAGGTAGTGGTTGATCGCAATTTGGTCACCAGCCCTGCTTGGCCTGGCAATACCGCAATCTGCCGTGCCTTTGCTGAACTGATGGGTGCCAAGATTGAGATTTAAGCGGTGCGTTTAATCCGTTGGCGTTTAATCCGTTGCGGCCCTTTTGGTACCAGGCTCACAATGCTTCAGATCTCTAACGGAAGTATCAATTGGATACTAAGCCCTAGATATAAAGCTCTAGATGTAAAACTCTAAATGCACAGCTTTAGATGCACAACTTTTAGATACACTGCCCTGCAAGGCTCGGGTTATCCCGGGCCTTGCTTGGTTTATATGCACCGTTAGAAGGGCAGCAGATAATTGATCCCGCTTCGTATTTATGCATGAAGAGCTTTACAATGAAATGAACTGAAAACATGTTGGGGGACTGTTTTCAGAGGGGTCTGTTTTCTTAAAGGGGGCATGCTTTCAGAAGAGACATGTTTGCCTAAAGGGAACATACTTTTAGAGGGGTCACGCTTCCCTAAAGGGGGCATACTTTAGAGGGGGTCATCATGGCGGAGGGGAAAACCGGCTTATCAGGGCACATGTTATCTCGCAATGTGATTCTTGCTGCGGGCGCGTTTACGGTTTTAGGCACGGGCGCCATTTATATGTGGAGCATTTTTAATAAGCCTTTGATGAGCGAATATGGCTTCACCACTTCAGAAGTTTCGATGATCTATTCGCTGTTTTTGCTGGCGTCATGTTTTTCCAGTATGTTGGCTGGGTGGTTGCAGCATAAAGTTCAGCCACGTTTCATTGTGATGGCTGCTGGTGTGCTCTTTGGCATTGGATGGTTTTGTTCAGGTTTAGCAGAAAACCTGCCTATGCTGTTCTTGTTTTACAGCGGCTGTGCCGGTGTTGGTAATGGGCTGCTGTACAACACCATTGTTGCGGTGGTGACGAAGTGGTTTCCCGATAAACGTGGTTTTGCTAATGGTATTTGTATTGGAGCAATTGGTATTGGGCCGGCATTTTTTGCCCCAGCAGGTAATTATTTAATTGAATCGTTTGGCGTTCAGATGGCCTTCCATATTGTGGGCATCGTGTGGCTGGTTATCTATGTTGGCTTTTCCTGGATGCTCTACGTTCCGCCTGCCGGGTGGACCCCAGGCGCTCAAGCCGGCCGCTTGTCTAACACTCAGCATGAAGAGGCTGTCGGGTCAAATGAATCAGCTGTTGATGTGAGCGATTATGGTGCGACGCCAGAATACAACTTTACATCCCGTCAAATGTTCAAAGAGCCTCTTTACTATCTTCTATTCGCTATTTTCTTTGTGGCATCTACCAGCGGTTTGATGGTTACTGGGCACGCGTCCACTATTGGTCAGGAACTAGCTCATCTCAACGCTTCTGAGGGCGCTATTATGGTGAGCGTCATGGCGCTGGGCAGTTGTTTGGGTCGGTTTGTTTTTGGTGCGGTATCGGATAGGCTTGGCCGCTACAATACGTTGGTTATCGCTCTTGCCCTTAATGCGGTCGTTATGCTGTTTATTTTGGGGCAGGCTACTTCGTTTGCTTCCTTTTTGATTTCGGTGAGTTTGGTTGGAGCATGCTTTGGCGGCACGATGACTATTGTGCCGGCTATTGTGGGTGATTCTTTTGGGTCAGAAAACTTTGGCCAGAATTATTCGTTTGTATATCCCGGCTATACCGTTGCCTCGTTTATTGGGCCGATGGTGGCATCGTATGCAGTGGAAAGCGCAGGCACCTATGTTCCGTCGTTTACGGTGGCAGGTGTTATGGCCTTGGTGGGCATTGTTCTGGTGTTGATCGGCAAAGCTCTGAGTCAGCGCTTAGAGTTTAAGAAAGCTCGCTTAATGAAAGATCATCAAGCGAGCGTTGAGGGTGGGTGCTGAGGGTGAGTGCTGAGGGCAATCGTTGAGCGCAATGGGTGCGATGATCCTGTTTGCTGCGATTAAGCCAATTCAATCTTGGCAGCAAACATATGTTCATCATCGGCGCTCATGCCCATGAAGTTCACCTCGCCATCTTTGTGCTGCATATGGACGCGAATGCTTGTGCCAGGGCGGATTTCATGACGATAATCAATCTGGAACGTTTTAATGGCTTCGTCTTCGTTGGGTACCCAGGTGTTCATGACATAGGAAGCGTAGCGTGTGTTATTGACATGACCGTTGATATCTATATCGGTGAATTCGGGAGTAATAATTCTGCCTTCATCAGTTGGCTTAAAAGGTCGAATACGGCGAAGTTTGGTGTCGAAAGCGGTTTCAGTGGAGAAATCATAGGGACCCTTATAGAAATCAAGGCTTGATGCGAAGCTGCGCGTATTGATGTCCATCATGACCCAGTCAGAACTGCCGCGAACAAGAAGACGACCATCAAGGGATTTGATCGTGTAATCACGCTGGAATCCCAAACGATTAGGGGCTAAAGGCCAGGTGCGAGCGATAACTTGTTCGTGAAGTTTGGGCGTATCTAGCACCTCATATTTAATGCGGGTAACAACCCATACCAGCCCAGCATCGGTAATTTCTCGCCATGTCATACCAGGGGTTAATTCTGCGCTGACACCAGCCACATCTTGGAACACATCCAAAACCGAAGCAGGCTGAAGGCGTGAATAGCGATCAAAGTCATCGGTTCGGAGTTGGTAGGTCTGTTCATATCCTATGGTCATGGTGTGCCTCGCAGATGGTGAATTATTCATTAGACGGTCTCTATTAGTGCTAGATAGCTTAACTGAGTTATAGGTTAATCGATACAGGCGCTTGAATAATTAGCTCGAAATTTCATGGTTTGAGCGGGGTTTGATCAAGGTTAGCGCTGAGTGAAACCGACGTGTGATCAAGAATAATTGCAAGAGAAATAGAACATATGTACGGGTTGTGATAGGCTGGTGGTTATGAACGAATCATCCAACAATTCATCATTGAGCTCGTATGCCGCACTTTCTCGCCAAGATGACTCTGACTATGACGAAGCTTTTGCCATGCTCAATGATGCTCAGCGCGAAGCAGTTTTGACAACTGAAGGATATGTGAGGGTTATAGCTGGTGCAGGTACGGGTAAAACCCGCACGCTTACTC
The DNA here is from genome assembly GCA_900539675.1 of uncultured Coriobacteriaceae bacterium. Taxonomy (GTDB): domain Bacteria; phylum Actinomycetota; class Coriobacteriia; order Coriobacteriales; family Eggerthellaceae; genus Anaerotardibacter. The sequence continues at coordinate 2,837 of UQDJ01000028.1, read as the reverse complement.
AGCGTTTTGCATACTTGGTAAATGAATTGGGTATTCTGCCCGGCAATATTTTGTGTGCAACGTTTACCAATAAAGCTGCCAATGAAATGCGCCGTCGTATTAAACAAATGACCGGTGGCAACGATACGGGCTATATCAATACCTTTCACGGGTTTTGCGTAACGGTGCTTCGTGAAGATAGTCATGAAATTCAATACCCCAAGAGTTTTTTGGTGTTGGATGATAACGATATCGATGATATGTTGCGCATTATCTATGAAGAGCGTGGGCTCACTCTGCGTAATATGACCTTTTCGCAGGCGCGTGACATGATAGAAATGCTGAAGCTGGTTGAGCGTCCTGAGTACTATTACGATATGCTGTCCCTATCATTGGATGACTTGCATCAGAAGTATCTCGACGCCACCTCGGCAAAAGATATTATTTTTTATGGTTATCTCTATCAAGAGAAGAAATGCTTTGGCGTTGATTACAACGATCTTATTGTCTTTGTGCTCTACATCTTTGCGCAGAATGCTGAAGTCCGTTTGAAGTGGCAGCAGCGTCTTGAATACATCATGGTTGATGAATTTCAGGATATTGATGCTATTACCTATCAGCTGGTGGAAGTGTTATCGGCCTACCACCACAATTTATTTGTGGTAGGTGATCCGGATCAGACCATCTACACCTGGCGCGGTGCCAATGTGCGCTACCTGCTTGATTTCGATCAGCGCTTTCAGGGGACTCATACCGTTATGATGCTGGAAAACTATCGTTCGGTGCCGCAGGTGCTTGAAGTGGCCAATTCGCTTATTTCACACAATAAAGAGCGTATGCCAAAAGAGTTAGTCCCCATTCGTACCAACAGTGCAGGTCCTACGGTATGGCACCATGCAAAAACGTCTCAGGCTGAATCCGAATGGATTGTCCATGGTATTCAATCGCTTTATCAATCAGGTGTTCCGTATAAGGCCATAGCGGTTTTGTATCGTGCCCACTACGCTTCGCGCAGTATTGAAGAAGCGCTTTTGAAGGCGGATATTCCGCATGCGCTCTATAGCGGCGTGCCATTTTCCGGCCGCAAAGAAGTAAAAGACGCGCTGAGCTATTTGCGCATGATCGTCTACCAGGACGATTTGTCGTTCGCGCGGGTGGTGAATATACCCAAGCGGAATATGGGTAAACGACGCATGAACTTCTTGCGCGATAAGGCGCTTGAGCGGGACTGTTCGTTGTATCAGGCCCTTCGCGATACGCTCGATGATGATCTGTTTAAGGGTACCAAAGCGCGCAGTTTTGTTTCTCTGATAGAGCAATTCCACAGCGATTATGAGGGAAGGCCTGTGTCAGAGGTTTTGGCGAAGCTGCTAAACGAGTCCGGCTACGAAAAAATGCTTCGCACGGAAGGCTCGCAGGAGCGCTTAGATAATTTGGCGGAGCTCAAGCAGTCAATATACGAATTTGAGACAACCTGTGGCGAAGAGGTAACACTCGAAGCGTATTTGTCTCAGGTGGCGCTACTGACGAATTTGGATGCTCATGACGATGCAGCTGATACCGTTCGTTTGATGACCATTCATGCCGCCAAGGGTCTCGAGTTTCCTCATGTGTTTTTGTGCTCGATGTCGGAAGGAATTCTGCCTTCACGTAAAACGAACACGTTTGAAGGCATGGAAGAAGAGCGCCGTTTGGCATTTGTTGCGCTGACGCGTGCGCGGGATGGCCTGTATTTGACAGAAGCAGAAGGAACGGGACATGAAAACATGCCGCGTTATCCGTCGCGTTTTCTTCTTGAAATTGATCCGGCAGCCTTGCAGTTTTCCAACAGACCTTCAGAGTTGCAAATTGAACAGGCACGAGCCGCCTATGCTCACACTGATCGCTGGATTGCCGATATTTCAACAGCGCCCGAGTTTTCTCAAGGCGATAGGGTGGTGCATTCCGTGTTTGGCGAAGGAACTATTGCCGAGCTTGATCGGGAACGCCGGGCGTATATCGTGCAATTTGATAAGCTTCCTACCACGCGTGCACTCAGTTTTCGCGCAAAGCTAAAACGCCTTAATTAAAGGTTTAATTAAGGCGTTTAGAGATGCTTTAAAGCGTTTTAAAACACGAGGGGCAGCATGTGTCTGGGATAAGCTCAACGTGTTTTGCGCTGGCGCGATCTTCTCGTATTTTGCGCGTAAGAGCGCTTAGGTTGGCTTTTTGCGCTGTAGCTGTGCGCTGTTATTTGTTTTCAGGTAAACGTTGGGATTCTTCAAACGTTGCACGACCCATCTTAATGCCACCCATCATATGAATGTGCAGATGAGCTACCGTAGCAGCGGAGTCGGGACCAGTGTTGATAACGCAGCGGAAGCCAGATTCGTCAACGCCTTTAATCTTGGCAACCTTAGGCACAACTGAAAGCAAATGACCCAAGATTTCTACCGGTACATTGTCCTGCAAGTTGTCAAAGTGCTTCTTTGGAACAATCAGCGTGTGAATAGGGGCTTCGGGTTCAATATCATCAAAGGCATAACAAATGTCATCTTCATATACCTTCTTTGAGGGAATTTCGCCCGCAACAATTTTGCAAAACAGGCAATCGTTTTTCATGATGACCCTTTCTGTAGTGGTGATGCGTTCTTTATTGTAGCGGTTCGCGTTACTTTTGCTTAGTTGGCCTTAGTTGGCGGCTTGGCTGGCTGTTTTATTGGTGCGCTGGCCGAAGTTGTTTGCCTTGGCATAGGAACGCTTGCGGGCAATAACGAATAGAACGATCATTGATGTGCCGGTAATGACCCAGGTGATAGGGGAGATTAGCAGGAGGTGTTCATAGCTGTACTCCAAGTTGAATACCGTGAAAACGTAGA
>UQDJ01000027.1 GCA_900539675.1 uncultured Coriobacteriaceae bacterium | reverse complement strand
ATGCGCGGCTCTTTTTGGGTTGAACGGCAACAGTAGCAAAGCCCGTGTTTGGAGTCGGTGGCGGATAACTGGGACCAGGATAGGTAGGACCAGCATAGGTAGGACCAGCGTAACCAGGTCCGACATAGTTAGGACCAGTCCCCCCAGGCACAGCAGAGCCCTGCATGCTATAAGCATCAGGGCCTGCGTTCGATTCATCGACAGATGGCTTATGCGATTGTGGTTCTTGAGATTCGAAAGACATGCGCTCTCCTTAAGCACAGAACCTAAAACTCAATGGCACCTTCCTCGAAATGGTGACCCTGAGCCTTCTTTGCGGCACGCATCAAGAATTCCTGGTTGTTGTTCGTCTGCTGCAGAGACTTAATCAAGGAATCCATTGCGCGCTCCGTATTATTGCGATTAGCAAGAATACGACGAACAGCCCAAATAAGCGGTGCCTCTTGGGGATCAAGCAGCAAATCTTCACGACGCGTACCCGAAGCAACAGGATCGATAGCGGGGAAAATGCGACGATCGGCAAGCTGTCTATCCAGCTTGACTTCCATATTGCCGGTACCCTTAAACTCCTCGAAGATGACTTCGTCCATCTTGGAGCCAGTTTCAATCAAAGCAGACGCCAGGATGGTCAAGCTGCCGCCACCTTCAATATTACGCGCTGCACCCAAGAATTTCTTAGGCGGATAAAGTGCCGTAGAGTCAACACCGCCCGAAAGAATGCGTCCACTGGCAGGCTGCGCCAAGTTGTACGCTCGGGCTAAACGCGTCAGCGAGTCAAGCAAGATAACTACGTCTTTGCCCGTTTCAACTAAGCGCTTTGCGCGTTCAATAACCATTTCAGAAACTGCTACGTGATTTTCGCATGGCATATCGAAGGTAGAAGATATGACTTCTCCTTTGATGGAGCGCTCCATATCCGTAACTTCTTCAGGGCGTTCGTCAACCAGCAAACACATCAGATGAACTTCAGGATTGTTGACCGCAATAGAGGCAGCAATATCCTTCAAAATGGTAGTTTTACCCGCCTTTGGGGGCGATACAATCAAACCACGTTGGCCTTTGCCAATGGGCGCACACAAATCAATAACTCGCGCGGTAATAGAATTGCGGCCATGCTCAAGCACCAACCGTTCATCGGGAAATACTGGCGTCAAATCGGCAAAACGGACACGCTTACCCAGCTCTTCGAGCGGAACATCATTTACAGTATCAATGCGCTGCAAAGCGGCATACTTTTCGTTGGGACGAGCTGGACGCGTTTGACCTGTCACGTAGTCGCCCTTGCGCAGATTATTACGACGGATGGTAGCCATGCCCACATACACGTCTTCTTCGCTAGGAAGATAACCTTGCGTGCGCAAAAAGCCATAACCATCGGACAGAACGTCTAAAATACCAGCAGTTTCTTTGAATCCCTCAGCAGCAATGCTGGCAGTAAACACCGCTTCAACTAGATCTGCCTTTTTAAGACCCTTATGATCCACTTCAAGTTCATCAGCACGCGCACGCAATTCGGCAACCTTAAGCTTTGCCAAGTCTTCCTTGGAAGTCTGTGGAACAACAGGTTCGCGTCTATTTTGCTGATGTTGACGGCGCTGGCGATAATGGCCACCCTTTTGCGAAGCATTCTTCTGATAGGAATTGTTCTTGGTGTGCTGACGATTGGTGTTCTTGCGTGATTCTTTATTCGAGCGCTGATAGGTGCGCTCTTCACGCGAAGAGGAATCACTGTCTGCCACCTCAACAGTTTCACCATGATCAGACGATGAGGTTGCCTCATGAGCATCGGTGGCGTTTTCAGAAGACGTGCTTGTAGCACCTTCCGAAGAACCGCTGGGCAAAGCAGGTGTTTCACTGTCAACACCTGCAGAGGAAGACTCCTCGGCCGCAGAGCTTTTTGCACTATCGCCAGATTTCACATCGGCCGATAGTGCCTCATCGGTTGCTACGTTGGCAGCTTTTACCTTATCTGTCTGGCTTTCAGCTGCCTTTTCGGCATCTGCCTTACGAGGGCGACCGCGCCTCTTGGGAGCCGGAGCTTCTTCTGGCTGTGCTGTTGTCTCACTCGCAGCACTGCCTTCACCCTCGACTGCTTTTTTGGGACGACGGCCACGCCTTTTAGGAGTAGCTTCACCTTCTGCACCAGAAGCGCCACCAGCCGTTGAACCCGAAGCAGTATCTGCTGCGCTTTCCGCACCAGACCCTGCGCTGCTCGCCGCAGCTTGCTCGGATGCTGATGCGGCCGAAGCCGCATCGGTATTTTCAGCTTTTTTTGTCGTACGACGACGCACCGTACGCTTCGGTTTCTCTTCGGCGTTAGGTGTCTTACTTGCAGATTCTTCTACTACTGCGTCACTCATGCGTTCTGAACTTTCTCCCAATCCTTCATGAATGCATCAAGACCGCGATCGGTAAGGGGATGCTCAACGCACTTTTTCAATACATTGAATGGAACCGTAGCAATATCGGCACCCATCAAAGCTGCCTGAGCCACGTGGTTTGCGCTACGAATAGAAGCGGCAATGACTTCGATCTGTTCGCCATTGACCGTATTTTCACTGAAATCGTAGTTGCCCAGCGCTGTAACAATGTTGGCAACCTGATCCAGGCCGTCTTCAGAAATGTCATCAAAGCGACCAATAAAGGGACTGACGTAACGAGCACCCGCTCGAGCAGCCATGATTGCCTGCGGAACCGTAAAGCACAGCGTCATGTTGACCGGAATGCCCTCGGAAGCCAGCACTTTCGTAGCAGCCAAGCCCTCAATCATCGTGGGAACCTTAACTACCACGTTAGGAGCGATGGCAGCCAATTCGCGGCCGTCTTTCACAATTTCATCGCGCGTCATAGCAACCGTTTCTGCAGAAACCGGGCCATCAACAATTTCGCAAATGCGAGCGATGTGATTGTGGAAGTCTGCCAACTTACCACCAATACGCGAATACAGCGTAGGGTTGGTGGTTACGCCAGCCAGAGCACCCCAACTTGCCGCCTCTTTGATCTCATCAAGATCAGCGGTGTCCAGAAAGAATTTCACAGAAGTCCTCCTATATCAAAAAACTTCAAAACAGATTAGTGAACCCGGAAACTGTAAACACACGGGTGCCAAGAAGAATAAACTGTTAAGGGGATTTGAATAAGACAGGTTTATGGTACTCAAACCCTTTCGTTTTCGCAAGCACGGAAAAAAGCAATCTCTTTGGCATAGCCATCAAGGTCATTAGGCGTTTCCAAAATACAGGGCAAACCATAGAGCGCCGGATGCAATACAACAGCGGCAAGAGCATCCGCGCCAATGCACCCTTCACCAATACGCGCATGGCGATCTTTGTGTGCACCACAAGGATTAAGCGAATCGTTTATATGAAGGGCTCTTAATTTATCAAGGCCTATAGCCTTATCAAACTCTTCGAGAACGCCCTCTAAGTTGTTGGCAATATCATAACCTGCGTCCCACACATGACACGTATCAAAACAAATGCCCACCTTATATCCAGAATTCAAGCGTTTGATAATAGCAGCCAATTCTTCAAAGGTGCGCCCTACTTCACTGCCCTTACCTGCCATGGTTTCCAGCAAAAGCGTCGTTGTTTGATCTTCAGTTAATACCTGATTGAGAATTTCAGCAATCTGTTCAATCCCCACATCGACGCCTTGGCCCGTGTGAGATCCCGGATGCATATTAAAATACTGATAGGGTGTGTTTTCCATACGCATCATGTCTTCAGTAAGAGCCCGCAGGGCAAAATCGCGCACGTCAGGCTTAGCTGAACACGGATTGAGTGTGTACGATCCATGTGCCACGATACGATTGATACCAATGCGCTTCGCCTCGGCACTAAACTGCTGAATATCGAGCGGATCAATAGTTTTTGCCTTGCCACCGCGAGGATTGCGCGTAAAAAAGGCAAAGGTATTCGCCCCGATGGATTCTGCCGTAGTTGCCATGGCAGCATACCCTTTAGCTGATGACAAATGGCACCCTATGACTAGACGGTGTTCATGGATAGTCGTCTTTGGATCAAACGATGAATCTGATGGATTCGAATCTGGTGGATTAGTCAGCATTATCACCTTCGCGTTCTTCCAATAATTCTTTTGCATGCGTCCGCGAAACTTCATTCACTTCACCGGCAAGCATGCGGGCTATTTCATCTACCCGCTCGTCGGGCGAAAGCTGATACAGCTGCGTTTCAGGAGTTTCTCCGGCTGTTTTGCGCACCACATAATGCGCCTTACCGCATACCGCAACCTGAGGCAAATGAGTGACCACAATAACCTGATGGGAGCGCGCTAAATCGAGCAGCACTTCGGCCAAACTGCGCGCAGTTTGGCCACCTACTCCGGCATCGATTTCGTCAAATACAAGCGTATCAACATTATCGCACGTACCCAATACCACCTTAAGTGCCAACATGATGCGACTCATTTCACCGCCAGATGCCACCTTGGCTAAACGTTGGGGCTTCAAATGAGCGCCTGCCGCATACATCAATTCGCACGTATGTGGACCCCACGTGTCCCATTCCTCACGCGGTAAATCCACCAGAGTTGCCTCCAAACGGGCTGAACCCATTTCTAGGCGGGCAAGCTGGTGTTCTACCGCCTCTAGAAAACGCGGTAAAGCGCGTTCGCGTGCTTTGCGCAAATTGTCAGCCGCATTCACCAGATCGCCCTCTGCAACACTCAAATTATGCTCAGCCCGGCTGATCAGCTCATCGCGACCCTCATATTCAGAGAGTTTTTCTTGAGCCTGACGGCGGCGTTCAAACACATCTTCCATACGTGGGCCAAAGCCTCGCATTAAACCCTGTAAAGCCGAAAGACGTTCTTGGGCGGCCTCTAATTCGTTACCCGAAAATTCGATACCATCGCGATAGGTTGCAAGAGCACGGCACACCTCTTCTAGTGAAAAGTAGGCATCGCGCACCGCATTAACATCCTCATTTATACTGGCGTCAACTTTGCTCATACGCTCAAGAGAAGTAAGTATGCCTTCAATCTGTTCAAGCACACCATGAGAATCACGCAAAGCGTTCTGGGCGCTCATGGATTCGCTCATCAGCATTTCAGCATTTTCCAAGCGCGGCAACTGCTCAAGCAGATCATCGTATTCGCTGGGCTGTGGATCAATATCATCGATTTGCTCCAGCGCAAAACGCGCTCGATCCAATTCCACGCTATCGGCCGATTCCAGATCCCGCAGACGTTGTAATTCCTTTTTATAGGCCTCTACCGCACGAAAACAGTTTTGATACTCAACAAGCGCCGATGCAACTTCATCGCCCGCCCACGCATCCAACAGTGAACGCTGATAGGCTGCCGAAAGAAGATGCTGGTGCTCGTGCTGTCCACACAGATCAACACTATGCCCTACGCATGCGGCCAGCTCTTTTACCGAAGCAAGAGATCCGTTGATGCTGACGCGCGAGCGTCCCTGTGCATTGACCCGTCGCGAGACCACCACTTCTTTACCATCGGTGGAAAAAGATCCATCAAACGCCTCATCAGCATTCAGAAAAAATCTGCCTTCCACCTTCAGCTCATCTGACCCTTCGCGAACTAAACTGGCATCCGAACGTTCACCCACCAAGAGCTTTATAGCATTGAGCAGCGCCGTTTTGCCCGCGCCCGTTTCGCCCGTAATAACCGTAAGCGAAGGATCGGGCTCAAAATGAGCATCGTGAATTAATGCGACGTCGCAAATATGAATTTCATCGATCATGAAAAATCCCCTTAGAGCCAGGGCGTGCAGCCATATTGTACGTCATGTTTTATACTTGATACGAACATGATAGAGGGGAGGAGGATACGCAATGTCACATGACTGCTTCGAAAATTCACTCGATGTATCAGCGTATCCCTACCTGGCCCATCTGCCTTACTCAGCCACACAACTTATTACCTTTATTGAACAGGCAGGGTTTGAAGCTTGGCTGGTTGGCGGCTTTGTGCGCGATGCATTGCGCGGCGTAAAACCTCACGATGCCGACCTTACCACCAATGCGCGCTGGGAAGAAGTCAAGGCTATCGCACTCTCCCATGATTTAACAGTTCACGAAACCGGCACCAAACACGGCACGGTTACCGTCATCTGCAATGGTGACGCCATTGAGGTAACCACTTTCAGGACCGAAGGGGCCTATCGCGACCACCGCCATCCGGAATCGGTAACGTTTATCACCTCGCTTACGGAAGATCTGGCAAGGCGTGACTTTACCATTAATGCCATGGCCTTCCATCCCTCACGCGGCTTAGCCGATCCTTTTGATGGGCAAAGCGACTTAGCCCATCACTTACTGCGCTGTGTGGGAAATCCCACCAAGCGCTTCCAAGAGGATGCCCTGCGCATCCTGCGCGGACTCCGTCTTGCCTCTCAGCTGGGCTTTCAGTTTGCTCCCGACACCGAACGAGCAGCTTTCTCCTGCGCTTATAGCCTGAATGAAGTAGCTGGCGAACGCCTGTGTGCCGAAATGGATAAGTTGCTCTGCGGTAAAGACATTCGCCGTATCCTTATGCGCTACACCGATATTTTGGCAGTCATCATTCCGCAATTGCACGCGATGCAGGGGTTTGATCAACACAGTCCCTGGCACGTGTATGACGTACTTGAGCACACCGCAACCGTAGTGGATCACACTCCAGCCAAACCACTCGTGCGCTGGGCAGCACTCTTTCACGATTCAGGTAAGCCGGATACCTTCCTACGTGATGAAAAGGGTGTTGGCCATATGCCAGGCCATCAAATTGCCAGTGTTGATCATGTGCTTCAAACTGCCAAAAAACTGCACTTTAGCCGTAAACGCACACATGACTTAATGCTTCTGGTGCGCTTCCATGACGACCATCCAAAGCCTACGCCCCAAAGCGTATGCGAACTGTACGCCAAGTTGGAACACAACGATGAGCTCTTCCATACCATGTGCGATTTAATGCGTGCTGACGCCATGGGACAAGCCGAGTTTAGCCATAAACGCGTGCGCACCATTGATGCTGTAGAAGATTTATTCAACCACATGAAGGAAACTGGCGCTTGCCTTTCGGTGAAAGATTTGCCTGTTAAAGGCACTGATCTGATTGCCATGGGCATACCTGCTGGCCCCAAGATTGGCCTGTTGCTCAATGAGGCCTTCACCGCAGTATCCAAAGGAGACATTAAGCCGGACCGAAACGCTATTCTTGATTACGTTGCTTGTTTGGTACAGTAGCTCGCACCCTTGGCACAGTAAGCTCGCGCCTCACATAACATACGTATAACAAGTCTAGCTGCTGCCAAAACCAAGCGTCTAAACTGGTTATTGAATCCGACTGCCAAAACCAAGTGCCAAACCCGGTTACCAGAGCCTGTTTGCAAAACGCCACATGTGATTAACAGGCCCGTTGCCGTGCCCTATACCCAAATCATGTTCAAGTGCACCCGATAGATACCCCTTAGCACGACTGACCGCTTCCACTAAAGTATCTGGTGCATCCGCTGACCCACCACACGAATCTATACCCACTATCATCCGTGCCGCATACGAGGCAATAGCAGATGATAAAGTGCAGCCCGTACCGTGCGTATTTTCAGTGGCAATGCGCTCCCCGCACAACCATATGCCCTCAGTTTGGACCTTAGGATGTGTCGCTAAGGCTGCCGAGTAAGACCCATCCGACACCAGCAAATAATCATCGGCACCCTCAGCTAAATGACCGCCCTTGATAAGTACCGCATGAGCACCCTGCTCAATAATGGCTCGAGCAGCACCCTCTATATCCGCTTTCGAATGTATGGACCTTCCTGCAAGCACTTCGGCTTCAGGAATATTGGGGGTAACCACCCACGCTAGCGGCATCAGTTCGCGCACAAGCGCTTGCACGGCTGCATCCTCTGAAAGCGCCGCACCGCTGGTTGCCACCATAACCGGATCCAGCACCACAAAGCGCGCCTGCCACCGTCTCAGCCCTTCGGCGACCGCATGTACCACCTCGGCATTGGGAAGCATGCCAATCTTTACCGTATGAGGAACAATGTCGCTAAATACGCTTTCGATTTGCTCTGTCACAAACACAGGATCCGTTGCTGCCACACCCTGCACGCCGCCGGTATTCTGTGCCGTTAACGCCGTAATAACACTTTCTGCATACACCCCAAGCACAGTCATAGTTTTGATGTCCGCCTGAATACCTGCCCCACCGCTGGAATCCGATCCTGCGATAGTCAACGCACAGGGAACTGAAAGCGCCCCAGGGGCAACGCCATCAGAAGGCACCTTGAAGCCAGCACATGCGTTATAAGGTTGCCGATTGCCAGCCATCTCTTCAGATGCTTCCCCATTCACGGGCGCCATCGGTGATCCTTCCTTTCTCCCAATATCTCATCAAACGCATCCCAGTCATACACCCCACAAGCGTATTGCCTGGGCGGTTTACTCATTGTCAGGTGTATCCTGAGGCATTTGGGATTGCGAATGATCCGCCATTTCTTCACCCAGATCGATGACTAGGCCATCCATGATTTGGTTAACCGTGCGCACTGCACACATCTTTCCGCACATCGTGCACGTACCCTCATTCGATGGCGGAGCACTTTCGAAATATTTGCGTGGCTTTACCGGATCAAGCGCCAGCGAGAACTGTTCTTCCCAATCCATCCTGCGGCGGGCATCACTCATGCGATTGTCCACATCGCGGGCATGGGGAATACCCTTAGCAATGTCAGCCGCATGAGCAGCAATCTTGGTTGCAACCAAACCTTCTCGTACGTCATCAACATCAGGCAAGCGCAAATGTTCTGCCGGCGTTACATAGCACAAGAAATCCGCACCACTGGCAGCTGCAAGGGCGCCACCAATAGCCGCCGTAATGTGGTCATAGCCTGGAGCAATATCGCTCACCAAAGGGCCAAGTACGTAGAAGGGCGCATTGTGACACAGGCGCTTTTCCATCTTCATATTGGCAGCAATTTCATCGAGCGCCATATGACCAGGACCTTCAACCATAACTTGAACACCCGCATCCCATGCACGTTTGCAGAGCTTGCCAATTTCAATCAACTCGGCGATCTGCCCCGCATCACTTGCATCATACGTGCAACCAGGACGCATGGCATCACCAATAGAAATGGTCACATCGTATTCGTGCAAAATTTCAAGCACCTCATCAAAGTGCTCATAAAACGGATTTTCATTTCCGGTTGCTTCCATCCAAGCGAAAATCAGCGAACCGCCGCGAGACACGATATTCATCAGGCGGCCCGTTTCCTTAAACGAGTCAATGACGCGACGATTCATACCCGCATGAATGGTGACAAAATCGACACCATCTTCAGCATGGGCACGGATAACATCCAGAAAATCCTGCCACTTAATACCGATCAGCGGCTTTTCCAAATATCCGATTGCATCATACATCGGTACGGTACCAATCATGGCTGGCGAAAAATCAATCAGCTTACGACGAAATTCACGTGTTTTGCCATAGTTGCTCAAGTCCATAATGGCCTCAGCGCCAAGCTCTAGAGCCACACGAGCCTTTTCCATTTCCATTTCCTCATTCATGAGGTCTCCGGAAATACCTAGGTTCACATTCACTTTGGTGCGCAAACCACTGCCCACACCCTCTGGGTCAAGCGAGGTATGGTTTATGTTTGCAGGAATAGCGATAGTACCCTTTGCAACGGCATCGCGAATTTCTTCTGGCGTTCTGTGTTCTTTGGCAGCAACTGCCTTCATCTGCGGCGTGCATATGCCAGCACGCGCAGCATCAATCTGAGTCATCGTATTCTCCCTTCGCTGGCATTATCCATTTCAGGTTCCATGGGTCGAAGCCTAACCGCTCCCTCTCAGCCTGCCCTCATGCAAGCTCCCCGTTATGTCATCTGTTGTATTGTGAATGGACATACCATACAAAAAACTTCGCAAAAGCGTCTCGTATAGCTTGGTCTGCCATTCAGTATTTTTATTGTAGTGGCGCTGCAGCGCTCAAGCACACAGCTTTAAAAATCACTCGATAAATAATCGTAAGTGGCACGGGACAGTTCTTTGAGGGGAAACGTTACCCACAGCGACCCCTCGTCCAAACAAACGCGTGCAGCGTGTCCGGTAAATTCATTGGAAATACCCCACACCGCACGATTGAGAACCGTGGCATCTTCAACGCTGTATTCGAGCCCCGTTTCCGTCACGCCCACCGCTATATCACTATGAGAGAGCACCGAGCAGACCCCTTTGACTCCTGCAGCAAACGAAAGCGATGAGAACGGACCTGGCGCCACCACAGGCGCAATGGCTTCGTCTTCCTCAATACCCCAAATGCAAATGCCCTGTGATGCCGCCTGAATGAGCAGCTGCATATTGCCAATAGTGTGATCAAGGCGTCCCACAAACGCGTTGCACATCACCAATTCATCAAAACCCATTTCAGCAGCATGGTGAATAGCTAAATCCATATCTGTAAAGTCTTTGTGAGCATCGTATTCAAATACCGTCGGATGGTCGGGAACATCACCCAACGAATCAAAATCCCCAAACACTGCATCGGGCATGATGCCACGCCGCATCAGTTCGGCATAACCACCATCAACGGCGTATACCGCATCAAAAGATTGTTCACGTAAAATATATTCAAGGCCCTCACCAGGCGAAGGTGCAGCTCCCACCAGTAAACAACGTTTCATTGATAGCCCCTCATTCAAATCTTATTCAAGTCATCTGGTAGAATAGCACACCGAGTGGGTCGGGCAATCGCGTGCTTGCATGAGGAAAGTCCGGGCTTCAAAAGGCAAGATGCCAGCTAACAGCTGGGCGGGGCGACCCGACGGATAGTGCCACAGAAAAGAAGACTCCCCTGCGTGCAGGAGAAAAGCTGAAACGGTGCGGTAAAAGCGCACCGGTGCGCTGGCAACAGCGTAGCTTGGTAAACCCCATCTGAAGCAAGCGCAAATAGGAATGCAATACGGCCGCCTTTCCGTGCATTCGGGTTGCGTGCTTGAGTTGTGCGGTGACGCATAATCGAGATAAATGATTGCCGATTACAGAACCCGGCTTATAGACCCACTCAACACAAAGGCCAGCATAAAGCTGGCCTTTCTTTGTATGTCGTTAAAAACGGAACCTATGTCGTTAAAACGGTAACAACAATTGTGCAGAGGCATGCTTTAAGTGTGCCAGATAACTCCACAATTTCTTTACAGCGATTTAGTCAACGTCATCGAAGGTGAAGGAATCGTCTGCGTCACCATAACCGGAGAAATCCTTAGAAGGCTTAGATGGCTTCGGTGTTGCAGGAGCACCTACCACCGGATTTACAGTTGGCGTGGTGTAGGTTGCCACCGAAGAGCCCGGTTCCCACTTAGGTGTGGTTGGAGTCTTAGGAGTCGTGGCCGTATGAGCAGCAGTGCTTTCGGGCTTGGTTTCCGTCTTAGCGCTCGTGGTCTTTGGAGTTTCTAACAGTTCCTTTGGCAACTTAATATCAGCAGTCACTTCGCCGCCAATCTCAGAAAAACGCTGGGTGGCAGAACCGATAAATTCCTTCAACATATCCTGATACTGTTCGCGTACCTGTTCGCGGCTTGCGGAAAGCTCATTGATATGGTCAATAACACGCTGCTTTTCGGTGTTAGCCTTATCCAAAATGCGTTTCGCTTCATCTTCAGCATTCATGCGAATCTGCTCAGCTTCAGCTTTGGACTTAGAAATAATTTCATCGCCCGTACGCTGTGCCACAATCAGAGCCTGGGCAATTGCACTGTCGTCGCTCTTGCGTTCATGCAGACGAGCTTCAAGATCGGCAATCTTGGCATCTTTTTCGGCAATTTCTGCCTTAGCAGCTGTCAGATCTGCAGAAGGAGCTTCCTGAATCACTTCGGTGCGCATAGAAGCTGCATCGTTGGCCTGCAGGCGCAGATGCGCAATTGTGTCATTCAGTTCGTCAATTTCAGAAGCAACATGCTCCAAAAATACGTCTACTTCATCAACGTCGTAACCGCGACGCTCGATTTTGAAGCTCTGATTTTGGATGTCTTCGGAAGTGATCGCCATGAATTTCCCCTATCGGTCTACGTGATGTATTTGCCAGCTGTTTCAATCAAGACAGATTAGAGCAGCGCAACTATTAATCTTACCCCGAACTGTAACACAAGCAATGCAACGATTGGACTGATGTCCACCATACCTCCAATAGGTGGAATGAATCGTCTAAAGAGATCCAAGAATGGGTCGCACAGCTTGCCCAGTGCGTATCGGATATCCCCAATGATGCCCGCGTTTGTTGGGATCCACGACATCATGACGTAGATAAAGATTACAAACGTGTACACATTGCACAGGGTAACCAGAATATACGAAAGCATAATTGAATTATTCCTTTAACGGCCCTACGAATAGTTTCGCTTTAACTACTACAGAATGCCCTGCTTCTGCAAACGATGACGCTCCTCCAGCGAAAGATCGCTGCCCTGAACAATGACGAAGGTTTTGTCCGCCACACAGTCAACACGTGCATCAAGAGCAGATGCTACACCAAACGAAAAGTCTAAAATGCGCTTAGCCAAAGCATTGTCAGTAGAACGTAACGAAAGAACCACGATATTACCCGCACGCACTGAACGAGCTACCGTCGCTACGTCTTCATACGTTATAGGCTGTAAGAGCGTTATTTCGCGCGAAGAGGATGTACCTGCCGTGCCCCCCACCAAGCTTGTCGGGGTATTGTTCTTGGACGCGGCATTCGAACCAGAACCTTGCGCACTGGTAGTACCTGCGCCTAACACACTTGTTTGAGCAGCGCTTGTCGTTGTGGACGATTCAGGCGTAAGCAGCGATTCATTGAGCTGAGCATACGATGATGCCGAACCGCTGTAAGTGCTCTTCGAAGCAGCCGTGTTACCCGCTGCCGCACCACCTCTAAGGTTTGATCCTGCGAAAGTAGCGCTACCCGCAGCAGATGTGCTGCTTGAAGGTTGGAACAGCGAATCAAGGCCGGACGAGCCCTGCGTTGTACGCGATGCGCTCGCACTTTGATAGGGCGAAACAAAATCTGTATACGAAGTTGCTTCCTCATCCAGCTTGTCTGCGGGATGAAGTGAAGAGAGACTACTTGAAGAAGACGTATATGAATTCGACGATGAGCCCGCGCTATACGAACCCGTCCCAGATCCTGCGCTATATGAGCTCGAAGCATACGAAGAACCATAGGTCGATGCCGTTGATCCCGCCGCAGTATTTACCCCATATGCGCTGGTCGTTGCACGGATATCGTCAGTATTAATAAGATGAGGCGACGTGTAAGCACCGCGAGCTGATCCGCGACCAGCAGCAGTTCGCGTCGTGTATTCAAGACGATCATACGGATCTGCTTGCCTATCGTTTTGATAGGTTGGTGCAGTATCGTAATAGCCATCCTCTTCGGGGGCATAATCGTCATAGTAGGCGTCCTCATCGCGACGACGCTGATTATTGCCAAATCCGAATCGATCCTTCAGGTCGCCGATCAGATGACTCGGTGAAACGGACGGACGCGGAAAATCCATACTCTCTACCCTTCTGATAATTAAACATACGTGCTCAAAATGAGCATGTGCAAGTTTAACGAATCTTACGCAGTTTCCTTATATGAAAATGCTATTCAAATGATTCACTAAAGACTGCACGGCCAAGTCGCACTATCGTAGAGCCATATTTCACCGCTACGGGCCAATCTTCGGTCATGCCCATAGAAAGAATAGACAACTGGTGCGAATTGCCCTGTACTTTCAAATGGTCATTGAGGCTCATTTCTAGCTTCTGCAAGCCAGAAAACGTAAAGTCGATAGCCTTTGCATCGCCCTGAGGAGCCATGGTCATCAGGCCATCAATTGCCACATGGGAAAGCGCCTGTGCACGATCGAGCACTCCTTCAACCTCTTCCGGCTTGAAACCGCTTTTGCTCTCTTCGCCTGAAACGTTGACTTCAAGCAATACATGCTGCACCTTATCAAGCGCTTGTGCCGCGTGATTGATCTTAGGAAGGTGCTCCTCTTTGCTTACCGAATGGATAAGAGTGGCACACGACACAATGTCATGAATGCGACGCGACTGAATATTGCCAATAAAGTGCCAGGCAACCTGGGGGAATGCAGCGTGTTTGCGCAGCAATTCGTCCGGACGGTTTTCGCCAAAGGCAGTAGCACCCGCATCGATGGCAACTTGTACCTGATCAACGTCTACGGTTTTAGAAACCGCCAACAGCAGCACCTCTTCAGGATTGCGACCGAGCTGCTTGCATTCTTTGTCTATTTCTGCGCGCAAATGCTTATAGCGCGTTGCTGTACTCATTGAAGGCTTCCTCCTTTATGTTTGAAACCATCTCTCGATTCTAAAGTAAGCGCTCTCACATCAACGAGCGCAATCTCACGTCAGGTACACCTATCTCAAACCGGGTTCACCCATTGCAAGCCAGGTCACCCAACTCAAATCAAATCATCCTGCACGCACTTACCTACAAGCGCACGGCAAAAGCGCCATGACGGCCAGCAACACCATTCTGTGCACGATATGAGAAGAATTCATCGTTATGACACACGGTACACGTATCAACATCAGCAATGCGCTCGGGTGCTATACCGGCACGTTCCAGTTGCACCCGCAGCGCTTCACCCAAATCGATATGGCGATAGCCCGCATCACAGCGGCTGCTAAAAGAATCGACAAACTTCTGATGTATGTCTTCGCTTGTCTCAAAGCACTCAGCATGTATATATGGACCAATATATACATTAAATTGCGATGCAAGGGGTTTTAAGGGGAGCGCTTCCACACGCGGAGTTTCACCCTGCTTTGCCATGCCCAGCCTACGAGCAAGATCGTCAGCACTCACATCTGTTGATGCATCCGAAATATCGCGGCGAGATGCTTCATCTGGGCTCGGATTGCCGCCGAGCGACTGACCTAAATCAACCGCATCCTGAAGCGCTAACAGACGAACAGCTTTTACGGAAATCAAATTCATAACGCCACGCCAGCCCGCGTGAACAACCGCAAAACGCTTTGACGGAGAAACAATTATCACGGGCACGCAATCAGCAAAGCACAAAAGCGGCGCCACACGAGGAACACTGACAAGCAAGCCATCAGCACCGGCAGCTGCTTGACGGCGAACATCGATTAAAGCATCGGGCGAATCCAGTTCAAGTACCGTATCTTTATGCACCTGTTTTGGAACGATAAGTTCTGTGCCTTCTGGCGCCAACGCACGCAATACCCGATTGCGGTTTTCAAGCACGCAGTCCAAGTCATCATTAACGTGCGAACCCAAATTGAGTGAATCATACGCCCCAACACTGACACCACCGCTGCGGCAGGTAAAGGCAATACGCACGCCACTTGCTTCAAAAAGCGCTTCATCGGTATAGGCATCTATAGGATTAAAGTGAGTCTTAGCTAGTTTGGGAAGAGGCAAAGTGAGAGCCATACACAACCATCTTCTTTCTACCTAGAACATATCCCGGTACACAATCTATCTTGATCTATGTCATAAGACTACCTAAGACTACACCCGGCGCGTAACAGGAAAGTAACCCGTCGAAACATTTTTATGTTTCAGATCGAAAAAGCAAACAAGGTGCCATTCATTGACACCTTGCAGATAGTTTCTTATGTGAGCGCTTCCAGCAGATCTGGAATCAATTCTTACTGGCGCTTTAAGAAATCGGGGATGTAATCCTCGTCGGCAAAACGTGGCTGAGCATAGCCTGCGTTCTGATTCTGATTCTGCGGTTGACGAACAGCAGAGGTCTGCGTCGTAGAGGCAAACATATTGTCGCGACGGTTGAAATCCATCGTGGTCTGTGGGGCCTGAGCTTTAAAACCTGTTGCGATAACAGTGATGCGAATGGTGTCGCCCAGTTCAGGATCAACAATCTGACCATAAATAATGTTGGCATTTTCGTCTGCCACAGCCTCAACCACACGAGCTGCTTCATCAACCTCAGACAGGGCCAATTCAGGACCGCCGGCGATGGAGAACAGAATACGTGATGCGCCAGCGATAGAAGTTTCAAGCAGGCTGGAATTGATAGCCTGCTCAGCAGCATCCAACGCGCGGGAGTCGCCAGAAGCAATGCCGATACCCATCATTGCGGTACCAGCATCCTTCATAACGGTACGGATATCCGCGAAGTCCAAGTTAATCAAGCCAGGAATAGTAATCAGGTCGGTAACACCTTGAATACCCTGACGCAACGTATCGTCAGCAATGCGGAACGCATCCAACATGCTGGTCTTCTTTTCAACGATTTCAAGCAGGCGGTCGTTAGGAATAACAATCAGCGTATCAACCTTCTGAGAGAGAAAGTCGATGCCTTGCTCAGCCTGGTTACGACGAAGACGGCCCTCAAAGCTAAACGGTTTGGTCACAATACCTACCGTCAGTGCACCAATTTCTTCACGAGCAATTTCTGCAACAACAGGAGCAGCGCCAGTACCCGTACCGCCACCTTCGCCAGCAGTAACAAATACCATGTCAGCATCAGCAAGAGCTTCGCGAATCTCAGTCCGAGATTCTTCAGCTGCCTGGCAACCTACCTCAGGGTTTGCGCCGGCACCCAGACCGCGCGTAATTTCTTCACCAATATGAATGGTCTTATCCGCATCGGAGAGCATAAGTGCCTGACGATCCGTATTGACCGCAATAAATTCAACGCCCTTAATGCCCGCTTCAACCATTCGGTTAACTGCGTTGGTGCCGCCACCGCCAACGCCAACAACTTTAATAACCGCGAGATTATCGTTGCTAAGAATCTGTTGCATATCTGCTCGCTTTCAGTGTTTCAATTCAGCGTTATTCCGCGCAGGGGTCACTAGCCCCTTTGGGAATACTCGACCATTTTACACAATGGCTTGACGTTTGCAAAACAAGCACCACGTTATATACGCACCTGTTATATAACTTTTCAACCGTATTGTGGCCTGTCCCGCACATCGCGCTCACTGCTGCCTATAAACTACGCCATACCGGTTTATTAACATTGCGCACGTTGATGTAGGAAATCTTGCCTTCATGCTCCTTCATCAACTCCAAGCACACGCGCTCTTTATCGCGAATGTCATGCGAATCACCAAAGGCAATTTCGACACCGTTGTCTAAGGTGAGCGTTGTGGAGGTGCTGCTTGCCGCCGATACGCTTTTCACCTGGCTGGACAGTTCGGTTGTCATGCCATCAATAATGGAAAGTGCATTCTCCACATTGGCGCTATCGCAATACTTGCCTGCTTCAGGCACCGAACCATAGGGAATATCGGTAATCTCTAGCGCGTTTGCCGCATCCTCATATATTTGAGGCGAAAGATTCTTGCCCGCATCGCTGCCTTGGTCCGGCAGCTGAGTAAGCCACATACCATCGGCAGAAAGCGCCCAACGCTGCACCGTGTTCGATTCATCAACCGTAACCGAAACCACCGCAGAAATAGTACGTTCCTTCACGTTCAAGTTAAGGGTGTCCGGGAAAACCCGCTGCACATCAACACTTTGCACCCAGGGATTTTGCGTCATGCGGCTTGCGATACCATTTGCATCAACATTGAGCAGGGTTGTGCCTTCAGGCACCGCCGCCAAATCGGTCATCTCCTGCGCAGAAATATGGGTCACACCAGAAACCGTCACATGCTTTACCGCAAATGCTCCCGAATTTGCCAGAATGACACCAGTAATACCCAGTACCGCTGCCAGTATGGCAATCACCAGTGCCACAATAGCTAATCGCCTATGACCTCTATGCTTGCGATATCGAGCAGCATTGCGCACATCGGAGACGCTGACCGATCGCAGTGGAGATCCTTGCGCATACTGGTTGCGTCCCCCCGGTACCGTGCCTCGCGAAGAATGCGAAGACGAGGGGCGATAGGCACTATTGCGACGAACCGAGCGGCTTTGCGATGGTCGCCCTTTGACGGTAGTGGGACGTGCAGCCTGCCTAGTCCTGGAGGACGTCCGGCGAGAAACCGAGGAACCGGACCTCCGGTTCGAGTTCGATGCCATAAGCCCCCCTTACTTCACGTCGTGCCAATTTCATCAGAGCTATAACATCTGCCGCTGTGGCGTTGTCCTTATTGACAATAAAATTAGCATGTTTATCGGAAATGCACGCTCCACCGCACTGCCTGCCCTTTAAGCCTACGCTTTCAATGAGCTGACCAGCCGACTGATCGGGTGGGTTACGAAATACTGAACCACACGATGGAACGTCGAGCGGCTGACGTTGCTTGCGGCGCATCAAAAGCGTATTCATGCGTTCGTGAATATTGCCCGATAGGGCACGGGTTAGTTTCAGTTCACATTCAACGATAATTTCATCCGGCACAAACGAAGAGGTGCGATACTCCCATGAAAGATCACTGTCGAGGTAGCGCTTTAAACCTTCGGTCGCGCTAAACGTGGTTACCGAGGCCACACGCGAACCAATCCAGTCAGATCGGGTGCCAGCATTCTGAATCAGAGCACCACCCACAGTGCCAGGAGTACCCACGGCAAACTCCAAACCGGAATAACCACGATGAAACACTTCTTGCACAATGCGCGAAAGCATGGTGCCAGCGCCCACCGTCACACGTTGGGCGTCATCGTCAAAACACCACCTGCGAAAATCGCCCGCAAGAGCAATCACCACACCGTCGAAACCCTCATCAGCAACCAACAGATTTGAGCCCTTGCCGGCCACATACCATGACAGGTGCTCCTGCAAACACACTTTTAAGATAGTGCTCAAGGAGCAGATGGAATTTACTTCTACAAAAGCACGCACCAACCCACCAATACGATAGGTGGTGTGGCGTGACATGGGTTCATCAAGACGTATGGATCCATCGAAATCGTCATCGAAGCGCAACAGCTCCAACTCAGAAGCATGACGTGCTGCCATTAGGCACGTCCTTCGCCCTGCTCACGTAGTGCAGCCAACAGCGCTGGGCCAATGCCTGTTACGTCACCTGCACCCATCGTAATGATCAAATCGCCCGGATTGAGATGCTTCACCAGATACGGCACCACGTCCATACGGCGTTCAATATATATCAGATCGTGCGGATGATCAGGATTTTGAGCGACTGGCTCCATAAAGCTTGCGCCGGTAACACCCGGTACTGGCGTTTCACCTGCAGAGTACACGTCCATAAACACCACCATATCAGCCTGATCAAAGGCATGAGCAAATTCGTGGCGCAGTACGTCAGTAAACAATTTGATGCGCGAATAACGATGTGGCTGGAAAACGATGCATACCCGTTTGAAATCCAGGCTTTTAGCTGCGGCAATAGTGGCAGCAATTTCGGTGGGATGATGGGCATAATCATCCAAAATAGTGATGCCGTTAACTTCGCCGACCAAATCAAAACGGCGGCGCACCCCCGAGAAGCGAGACAGCGCTTCTGCCGCCTTGTCCATATCAAAGCCTTGAGTCATCAAAAGCGTCAAAACGCCCGCTGCATTAAGCGCATTGTGGCGACCTGGATTCTGTTTCAGACTGCACGAAAGCACCTTGCCATTAGGCAGAGTAACGCTAAATGATGTGGATACGCCATGCACCTCATAGTTGGATACAACCGTATCGCATTCGGCATCAAAGCCATAGGTCAGCACCCTATCACCAGTGGACCGTGCCACCTTGGTGAGCGCTTTATCTTCACCGCATACAACCGCATAGCCATCTTCATGTACCGAAGACATAAAATCACCGAACAGCTTATAGATTTCATTGAGATCGGCATAGTGGTCTAGATGATCTGCCTCAATATTGGTAACCAGCACCGATTCAGGATCTAGATACGTAAATGACTTATCGCTTTCATCGGCCTCGACGACGTAATAATCGCCTTTGCCGCAGTGCGCATTCGAATGATACGCGCGCACAATACCACCGATCAAAAACGTTGGATCCATGCCCATCTCGTCAATAACGGAAGCCAACATCGAAGATGTTGTTGTTTTGCCATGAGTGCCCGCTACCGCCAGTGTGCGGCGACCACGTCCCAGCTCGGCAAGCATTTTGGCTCGATGCCAAATATCTATACCGCGAGCCTTCGCTTCTTTAAGTTCAGGATTTTCCGGCAAAATAGCGGTGGAGACTACCACCACATCGGGATTTTCCTCAATGATATGGTTGGCGCTCTGACCAATATATACGCGCACACCAGCATCGCGAAGCTGCTTGGTGTAGCGGCTTTCACGCAGATCGGAACCGGATACATCCATGCCCTGCTCGTGCGCCACCTGGGCAATACCGCTCATCCCTACGCCGCCAATGCCAATAAAATGCACTTTATGTATTTGCTGTTCAGTCACGGACATCCTCCTTGAGATCGTCCTTGCCTTATTCTTCGTCTCCGTCTTCATCCTCTGCGTTATCTTCATCTTCATCGGCTGGCTTAGGCTTATCCTTGATCGCTACCAATTCGACGACGTCTGCCAAACGCGAAGCAGCATCCTGCGTTTCAAACGTTGCAGCTGCTTTTTTCATCTTTTCGCGTTCCTCGGGGCTTTCCAGCAAACGCAATACCGTTTCAGAGAACTGAGAATCTTCCACTTTATCATCGGACATCAATACCGCAGCGCCACGTTCAACATATTCCGTTGCGTTAGCCGTCTGATGGTCGGCTGTAGCATACGGAAACGGAATCAATACCGCCGGAATACAGCGAGCAGAAATTTCTGCAAGAGATGAAGCGCCAGCACGCGATACTACCAAGTCTGCTGCAGCAAGTGTTTCGCCCATATGGTCCTGATATCCCATGACCTGATAGCGCTTCTTTTCTTCATCGGTAAGTGCCAAGTCTTTTTCTACCGTTTCCAGTTCCTTGGGACCGGTGATATGAACCACATACACATTGTCAAGCGCAAGTAATTCATCTTTCATTTCGCACAACGCCGTATTGATATGACGAGCACCCAAACTGCCCCCAAACACCAACAAGACCGTAGCATCATTGGGAATACCCAAATACTCACGGCCCTCTTCGCGTGTCGCCTTCAATACAGATGAACGAACCGGATTGCCCGTCACGATGACCTTATTCTGGTTGGCAATGTTATGACCAGCGGACTGGTAGGTCAGGCAGATTGCGGCAGCGCTTTTGGACAGGAAGTCGTTCGCCATGCCCATAACTGAATTCTGTTCATGAATTATCAGAGGGATATGCATTGGCTTTGCCGCACGTCCCACCGGCAGGCATGCATAACCACCAAACACCACAACGGCATTTGGACGAATTTCCATAAACCAACGAGAAGCCTCTGTTGCAGACTTGGACAGCTTGCGCAAACCCGTCATCAACGATAGCGGATGCTTGCGATCAAAACCGCTCGCTTCAAATCCCTTAAATGGAATACCCTCAGCCTGCACCAGTACCGCTTCTACCCCGGTAGGGGTGCCAGCAAAATAGACTTCGTGACCGCGCTCTTTAAGCACTTCGGCTAAAGCAAGCGCCGGATTAATATGACCAGCGGTGCCACCGCCAGATAGCACAATGCGCATTTCTTACCTCCTAGCGACCCGCGAAGCGCGGCTCTCCATCACCATTGCCGATCCGGCAGGCACTCTATCTGCTGTCAGACGAGCGTTTCTTTTCTGGCCTATTGCCGGTCAATGATCTATCGTGCGAGCATGTATCGCAGAGACTTGCGTTTGTCCTCCACCGCGAATCACACGCAAAGAGCTGCGCAGAACTTCCCCGCTTTCGCGGGGCAACTCTTCGCTGAAGCGCGTCCGCAACACCTCGTTTCGAGGTGACGATCCCTGACGATTGCCCGTGTTATACGAAGACACTACATGTAAATTATCGCGTCGTTGACGATACTCCCCTTCGTTATGAGAATCAAAGGAAATAGCCAGTATCACGCCAACTAACACAAGCGATGAGAGCATAGACGAACCGCCCGACGAAATGAAGGGCAACGGCTTGCCCGTCGTAGGAAAGAGACCTACAACACAGGCAATGTTCAAAAACGCCTGGAATACCACCATAGTCGTAAGGCCAGCTGCCACGCATCGACCGTATGACGACCGCGACTGACTGGCAATCATGAATCCGCCACGCAAAATAGCCAAAAAGGCCACGATGACCAACACGGCGCCAATCAGGCCCATCTCTTCGCCAATGATAGCAAAGATAAAGTCCGTTTCTGCTTCAGGAAGATACTGCAGCTTCTCATACGAATTGCCAATGCCGACACCAAATAAGCCGCCGGCAGCCAAAGCTTTAAAGGAATGGACCAGCTGATATCCACCCTCTTGTGCGGCCCCCCAAGGGTCTAGAAAGCTTTCGATGCGTCCGGAACGATAGCCTTGAAACGCAATCGCTAAAATACCAAAGAGTATGCCTGCGCCAATAATGACAAGCAATACTCTGCTAGAAAGGCCAGACAACATCATTACTACCAAAAGACCAACACAGCAAATCAGCGTCGTTCCCAAGTCTGACTGCGTCAGAAATAAGAATGCCAGAGGCAAAATGATATAGACGATCGATCTTGCCACCGTTTGATGTAAATCAATTTCTCCTTGACGGTAATCTTGCGCAATACGCGCCGCCATAAGAATAAAGGCAATTTTGATAAATTCAGAAACCTGGATGCTGACAGGCCCCAATACAATCCAACGCTTTGCGCCCAAAGCGGACGTACCCAGCACGGGCGTAAGCAGCAACAAAACGATACAGCCGCCCCAGAAAAGATAGCCGCCCAGACCATATAAGGTATCTGTTTTGATAAACAGAACAATGGCGATCGCGCACACGATACCTATAACGACAAAAATACACTGCTTAATAGCTTCGCCAGTTGAATCGCCCTCTTCGATAAAAGCCGTAATCGATGAAGACGAATACACCATAACTAGACCCAGCACCACTAGAGCAAGTGCGGCCAAGCCTACCATCAGGCGAGGCACCATCACCTGCGCTGGAGCGCTTTTAAAAATTGACGTTGAGGGCGATTTGCTGCGTTTTGATTCTGTGTTTCGCGCCCGGGCCATATAAATCAAGCTCCCCGTTTCTGGCGACGCGCCTTTACGAGCTTTTTGAACACGTCGCCGCGCTCTTCAAAGCAACTAAATTCATCAAAGGATGAACATGCTGGCGACAACATGACAATATCGCCCGCCTGCGCATGTAAGAGCGCTTCGTCAAGTGCATCCTCTAGGTGATGGGCACTGTATACCGCCAAATTGGCATCCTTGAAGGCCTCCAGGAATCGCGCTCCCGCTTCGCCAAAGCAGACGACAGCCTTGCAGTGCTTTTCCGCTGCAGATACCAAATCCTCAAGAGGGGTACCCTTATCGTGACCACCCAACAGAACAATAG